>CAMFGH010000052.1 GCA_945949875.1 uncultured bacterium
TAACGCCAATCCCCAATGATACCATGAGCATAATGGTTTCCGGTTCTTTTTCCACCGCCACAACCTGGGGCAGAAAGTCGCCACGCTGATAAACCCATAACATCTCTTCCATCTCATCTCTGGATCTGGCAGATGGCTGCATAATGATAAAGGACTCATCCTTCAGCTCTTTACATTCTATTTCTGTCTTTTCGGATAATCTATTCTGTGGGGACATGGCAACAAAAAGCGGATAACTTCTGATATAAAGCCTGTTCATATCCTCAAAATTTCTCTGGTGAGGCTGCACTGTAAAGGCCACATCACACTCTCCCTTTTGTAAAGACTCCATGAGCCCACTCATGGTATCCCTGTATAATTTGATCTTGATATTGGGGAATGCCTCACGAAACCCACGTAGTATTTCATAACAGTCACTCTGACCAAATCCGGAAATGAAACCAATGGTGATCTCTCCATCCATACCTTCCGATGCCATTCTGGCAAGTCGCATAGCCTCATCGCTTCGCTTTAAGATTGCCTTTGCTTCTTTTAAATAAACACTTCCGGCTGTAGTCAGTTCCATGTGATGTTTATCCCGAATAAATAACTTCACGCCTAAGGTTTTCTCTAAAGCCTGAATCTGCTGCGTCATGGCTGTCTGGGAGATATAGCACTCCTTTGCTGCCTTTGTAAAATTCATATGCCGTGCAGCACTGACAAAGTATTCTAACTGATTAAAGTTCATGATGGCTCCTGTTTTCTCAGAAATAATCTTTTTCATAAGTTTTTCTTATTATATATTTGAATTTTATCATTAGACAAAGTGTTTTTCCAGTGCAATAATAAGAAAAACTTAATCAATCAAATCATTCATTTGAAAATAATTTTAGGAGGAACCATTATGAACCACGAAATCCCATATAAGATTTACTTATCAGAAGACGAGATTCCAAAAGCATGGTATAACCTTCGTGCTGATATGAAAAATAAACCGGCTCCCTTGTTAAATCCGGGCACCTTACAGCCATTAACAGCAGAGGAGCTTTCCCCTATTTTCTGTAAGGAACTGATTGATCAGGAACTGGATGACACTACACCATTTATTGAAATTCCTACAGAAATCCGTGATTTTTACAAAATGTATCGTCCGGCACCACTTGTTCGTGCATATTATCTGGAAAAGGCTTTGGGAACACCTGCCCATATTTATTATAAATTTGAAGGTAACAATACCAGCGGCAGCCACAAACTGAATTCTGCCATTGCCCAGGCTTATTATGCGAAAAAACAGGGACTGAAAGGTGTTACAACAGAAACCGGTGCCGGTCAGTGGGGTACTGCACTTTCCATGGCCTGTGCCTACTTTGATTTAGACTGCAAGGTTTACATGGTAAAGGTTTCTTATGAACAGAAACCATTCAGACGAGAAGTGATGCGTACATACGGAGCAAACGTTACTCCTTCTCCATCCATGGATACCGAAGTAGGTCGCAAGATTTTAGCAGCCCATCCCGGAACAACAGGTTCTCTTGGATGTGCTATCTCTGAAGCAGTTGAAGTGGCTACAAAAAATGAAGGATATCGTTATGTACTTGGTAGTGTACTGAATCAGGTTCTTTTGCATCAGTCTGTCATCGGTCTGGAAGCAAAAGCTGCCTTGGATAAATACAATATTACTCCGGATATTATCATCGGCTGTGCCGGTGGTGGCTCCAATCTGGGTGGTCTTATTGCTCCATTTATGGGTGAAAAGCTTCGTGGAGAAAAGGACTATAGAATTATCGCTGTAGAACCTGCATCCTGCCCAAGCTTTACCCGTGGTAAATTTGCTTATGACTTCTGTGATACAGGCATGATTTGTCCTCTTGCTAAAATGTATACCTTAGGAAGTGGCTTTATCCCTTCTCCAAATCATGCCGGCGGACTTCGTTTCCATGGTATGAGCTCTACGCTTTCCCAGCTGTATCATGATGGACTGATGGAAGCTGTAGCTGTAGAACAGACCTCTGTATTCCAGGCGGCTGAGTTCTTTGCCAGAACTGAGGGTACTCTTCCTGCTCCGGAAAGCTCCCATGCAATCCGCGCAGCCATCGATGAAGCTCTGAAATGTAAAGAAACCGGAGAAGAAAAGACCATCCTCTTTGGTTTAACAGGTACCGGCTATTTCGATATGGTGGCATATGAGAAATTCCATGATGGTACCATGTCAGATTACATTCCTACAGATGCTGATCTGCAGGTCGGTTTTGACGGAATTCCAAAATTCCCGGGAAATGAATTTTAGTCCTAAGGAAAGATACAAAACTTTGCTTAGAAAATGGGATTTTGAATCGTTACGCAATGCCAAAAGGACTTCTATGATTTCATTATCACAGAAGTCCTTTTTTATTGTAGCTCTTGTTCCAGGCATCTATTTTTCTTCTTTTTCTGATCACTTCCAATAATCCCATTTCAGGCTTTCCAACGCAATTTCTGATTCTCCATATTCCTTAACCGGTTTTCCAAGCAGCCGGTTTGCTTTTTCCAAATCCCACTCTATTTCCCTGGTCTCCCCTGCCACCTCATATTGAAAATTTACATAGGACAAATTATCAATAAGGGCCATGCAGTTGCATGCAGCAAATCCCATGTAACGATTCAGGTAGCTTTCTTTTTCTTCTTCCACCGGCTTTTTCAGGGCAATTGTCATCCCATAGGGTTCTTCCTTGGTATGAAGCTCCATAGTATATCCCCCCAAGGTGTCTGATACTTTAAGAGCGGACAGAGTTTCTCCATTTTTCACATGATCCCCCACATAGGGATGTGCTGTTTGATAGCTTCTTAACGTATCCTGGGAAACAGTGATTCCATCTTTCCATAGGATGCTGTCTCCCAGTCTGACTTCCTTTATGGTGTGGGCAGGATTATACATGGCCATATAAACAGGCTCCGTAAAAATTCTATCTCTTGCTCCAGTTACTTTGATCGTGACGATTCCGTTCTCTTCCAGAAAATCAATTCTGCTGATTCCGTAAGAACCATATGCCCTTGCTGTCAGACTGAGTAGACCGTCCTCCACATATTCGTTGTCTATTGTCACATTTCCAACGGTAAGATCCAGATTTATCTCCTCGCAGGACAGTTCATGCTTTACAAAAAGCGGCGCCATCAGCCCAATGAAAAGGCCAACTACTGCAATCAGAACAGAAATTTTTAAAATTCGTTCGGAGCGTTTTCTGTTTTTCTTCAGGAAGTCTATTTCTACTGTCTCTTTGTTTTCTTCCATTTCATCTGTTTTAGGTTCTTTCATGTCCGCAAACAGCTTGCTGCAGGCCTCACATTCTTTCAGATGCTCTTCTATCATTTCATTGGTTTCCCGGGAGGTTAACTCATCCAGATATGTCGGCATAATATCTTTGATCATGGCGCAGGGAATTTTAGTTTTCATTCTTCATCATCCTTTCCTTTAGCTGCTGTTTGCCTCGATAATAGGTTACTCTCGCCCAGTTTTCAGACTTGCCCAGCACTTCTCCGATTTCCCGAAAAGACAGGTTTCCGAAAATCCTCTGGTACAACACCTCCCGGTATTGCTCCGGACAATTATGAAGCATGCGTACCAGTTCCACCCTTTTTAAAGATTTCAAGACCACATCTTCCGCCGAATCATCCGACTTCAATTCATCCTGATATTCCGATATATCCTGCATCTGAGGGTGTTTGCGGGTATAGTTGTACCACTGGTTTTTTGCAATGCCAAACAGCCAGGTAGAAAGTTTGCAGCTTCCATCAAATCTGTCGATGCTTTTGATTGCCTGATAAAAGGTTTCCTGGGTGAGTTCTTCCGCCAGGTCCTCATTTCTGGTTTTCGATAGCAGAAAACGATATACACTCTGTGCATACTGCTGATAAACATTGTTCATATCGTTGTTGTTCATATCGTTGTCATTCATAGCATTGTCATGCACAGCATTATTATCCACAGCATTGTCATACATATCGTTATGATTCTCAGTAGCCAAACTTTCCACCTCCTTTCTGACTGGTTTTTAGCTAATCTATTAGATATATTTGAAAAAATAGGAATTCGTTACAGGTTTTCTGCAAATTCGTTAATTTCGCTTTGTATTATTCCTTCATTTTCTTCATTTTTATGGTATCATTTTCCCACAATCTCGTCACTTCTGCTCCAAAAGCTATATCTAATGCTCCTATATGAGCTTATATACTTAATACATCTGCCCATCCACATGCTTAGAGACCACATGACACATGTGTCGCAGAAACACCTACTGCCTGTTTTCAAATCTTGAAAAACAGGCAGTATTTTTTCACAAATCTACTGGCAGTAAAGCAGCCCTAAAGCAGCTCGATTTCGCTTCGCTTCATCTCGCTGTATGTTGTCACCAAATGAATCAGAACCTACATGCTTCGCATGTTACGAATAAAAAGGACCAGAGCCCGGAATGAAAATAAATTTTCATCCGGGCTCTGGTCCTTTTTATTCTATCCGGCTATGCCGGATTGGTTCTAATTCGCTTAGCTCGTTATCACTCAAACTCAATCGTTCCGGTGGGTTTTGGTGTAAAGTCATACAGTACTCTGTTTACGCCCGGCACTTCTTTCGTGATTCTGTCAACGATATGGCACATCAGGTCAAATGGGATTTCCTGAACAGTGGCTGTCATGGCATCGGTGGTATTTACCGCACGAATGATAACAGACCATTCAAAGGCTCTCTTGCCATCCTTGATACCGGTTGACCTGAAATCCGGTACAACGGTAAAGTACTGCCATACTTTTCCTTCCAGACCATTTTTCGCAAACTCTTCTCGTAAGATAGCATCGGATTCACGGACAGCTTCCAGTCTGTCACGGGTGATAGCTCCCGGACATCTTACACCCAGTCCAGGTCCCGGGAATGGCTGGCGGAATACCATGTTATCCGGAAGTCCCAGCTGTTTTCCAACCACACGAACTTCATCTTTAAACAAAATCTTTACCGGTTCAACCAGTTCAAAATTCATGTCTTCCGGAAGACCGCCGGCATTGTGATGGGCTTTGATCCCATGTTCACTTTCCAGAATATCCGGCCAGATGGTTCCCTGTGCCAGGAATTCAATGCCTTCCAGTTTTCGTGCTTCTTCTGCGAATACTTCAATGAATTCTCCACCAATGATCATACGTTTCTTCTCAGGATCTGACACGCCTGCCAGTTTATCCAGGAAGCGGTCTGTTGCATCCACATAAATCAGGTTTGCATCCATCTGATTGCGGAATACTTCGATTACCTGCTCCGGCTCGCCTTTACGTAACAGTCCATGATTTACATGCACGCATACCAGTTGTTTGCCGATTGCTCTGATCAGCAGTGCTGCCACTACGGAAGAATCCACACCTCCGGAAAGTGCCAGCAGAACTTTTTTGTCTCCTACCTGCTCCTGCACCAGCTTCACCTGTTCGTCGATAAATGCCTGTGCCAGTTCTGGTGTTGTGATTCGGACCATATCATCCGGTCTTCTGTCATTTGCCATTTCTAATACCCCCATCTGTATTTTTGCTGATTTTCAGTATATACATTCCTATTTTAATATACCCTTGTTCTTTTGTCCCCTACTTTCTTTTGAAAAATCCTTATTTTCTTTCTCATGAAATCCAACTCTCTCTATGAAAAATCCAATTCTTCCTTCCATATCTGAATTAACCGTTCCAAAGAATATGCTGCATTTGCAGGGCTGGTGGAAGGCAGAATCACTGCAGGTCTCCCAATTGCTTTTTCCTGATATTTTGTAAACAGTGTCCCGGCTGTTTTTCCATTGGTATAGATTTTTTTGATATGACTCTCCTTAAGCACCCCGGCTATATCGGTAGGAACCACATTTCGGATACTGCTGTCACTGGAACCTTTGATATCGCAGCTCTCGATAACGTCCCAGACTGCAATGCCATTTTCCAAAAGAAATTGCTCTTTTTCTTCCACCGTTACCGGAACAGCTTTTTCCAATACACCTGCCATCACCTTCCAGAAACGGTTCATTGGATGTCCATAGAAAAACTGCTGTTCCCTGGATTTCACGGATGGAAAACTTCCCAAAATCAATATACGGGAATTCCGATCGTAAATCGGGTCAAAGGGATGTGTTATATGGCTATATTCCATGTCTCAAAATTCCACATTTCTATTTTTTCTGCATTTCCACGTTTCACATTTCTGTCATTTGCATTTCTACATTTTGTAATTTCTATAACTCCACAACCTTCTGTGAATTTTCTTCGATATTATGCTTCTTTGCATATCCGGTCAGGATCAGAGTAAGGGCACCGTCACCTGTCACATTACATGCTGTACCAAAGCTGTCCTGCAGTGCAAAGATGGCCAGAACCATTGCAGTACCTGCATTATCAAATCCCAATACGGAAATCACAATACCCAGAGATGCCATCACCGTTCCACCCGGTACGCCAGGAGCACCTACTGCAAAGATTCCCAAAAGGATGCAGAACAGAACCATAGTTCCTACGGAAGGCAGTGTTCCGTAAAGCATCAGGTTAATTGCCATACAGAAAAACACTTCTGTCAGCACGGAACCACAAAGATGAATATTGGCAAACAACGGAATGCCAAAATCCACCATATCTTTTCGAAGCACTTTACTCTTTCCGGCACCTTCCAGAGCAACAGAAAGGGTTGCAGCTGAAGACATGGTACCTACTGCGGTCAGATACGCCGGCCCATAATATTTGATGACCTCTATCGGGTTTAATCCGGAATAAATGCCTGCTGCCAGATACAAAACAGCCAGCCAGATATAATGCCCGATCATAACAATGGCAATAATCTGAAGGAATGCAGGAAGCTGCTTTGTTACGGTTCCGTCATAGGACAGGCAGATGAATGTTGCACAAATATAAAATGGCAGAATCGGAATCACCACTTTTTTTACAATTTCCAGAATGATATTCTGGAATTCATCCAAAAGCCTGATGGTGGTTTCTGCTTTTGTCCAGACCGCTGCCAGACCGATCAAAAGGCTGAGTGCGAGAGCTGACATTACCGGCATGATCTGGGGAATGGAAAGCCCGAAAACATCGGCTGGAAGCTCTTTCACTGTTGCATCACTGGCGATGGAAAGATTGGGAATCAGTACATATCCTGCTCCCATGCTCATAAGAGCCGCTAAAACAGAAGACGCATAGGCAATCAGAACCGCCACTCCCAAAAGCTTGGATGCATTGCTTCCCAGCTTGGTTATGGACGGGGCAATAAATCCGATTACGATTAGCGGTACACAGAACATGATGATCTGTCCCAGAATATTTTTAATCGGAACCACTACAGTCATCACACCTTCGTTAAAGAATTGACCCAGAATGATACCAATCGCTATCCCCAGTACCAGCCGAAATGGTAAACTGCTAAATAGTTTTTTCATGTTGAAAACTCCTTCTTTTCTTTTCCCTTTATATTCTTTCCAGAAGCCAAATTTCTTCCGGATAATGAACTTTTCCCAATTAGCCAATCCCTTCCGGATAATGAACTTTTCCCAATTAGCCAATCCCTTCCGGATAACATACCCCATCTGGAAGTGGATCCCACTCATTCAGTCCGAGACGCTGTTTAAACTTTGCCTGTTCTAGGGTTAGCTTCGGCAGGTCATCCTGCAAATACGCCAGCAGCTCGTCGATTCCTTCTCTAGTCACATTATTGACATGGAAAATGCGTTCACATCCTGCCTCTCTCATCCACTGTTCAATCATTGGGATATTGGCAAAAGAGGAATCGGTCTTTGTGATCACACCAATCAATGGTCTGAGAATAAAGGTGTGCAGACATGGGCCGAACAGGTTAAAGGGTTCATCTGCAGATTGTACAATGGCAATCACATCCGCTTCAAAGGAAAAGCATGCCAGCCCCACGCTAAAGCGCTTGGATTCCGCATACTCCCCCGGCGAGTCAATGGTATCTTCGGTGGTATTTGTATATTGAGTTTTTACATAATGAAGTTCTTCGCCTTTCAGAGCCTGTGTCAAAGAGGTCTTTCCGGCTTCACTTCTTCCCATCAAAAATAATTTCTTCATATGTTATCTGATATGGGGCTCTAGCTCTTGTGAATCTCGCAGGTTCTAAACCCCAGCTCTTCCCTAAAATATCGAACGACTTCTTCCACCGCTGTCTCCACCTGGGCCAGACCTCCTGTAAGTATCAGCGAACCACAGAAGCGGTCCATAAACCCAATTTCCACATGGGCGCTTTTTACAGCCACATCTGCAGCTACTGCCACTGCCTCCCAGGGTGTAAAACGAATCATACCGATTGCTTCTCCGGTATGGTCTTCTCCTTCGTGTACCCCGATATGTAGTCCAAGGTTCTGATAAATACTGGGATCGGTGGGGCAAAGCACATGTGCCATACAGACTTCTTTTCCCGGCACTCTGACACGGGTCATCCGAAGCTTTTTGCCTTTTAGATGTTCGAAATCATCCCGGAAAATTTTTTCCAAAAGTTCTTCTCTTGACATTTCCATCATGGCATCTTACCCTATCTTTTCGTAATCTTGCAGACTACATATCCCATTTCATCCCGGAAATAATTGACGATCTCTTCCAGAGCAGAATTCACATCGGAAAGTTCTCCGGTAATGATCAATGTTCCGGTAAACCGGTCTGCGAATCCCAGATATACATTGCCGCTCTTGACTGCAATATCAGATGCAATGACTGCAGATTCCGGTGGTGTCATATTCATAATCCCAATAGCTGAGGAACCATAATCCACCTGTGGATTGAGCCCCAGCTTCTGATACACAATCGGTGCCGGTCCTCCCATCACATGGGCAAAGGTGATTTCCTTTCCTGCCACTGTTTCCTGTACAATTCTGATTTGTTCCTGATGTTCATTCGCCATGGACTAATTCCTCTCTTCTTTGAATAGGCTTTGAAAAAATCTTACTCAATATTATACCAAGTCGGCAGATGTTCCACAAGTATTCTGTATCTCCTTAATCCCTACATTTTATATCAAAATACCATATTCATTTTCATTTTTCGTGCTATAATAGGTTGTATCAAATACTATTTTCAAGGGGGGTTATATTGTTATGAGACGTAAAAAAATAGATGCAGCATTAGTTAGCTCACTGGCCAACTTACAGGCTGCCGATTATACATCTGCTCCCGTTTTAGATGATGTATACAAAAGACTGGAAGCTGGTCGTAATGCATTTGCCGAAATATATGAATTGAATGTAAATGCTGTTTCCGAAATCAGTGCTTTAGATCTGGAAATCAAGTTTTACACGGAGCAACTTGAGAAGATTACGCAAAGTGTTGTTTCTGCAACCAAGGACATCCATATGGCTGCCAGTGAATCCGCTAACGTTTCCGGAATCGTTGCAGAGCGTCACGAAGATCTCACAAACACTATTATTACGGTTTCTGAAGAATCTTCCAACGTATATCAAAAGATTGATTCCAGCCAGCAAAGCCTTACAGAAATCCGTCAATTATCAGAGAATACCATTTCCATCTCTCAGAAGATGCAGCAGGACATGAATCAGCTCTCTGATATTATTCACAATATGAATGAGGTCATCGGTGCAATCCAAAATATTTCATCCCAGACCAATCTGCTTTCCTTAAATGCATCCATCGAAGCTGCCAGATCCGGAGAAGCCGGAAGAGGTTTTGCTGTCGTTGCTGACGAAATCAGAAAGCTTGCTGACGAAACCAAAACCCTTACCAATAATATGAGCCAGTTTGTTGCCAGTGTGGAATCTGCTGCCGAAGAAAGTGTGACAAGTGTTAATTCTGCCATTGCTTCTTTGGAAGAAGTAAACCAGAAGATCAATAATGTATGGGCTTTGAACGAAGAAAACCAGTCTCATATTGGTGAAATCACCAACAACATCAGTAACCTTGCTGCTGTCAGTGAAGAAATTTCCAGCAGTATGAATGAAATTCAGGCAAGCTCCAGCAATATTGAAAAGTCCTGTTCCATTTTGAAAGATGATACAGAAGGCTTAAATCAGATTGCAGAAGCCTGCACTGTTGCCATCAGACCAATCAGTTCTGTTGAAAAAAGTGTGGATGATGTGCTGTCTCATATGGGGCGTATGTCTTCTGATGCCTTTTATGCTTTGTCTAACGAAGAGCTTACTTCCTATCTTGATGGTGCGATCACTGCTCATCGCAAATGGGTTGAAAAATTAAGCCGA
Organism: uncultured bacterium; assembly: GCA_945949875.1. GTDB lineage: Bacteria > Bacillota > Clostridia > Lachnospirales > Lachnospiraceae > 1XD8-76. The sequence continues at coordinate 10,173 of CAMFGH010000052.1, forward strand.
ATCATGGATAGCCGAAGTATCGTTCCATTCCAGGTGGATGATACCAGATGCCGTTTTGGTCATTTTTATCATTCCGTTCAGCCTTCCGTCCCTGAATTCAAGGCTATCTGGGCTGAAATCGGAAATAAGCATAAAAAGCTTCATCAATTAGGTGCCAAAGTGATAAGCGCCATGTTTGATGATGATTATGCTTTAGCAAAAGAAACATATCATGAAGTGGTCAGTCTTTCCGAAACACTGATCAGTGAATTGGAAAGAATCAAGATGATGCTTCCAAAAAGCAGTAAACAGGAGCAGTCATAATTCTCATTCTACGTGATTATAGTAAATAAAACATCCCCCGCATCGAACATTTTACCTGTTACATAACAGAAATCATATCCGATGCGGGGGATAAGTTTTTACCTACAGTCTCTTCTCAATCTCTTCTTTCAAGATCTCCAGCGCTTTAATCCTTGCATATTTTTTATCATTGGATTCCAGAACAAACCATGGTGCGAAGGTCGTGCTGGTTTTTTCAATCATCTCATCTACAGCACCTTCATAAAGATCCCATTTTTCACGGTTTCTCCAGTCTTCCTCAGTGATCTTCCATTGTTTTTCCGGCGTATTCTGGCGAAGGGTAAATCGCTCCAGCTGGGTATCCTTGTCTATCTGAACCCAGAATTTGATGACAATAGCGCCCCAGTCTGTTAAATCCTTTTCAAACTCGTTGATCTCATTGTAAGCCCGCATCCAGTCATTTTCGAAACAGAATCCTTCCAGTCTCTCTACCATGACACGTCCATACCAGGTCCGGTCAAAAATAGCGATATGGCCAGTCTTTGGAAGCCGGTTATAAAATCTCCAAAGGAAGTGCCTGTTCTTCTCATCCGGTGTAGGACTGGCAATGGGGAAAACCTCATAGCCTCTTGGGTCCAGGGCAGAAGCGATTCTCTTGATGTTACCGCCCTTTCCTGCAGCGTCCCATCCCTCATAAGCGATGATTACCGGAATCTTTTTGGCATAAAGCTTATTATGAAGCTTGCTCAAATCCTTTTGAAGCTCTTTCAACCTGGTTTTGTATTCCTCATCGGTTAACGTTTTGTCGCTTAGATCCATTTGAGAAAGAGGCTTAATCGGAGCCTTTTCATAAGGACCTTCTATAATTTCCGGTACATATTCCTTTTGCAGTGCAGAATCAATCCGTGCAATAATGGTATTCGCTACAAATTTTTCCACATCATCCTTATTGGTGGCTGTGATCTCATGCCACGGGCAGACCTTCGTGTCTGTAGCTTTGATATAGTCTTTATATACCTTGCTGCATTTCTCATAGTGTTTATTCTGCCACAGATCATCCGGGCTTACCCGCCATTTTGTGTTTTTGTCTTTCAGCAGGGCATCCAGTCTCTCCTTTTGTGTCTTTTCATCGATATGCAGGAAAAACTTAATGACGCAGTATCCGTTATCTGTTAAAGATCTTTCATAGTTGATAACACTGTTTACTCTTTTTTCGTACTCTTCTTTATCTATCTCTTTATGAAGATAAGCTTTGGTCAGCTCGTCCATGACACCGCCGTCAAAGAAAGAAAACTGGCCATTCTTTGGCATGCGGAGCGCATGGCGGTATAAGAACGGGCGTCTTTTTTCATCCTCCGATATGACATCCATGTTATATACACGGAAAAATCTTGGATCCATGTACTTGATGATACTCCCTATGGCACTGCCTTTTCCGGATGCCCCCCAGCCCTCCAGAATCACAATTACCGGAAGTTTCTTTTCACTGATCACCTGCTGCCTTGCAGCCAATTCATTTCGAAAAATTTCTTTTTCCTGTTTCCCCATAGAACTTCCTCCTTCTGAATATCATGTTAGATAAACCTTCTAAATATTATGTTCGATAAGCCTTCTAAACAGAACATATAGGCGACTATTTATAACAGAGCTTCTGCCAGTTCTTCAATACTCTTTTCTGTATCTGCTTTCACTGCGGATTTTATAGTCACTGTATTTTCCAGCAGAGTGACATTTTTGCTCTTCTCAAACAGCTGTCTCATGACTCTTGCTGCAGTAGGTGCCCATGTTCCGTTTTCTATAAAGCCCACTGTTCTGTTCTGATAATTTCTTTCCACCAGTGCCTGGATGAATTCTTTCATCTTTGGAAATACGTCTGCATTATAGGTAGTAGATGCCAGCACCAGTCTGTCATATCGGAAGGCATCTTCCACACATTCTGCCATGTCTTCTCTTGCCAGGTCTGCTAAAACGACTCTTGGACAACCCTTTTCTTCCAACTTCTGTGCAAGCAGCTCAGCTGCCTTTTTTGTATGACCATATACAGAAGTATAGGCAATCATAACCCCCTTATCCTCTGCGCGATAAGAAGACCATGTATCATATTTTTCAATATAATATGGTAAATTCTCTGTCAGCACCGGTCCATGCAATGGACAGATTGCCTGAATATCCAATGTAGATGCTACCTGCAGAAGTTTCTGCACTTGCATACCATATTTCCCAACGATTCCAAAATAGTATCTTCTTGCTTCACAAGCCCAGTCTTCCTCTGCATCCAAAGCACCGAATTTTCCAAACCCATCTGCAGAGAACAGCACTTTATCCTTGCTGTCATAAGTCACCATGACTTCCGGCCAGTGAACCATGGGAGCAAAAACAAATGTCAGGGTGTGTTCGCCCAGCGATAAGGTCTCTTTATCTTTTACAGATAATCGGGAAATAGTCTCCCCGATTTCATAAAACTGATTCATCATGACAAAGGTTTTATCATTGCCAACCAGCGTAATATCCGGATATTTCTTTACAAATGTTCCAATGCTTGCAGAGTGATCAGGTTCCATATGCTGCACGATCAGATAATCCGGTTTTCTCTCTCCCAGCACCTTTTCGATATTAGATAGCCACTCCTGCGTAAAACCGGCATCTACTGTATCCATCACTGCAATCTTTTCATCCAGGATCACATAAGAATTATATGCCATACCATTTGGTACGATATACTGTCCCTCAAACAGATCCACCTTATGGTCATTTACACCTACATATTGAATATCATTTGTAATTTTCATGTCCTTTTTCTCCTTATCTGTCGTGGTTAAACTTCTTTTGTTTTTATCGTAACTCTTATACGGATACAATTCAACTTATAGTTTGATTTCCTGTGGAAAAAGTAATGAAGTAGCGAATCACCCTTTATGTTTCGGAAGTACAAAGGACAAAATCAGTCCAATAATCACAAGATTCCATCATGTCAAGCCAAAGCCACACCTCTGCTCTTATCAGACAAAGCCGCACCTCGCTCTTATCAACAAGTCAAACGTCCTGTGATATAGAAGCAAAGTGCGGCTTTCCTAATTTCAATCATTTCACAAATTTCTTAATTTGTCTGATATTGATCCAGAACTCTCAGAAAATGATTGGAGTTTCCGGAATATTTCACAATCAGATTGGAACCGATCACATTGAGCATTCCAAGAAGAGAAGCTCCATCAATCTGATATTTGAAGCCTTCCTTTGATACCATTACGGTATCATCACAAGCTTCACTTTCTTTTACAAAATGTCTAACTGCGTCAAAATTTGGTAGATAAATTCTTTTTTCCATAATGCATGTACCTCCTAACAAGATATCATTTCCTCTACAAGATTAAAATGTTCCTCTATATATGAAAGAGCCTTGCTGCTATCCTCATTAGCAATGCCCTGATATATCCCTTCGTGTATTTTGAAAAACCGCTCCGCTGTTTCATCGTCGGTCTTTTCGATGACTTCTCTCATTTCTTCCCGATATACCTCTGAAATAGCCTCCAGAATCGTAACAAAAACCGGATTATCGGTTGCTCTTATGAGAGAATCGTGAAACTCCTTATCTAAATATAACCGTTCCTCTTGATCTGATTTTTCCATTTTGGAAACAATCTCTTTTATATGGGCCTTTTGTTTCTCTGATAGGCCTTTTTCCATAACCACCTGGCAGACTGTTTTTTCCACATTCCTTCGGAATTCCAGAATATTGCTGCCTGTTATGGTTCCCAGCGCAAGCGTCATGGTAATAATCTGCTGGATCGCCTTATGGGCATTTTTTGCGATATAGTTGCCGGAACCATGAACCCGCTTAACCATTCCCATTCCGGTCAGAATACTAAGTGCCTCTCTTGCCGAGTTTCTCCCGACACCCAGCTCTTTTGCCAGGGCCCGCTCTGTTGGAAGCTTGCTTCCCACAATCAGCTCTCCCGACTGCATTTTATGATAAATGTAGGTGATTACTTTTTCGTACTCTGATGTTCCATCTATCCGTAGCATGTATTCTCCCCGTATAATATTCTTTCCCTTATATCATATTTTTTTCAGGCCATCAAGTTTTTCTGGTTATATAAAATTTGCAAATATTGATGCCAGCGCTACGGTAAAAATCCCGGAAACCGCTATGGCCAGACCACTCATGGCCCCCTCTACTTCGCCGATTTCTATTGCTTTTGCAGTTCCTATAGCATGGGAGGATGCACCAAATGCCAGTCCCTTCGAGATAGATTCCGTGATTCGGAACACCTTACATATGGTTTCACCGAGCATATTACCCAGTACACCGGTAATAATAATGACTGCCACTGTAATGGTCACATAACCACCCAGTTCCTGAGATACTCCCATTCCGATTGCAGTTGTAATGGATTTGGGAAGAAGTGTCACATATTCCTCATGAGTGAGTTGATATATTTTGGCAAGTACAAATACCGTTGTCAGACTTGTAATTGTTCCGGCTAACAGGCCACACAATACTGCTTTCAGGTTTTTCTTTAAAAGTTCCCACTGTTCATATAGGGGAATGGCCAGACAAACTGTTGCCGGAGTCAGCAGCCAGCTTAAATATTTGGCACCTTCCTCATAAATCTCATAATCAATATCCGCTGCCATTAAAACTGCAATGGAGATCACGATAGAGATTAAAAGCGGATTAAAAAGTCCCAGTTTGAATTTCTTTTTTAACAGGACGCCTATCAGGTATGCAATGAGACTCAGGGCAACTCCTGCAAACAGCGATTCCTGAAAGAATTCATTCACCATCTTTCATACCCTCAGCTTTCTTTGCTCTTCTTATCATCACCTGAGATACCCATCCGGTAGCAATCATAACCGTAATGATCGTGATAACGGTAATCACGCTCACCGGAACAATAATGGCACGCAGGGTTTCCCAGCTTGTCATCAGCCCCACTCCCGCCGGAATAAACATCACCGGCATGATCTCAATCAGGAATACACCTGTTTCTTTTACGGATTCCAGCTTAATCACCCCAGTCATAAGGCCCGTGAATAAAAGGACCATTCCATAAATACTCGCCGGAATCGGCAGGGGTAAAAGATACTTTAGTATTTCCCCCATAAAGGAAATCACCAGAATTAGGATAAACTGCTTGATATATTTCATAAAAACCTCAACAAAAATTGGTAGTACCATTTGGTGTTACCAATCATTATAGTCAGATATGTCTGATTGTCAAACAAAAAATCAAAAAAATATCCTCTCACTTTTCTGCCAGACTCCTTGATAAGAACGCAGATCCTTTCTCAAAAGGCTCTGACGAATCCAGCAACACCATATTCATCGGTAATCATGAATCTGTACACCATAACTACCTGTAGCGCACAAACTATCCACATCTACATAATACTTTTTGTAATTTTCTCCCTCCACATAAACTGATACCTGCTGCCCTATGTAAAGCTCCGGATCCATCCATACATTTCCGCTGGAAAACAGATAAATCTCGCCGGAGAAAATATCCTCGTATCTGCACTCCAGCTTCCATGGGTGTCTTCCATTAACCGTATAATTAAGATTTCTACTGCCACCGGTTACCTCTGCCATAACCCGTTTCCCATGTTGCATCAGGTACTCTTTCTTTTTCCTTTGTTTTATGGCGATCATCAGGAAAATGCCTCCGATTACAAGAAAAGGCACTGCAATAATAGCCAGTATCAGGGTAGGCAAAAACAGCAGTTCTCCTGTCCGAACCTTCCTTGGATCATCCTTATCAACATACAGATCGATGTCCTTTCCAACCCACATGCTGCTGCTGTATTCACCCAGTCCTGTTTCGTACTGCTGTCCTTTATAAGAATATGAAACCGTAATGGAGCTGTTTCCGTTTGTATCATCGTCTCTGCTACTATAGATTCCTGTAATGGTACCGGTTATTTTATCTGCAGTCTTCTTTGTATGACCGGAAAAAACAGCACAAATAATGGCTATAACCAGCATCAAAATACCTGCTGCAAAAAAGCAGATTCCCAACAGTTTTTCTACCCGGTTTTCTCTCATTTTATTTTTCATTTCTGCTCGTATATCCAATTTTCTCAGAAATAACTGAATTTCCTTTCTACCGATTATTATGGGGTATTGAAGTACCCCAAGAAAAGTATAAGCTGAATAAGAAGATTGTGCCACTGAATTTTTAATACGTTAACCATTTTATTGTATCGGTTGACATTCTTCTCTTTTTATGCTAGTGTGTTAAACGATTTCACATGCTGCTTGGAACCTTTGTTGTTCTATCGGATTTTTAACGGAAAAACAGGCGCGCATGCTTAAAGATGCCGGGCTTGACCGGATTAACCACAATTTGAACAGTAGCCGATCCTATTACAGCAATATTTGCACTACGCATACCTTTGACCAGCGTGTAGAAAATATATGTATGCTGCAGCGGCTCGGTTTTGAAATATGTAGTGGTGGAATCATCGGCATGGGTGAGAGTAAGGAAGATGTTGTAGACATGCTTTTAGAGCTGCGAGAAATTCAGCCTGAGGCAATTCCTATCAACTTTTTGCTTCCGATTCCGGGCTCTCCGCTTGAAAATGCAGATATTTCAACGCTCACCACTTCTTACTGCATGAAAGTTCTGTGTCTTGCAAGACTTTTGGTGCCTACATCCGATATCCGCTGTGCCGCAGGACGTGAGGTTTATTTTAAAGGCGAGGAAAAGAAACTCCTCAGCGTTGTTGATTCTATTTTTGCTTCCGGATTTTCACTTTTCACAATATTTTTGTATTTTCCCCGAATAGCTTTTCAACGTCTGTTACTTTTTCTTACTTCTTTTTTAGCAGTCGCATTGATATCATGAATCGTTTTCATATAAGCTTCTTCCACTGGCGACAATGTAATTTCCTGGTATTTTCTATACTCAGTCTTTGCCTTTTTCATCGCTTCATCATGACTCACTTTACCAGAATTTCCAAGAAGCTTTCTCCCTCCGGAAGTCAGAACTGCATCAAGCTGTGCTACATAATCACTCATATACATTGGCTTATGTTCAATGGCGCTGATTTCAGCCAAGTCAAAATAACCAGATACAAGGTTATTGAGAATCTTGAGTTCATCTTCTTTAAGATAATTCTTTGCAACTCCTATATCCTTAAGCGCAGGTATTTCTCCTGAAAATGAAGTCAATCCCATAAATGGTTTTTCCGCATCAGCTCGTTCGTATATCAATTCAGCTGCAGTATGACCATGGGCCGCAAAATGCAGTTTATTTTGTACAATCTTGAAGAACTTGATAGAATCTTCACTCTTAGGATCATAGTCCACACTCGTTGCATACAAATCAAGCACTTGGCGATAAAGAACTTTCTCTGAAGAACGTATATCTCTGATACGATCCAAAAGTTCTTTCCAATAGTTTCCTCCACCATAGCCCTTTAGGCGTTCGTCATCCATGGTGAACCCCTTAATCATGTATTCTTTTATGCGTTCGGTTGCCCAACGACGAAGCTGAGTAGCAATGCGGGATTTTATTCTATATCCTAATGATATTATCATATCAAGATTATAGAATGTCATCTCTCGAGCCACTTCTCTATTCCCTTCTTTTCGAACTTGTCGGAAATTCCGACAGGTTGATTCTTCATCTAACTCCTGTTCTTCATATATATGTTTAATATGTTCGACAACATTTGTCCTTGACGTTTGATACAATTCGGCCATCTGTTGTTGCGTCAGCCAAACTGTCTCATCTTGTATTTTGACATTAATATTTGCCAATCCATCATCTGTCTGATAAATAATTATCTCCCCTAAATTTTCAGCCATTCAATTCCTCCCCCTTTTCTTTCATTAGTTCTTCATACTTAAGCTGGTATTCTATAAGTCTCGGAATATACTCTGGCGGAGTACGTCTTGCCGCCTCCCAGTCTTCTAATGTTCTAACAGGAATCCCAGTATGTTTTGAGAATTCCTTCCGAGACATATTTATGCTTTCCCGTAATTCTCTGATTCTTTCTGCAATATCCATAACCTCACCTCGCAATGCGTTTTCTTTATTATACCAGAGTTTTATATGTCACGCAATGCGTTTTATTTGATTTATGTGCTTAATCATGGAAAATACATCAAAAGGACGATACTCTTATGAATACAATCATCAAAGAATATCGTCCTTTTATATGTG
>CAMFGH010000053.1 GCA_945949875.1 uncultured bacterium
GGGCTTCCCTTTTTTCAAAAAGATCGTTCAGAACAGAAATCGATTCCTCCAGACTTCCATCAGGAAGTTCCTCTATCTGCTCTTTCAGAACCTTCATGATTCCCAAAAGCTGTTTTTCCTTATCCCGATAAAATGCCTGATTCTCCTTCGCCTGCTTCAGAGCCTGTTCCATCTGGGTCTTTCGGAGTATTTTGCCCTCCAGTATGGACTGCCATTCTGCTTTACTCTCGCCCTCGACCAGGCTTTTTCCTTCCTCAATCCGGAGTAAAAGCGCTTCCAGCTTTGCTTTCATGGCAGCAGCCTTTGTCTCAGATACATGGATGGCATTTTTATACCCTTCCTGATTCTTCCGATTTTCGGGCAGAAGTTTTTCCAACTGCTGTTTTCTTTCCTGCTTCTCTTTAAGTTTACATAACTCTTTTTGTATGGAATATATACTCTTTTCCAGCAGATTAAACTGTTCCTGAACCGGGTCCATGTCTAAAATGATTCTGCAGATATCTTCTTTTCCTGATGCTTCTTTTTCTGATGCTTCTTTTTCTGATGCTTCTTTTCCTGATGCTTCTTTTTCTGCTTCTTCTTTTATGATATTTTCTATCGAAATATTTCCTATTGAAATACTTTCTTCTAAAACATTTTCGATCAAAGTACTTTCCACTGAAATATTCTCTTCCAGTTTCCGGGCAGTTTGCCGAATCTGGCCTATTGTCCCATGGAGCTTCTCCTGCTCTACTGCGACCTTCTTACTACAGGCATCTACCTCCCGGAACAACTGCTGAATCTGCTGCTTCTGGGCATTCAGTTCTTCCCGGCTGGGTGCATGTTCCGATGCCCTGGCAGGACATGGATGTTCTATGGAACCGCAAACCGGACATGGCATTCCCGTCACAAGACTCTCTGCCAGCAAACCGGCCTGCTCCCGGAAAAACAGTTCCTCAGCCTGCATATGATTTCTTTCCTTTTCCAGATATTCTCCATGCATTTCTGTATAATGTACTTTTGCTTTTTGATATGCCTGCTGATTTTTTTCAAAAAGCACTCCTAAAGATAAAAGTTCCCTGCATATGACCTGCCTGCTTTTTACTTTATCCAGTTTCCCCTGTAACTGTACCTGCTCCAGTTCCGGATTACCGATACCGGAAAGCTCTTTCTCCTGCTCTTCTATAAGGATCTGAAGCCGGGACAATTTCTCTTCCGTGTCTGAAATGATAGAATCCTCAGCGTTCTTCAGCTGCTCTGTCTTTCTTTTCTCCTCCTGTAAACGCTCTAAATTCTCCCATTTCTTTATGGTTTCATCAGCCTGTGCAATTTCCACAGTCAATCGTTCCAGCTCTTCTCCGTCTTTTTGTGCTTTTTGAAGAGTCTCTTCTGCCCGGGAAAGCTTCTCTGCAATATCAGTCTGTTCCTTTTGCTTTTCCGTATACTCTTTCTTTCGTTTTTCCTTCAGCTCTAAACTATTTTTTCGTAGCTGCTTTTCCTGAATCTCTTCATTTAGTTTACATAACGTGGAATTTATGGTTTCCTGCTCTTTTTTATCCTCTTCCAGCTGTTTTTCCAGTATATTTTGCCATTCTTCAACAAAAATACCGCTCTCTTTTCGGCTTTGCTGAGACTTCATATTCTCAATCCTGTAGAAGGAATCGCTTTCAGGTTTACATAATATCCCATCTGTATACTGCACGATGCTCTTAACACTGTCGTCATAAGCATCATGCAGCACCTTGGATTCTGTTTTCAGTCCATCCTGCCAGCTTTGGTACAATTTGGTATGAAAAATCTCCCGAAAAATCTCCGTCCGCTGTTTTGTCGATGCCATAAGCAGCTTCATAAAGTCGCCCTGAGCGATCATGGCAATCTGGGAATACTGCTCTTTTGTAACTCCCAGCAGCTCGGTGATATAGTTCGTCACGTTACCATAGCCGGAGACTAGTATTCCGGATGTATCCTTTCCATTAGATGCTTTCCCGGATGCATTCATTTCATCCGCAGATTCCATATCCGCAGAAAAGCTCATCTCATCCAGACAAAGAAGCTCTGCATTTGCCTGCTCCCGGGTCATTTTATCGCCACGCTTGGCCGGTCTTTCGTATTTCGGATTGCGGGTCACCTTCCATCTCTTATTCTGATAAACAAAAATAAGCTCCACAAAGGTAGGGGTTTCCGGCTTCGCGTATTGACTTCGGAGCATACTGCTTTCTTTGTATTCCCCACTGGTTTCTCCATAAAGAGCAAAAATGACAGCATCAAAAATAGTAGTCTTACCTGCACCGGTATCTCCGGCGATCAGGAACAGACCCTGCTCTTTAAATTCCTTAAAATCAATTTCCACCACATCGGCATAGGAGCCAAACGCAGATATCACCAATTTTTCCGGTTTCATACGTCCCCTCCCTGTATCTGTTTCAAGATGCTTTGCGCAAAATCTCTTTGTGCATCTGTCATTTTCTGATTATTCTGCTGCTCGTAAAAGGTCTCAAATAAATCCATAGGATTTTTCTGTACTGCTTTTTCCCGGGGTATGATCAGCTGTCTCGTTCTGGTTCTGGTGTTGTCATATTCCAGCTTCATCATATTGGGATAGATGAAGCGCAGCTTGTTCATCACGTCCAGAATCTCTTCTTCATCGGTTAAAGTAATATGCAGATAATCCTCTGTATTGGTCCCTACGTAGTTTTCTCTGGATACCAGTTCATCATAGCTTCCCTTCAGTTTTCGCAGCTCCCGAAGTGGCTTTAATGGCAACTCCTGAATGGAGATTTTTCCTTTTTCTTCTATCTCTACCAGAGTAGCCGACTTTTTATGACTTGCTTCGGAAAAGGAATATTTCAAAGGTGTTCCGCTATATCTGATATAATCCTTTCCCACCTTCTGCGCTCTGTGAATATGTCCCAGAGCTACATAATCGAAATCCGTAAACAGCTCATAATCCACGTTCTCCACGCCTCCAACCATAAACTCTTCCGAATCATCCTGCAGAGCTCCGGTCAAAAACTGATGCGCCAAAAGTACATTTCTTCTTTCTTTCGGTGGTTTCATCCTGCTCATCACAGCAGACAACGCATCCTGATAGCTTGAGATCACCTGATGTTCTGCATTCTCCTGATTATCTGCACTACCTTGTTGTTCTGCTCTCTCTTGTAACTCTGCTCCGTCCTGATACTCCTCTTCCTTATGGCCTGTTTTCACATTTTCCCGCTCAAACACAGCTCGTACCATGGATGGTCTTAAAAACGGCAGCATATAAAAACCGATTTCTCCCCATCTATCCTGAAGAACAATGGGCTCCGGGATTTTAGAAAAGACAGGTGTCAAATACACACCTGCCTTTTTCATTACATCGCCTCCAAATGCAAGCCGCTCCGCACTATCATGATTCCCACAGGAGATAAAGACCTGTTGTCCCAGCTCAACCAGCTTGCTAATAAACTGGTCAAGCACCTGAACAGCCTGCGCTGATGGCAGGGCCTTATCATAGACATCCCCTGCTATCAACACCGCATCTGTTTGATATTCTTCTACTAATTTCAATATTTCATTCAGAATATACATCTGATCTTCCAACATAGAAAAACCATTTACTCTTTTTCCGATATGAAGATCTGCCAAATGTAAAAACCGCATATATTCCCCCACACACCACATACCTTCCATGAGTTTTTCAAATCCGGAATGTAGTCTAATTATCTTTTATACTCTGAGAAATATATATATACTTTACACTCTGAGAAATATATATATACTTTACACTCTGAGAAATACATATATACTTCAAACTACTTCAATGCCGCAAGAAGTTTACATAAGTATTTCCACACTCTTTCTGTAGAAGAAATACTCAGTTTTTCTTCTGTTGTATGAATGGAACACATATCCGGACCCATGGATACGCAGTCCAAATCCGGTCTCTTTTCTAACAATAAACCACATTCCAATCCTGCATGGATAGTTCTTACAATAGGTTCTTTTCCATACATTTCGCGATACACTTCAATACATTTATCGCGCACTACAGAATCTGCTTTATAAGCCCAGCCCGGATAATCTGAAAATACTTTTGCTGTTCCACCGGCAAGAGCTGTAACTGCACTGATTTTCTTGATCAGTGCCTGCTTTTCGCTGGCAATAGAGCTTCTTACAGAGGTAACAAAAGTAAGTTCCTCCTCCTTCAATTTGATGATACCATTGTTTAAGGATGTTTGAACCAGTCCTTTAATATCTGCACTCATTGCCTGTACACCGTTTGGCATGGCAAGAAGCACTCTCATGATATTCTCACAGGATGCCTGATCCAGACATTTTTCCTTCCGGCTACCCTCTTTTACAAAGCTGATCTTTACATCCGGATCTTTTACCGCCAGCTCTGCCTGTAAATCTTTTTCCAGTTCTTCTACTGCCTGCTGTACCTTTCCAACATTTTCTTCTGCAACAATAAATTTCAATTCACATTCTCTTGGAATAGCATTATCAGCCAAGCCACCCTGAAGGTCATATACTCCGATCTCACTTACCTGCAAAATAGCATCCAGCACTCTTCCCTGCAGGCTATTTGCGTTTCCTCTTTCTTTGTCAATGGCATCACCGGAATGTCCGCCCTGAAGCCCTTCCACTTTACATGTCACACTGATGCCTTCCCTTTCCTCTCTTACGACAGGAAGAAAATGTTCCACACGGGCACCGCCTGCACAACCAACCAGGAAATATCCTTCTTCTTCAGAGTCCAGATTTAATAATCTGGTGCCTTTTAAACCGGAAATATCAATGGCCTTTGCACCATCCATTCCCACTTCTTCATCTACTGTGATCACTACGTCCAAATGAGGGTGCGGAATAGAATCATCATCCAGAATCGCCAGTGCATAGGCAATCGCAATACCATCATCACCTCCAAGGCTGGTATCCTCAGCATAGACATAGTCTCCGTCTACTTTCAGTTTCAGGCCATCCGTCAACATATTGATCGTTGAACCCGGCTTTTTCACTGCAACCATATCCATATGGCCCTGAAGAATGACACCCTCTGAATCTTCGTATCCGGCTGATGCTTCCTTTGATATAATGATATTCTTTGTGGTGTCCTGTAAATAGGACAATCCGCGCTGTTTCGCAAAATCTGCCAGATAATCACTGATCTGATCCACATTACCGGATCCATGAGGGATCTTGCAGATTTCCTCAAAATAATAAAATACTTTTTCCGGTTTTAAACCACTTAATACACCCATTTTCTTTTCCTTTTCTTTCCTAATATTTATTTGCTTTTTCAGTTATTTATCTCTTTGTCTCTTACTGTCTTTCCTTATCGTGCACCCTATTATTATACTAAACCAGAAGACCCACTTCAAGCCGACTGGTATCATTTTTTACTACTTGGAATCATACCATAATTCTTTTTTCCAGACAGTTTTTCTTTAACTGAAATAGGCAGAAGAAAGCCCCCAAATCCCGTTAGAATTGGAGGCATGTTCGGCTCATTTTATTCTGTAAATATTTTTATAACTTTCTCCCTACTATCAACTAACATATGAAAAACTCTTAGTATGTACACAACTCTTTCATGTTCATCAATCAGAAAGTGGAATATTATTTGCTATAAGAAGTGCTTTCAATGCATCTATCTCAGGCTGCAACTCCGCGCGCATTTCCTCGCGGCCTTCTTCTCGCCCTTCAATAAGCCCTTCTGCTCGGCCTTCTGCTCGGCCTTTTCTAATTCCAAGATTTTCTATATATTCGCTATAATTACACATGTCATTAACCTCCTTTTCTGAAGCCATTTCCATATTATATTCCGATTCCAGCATACTTATCTTGTCTTCGGCAGAAAGATTTCCCGATAATGCAGTGGAGAGCATCTTGATCAGATCATTCTCACTTTTACACTTCCATATCCCATCCACGCCTTTCTCATCTTCCGGCAAGCATACCAAAATCACTTCCATCACATCACTTTCCAGTCTCCCATAGGGAAACTCTCCATACAGGTTATTCTGCGATATTTTGAAAGATGTTATCGTATCCTTTGCATACTTCGGTGAGTCAAAGCACAACCATATGGAAACCACCTTCTTCACCTGCTCGTAATGTGGTGGTGAAAACTCTTTTCTGATCTGCGAAGAAATCATTCTGGCGCAGTATACAAAACCTCTTTTCACGATGTACTTTCGAAACTCGTTTTGTGCCTCCAGATTGATTATCATTTTGATCAGCTTGTCCTCTTTCGGGTATTTTACAAAAAATCTGATATCGTAATATACAACACCTTCATTTTCCACCCGGTCCTCCGAAGGCAAGCCTGTTATTATTTCCTTTCCCTTTTGTAAAAGTAATCTTGGCGACCCTGGCTCCAACGGAACACTACTGATTTCTATTTCCCCTTCTATCATGTCTCGAATTTCTGTTATCTCAAACTCGAAAAATTCCTGAACAGTATACTTAAGTATCCAGGCAAGTATTATTTTATTCGACAGAAATTCTTTAATCTTCTGATCCAGTTTGGCTCGTTCTCCACTAACCTTCTGGATCCACCAGCTTAACACCTTGGGCATTTTCATGCCATATCTCCTTTCCGCAGGAGCTTCCGTGAAAATCCCCTGCTTTAACTTTAGTAAAATTGGAATTTTAAAGCATAGATTTTCAGATTGCTGCTTTGCAGCTTTAGAATTCAGAAGCCCGGACGGGCAAAGATACGAAAACTTATATGCTTTGTAAAAGAATCATATCACAGTGATAGTGTCAATGCAATAAAATGTTAGTTTTTTTGTTGCACAATTTTCACTGTTTGAATTTGTTGATTATGCAGAATCAGATAGTTTGAGCCCAAAAATAGGCAGTCATCACCTCACGAAGAACCCTCAACAAGTTTGGCAAACCCTCAAGAACTTTGATTATCCCATAAAATCTTCCGGAAAACAACATAATAAAGTGGCGCGGATTTCCACGCCACTTTAGATTTACATATTATCAATATAACTTGTTTTGAAACTTTTCATCTGAAAGCTTCTATCTTATGCTTCTTTTTTCTTGGAAGCAAGAACAGCTGCTGCGCCGATTGCGGAGCTTCCCATTACCAGCATCCAAAGGATAGCTTTTGCAGAATCGCTTGTCTTTGGTGCTCTGGTTGCGCCAAGTACATCGCCCTGTTCAGAAACGATTGCCAGGTCTTCACGTCTTGCACCGAGTACATCACCTGCTGCGCCGGCTGCTCTTCCGCCACCACCAGCGCCACCACCTGTGGTTGTTCCGCCACCGCCTGGAATAGTATCAGGGTTGGTTGGAACTACTTCCGGTTTTGTATAGTCATACATGATACCATCAATGTGGTAACCATCGCTTTCCTGCTTAAATGCATAACCTACAAAATATCTACCTGTTTCCAGCTCCTCTATGGAATCAAAATAATCTCCTGTGATATTTCCATCCTCTCCTACTACCCAATAAAGAATATCCATGTTGCTTCCTGTAGAAGTACCTTTACCACGATTTATTTCGGTAGCTTTATATTTCTCATACATTGCTTCGACATAATCTCTGTAAATCACATATGGAACTTTCACAGAACTCTTATCAACGGTTACAGAAATGAAATCACTTGTTGGTCTTGATTGCATCTTATCATTTTCAATATCATAATCCCTGCTGTTTTCAGCCAATGCAACTTTATTTCCATTTTCATCTGCGACTGCCTGTGCATATACTCTTGTGTAATGATCTGTGACAAGTGCCTCAGCCCAGTTTGCATAGTTTTCTGCTGCTGCTTTTGCTGCTCCTGCTTCTTTCAGTTCATCTTCTGCTGCTAATACTGCTGCTTCGGCTGCTGCAATCTTTGCATTTAATGCATCCAGAGTAATTGGATCGACAAATTTACAATTTGCTACTTCTTCCTTTAAGCCTTCCAATTTTTCTGCCGCTTCATCATATGTTCCCTGTGCAGCATCAACCTTGTCTCCTGCATCCTTTACTGCTGTTTTTGCTGATTCAATCGTACTATTTATACCTGTGAGCTTATCAGCTTCTTTTTTGACAGCATCCTTTGCTGCTTCGGTATCCATTGCTGCCCAGTTTGCTTCTGCTGTTGCCATTTTTTCGTAGTAATCTTCGATGCTTTCTCTGTATGCTTTACGCATTTCATCCATTACATCTTCTACACTGTCTGTGTCTACTGCCCACTGTGTAATGGCAAGGGTATTAAACAGTTTCTCCAAGTTGCCTTCCATATAGATATCATTCATCTCATGACGAACTACGCCTTTATCAATCAGATGCCATGTATTAAACACATCATTTGCCCAATCATTTAAATCTTCATCATAATCAATCTGATTGATTTCAGCAGAATATTCTGCAAGAATTGTTTTGATATTCTCAACAAATTCACCTGTTGCTTCATTTTTATATGCCTCATTTGCTGCTGCAATATAAGAATCTCTTGTGGTCTCTGCAGCTGCTAAAACTGCAGCTTCTTCTGCCTGCTGTGCTGTTAATTTAGTAAGATCGTTTTGGGCTTTATTCAGTTTATTGCTAGCGTCCTTTACTTTTGCATCGTTTGCAATATAGTTAGCAATAACACTGTTTTTGGTAGTGCTCGTGTTGTAGTTATTGTATGCATCCTTTGCTTTGTTATATTTATATCTTAAATATTCTTTATAAATAGCATTCCATTTGCTACATTTATTGTATGCATTTTTAGCATCATCCATTGCTTTTTTCTTATTAGCAAGTTCTGCATTGTATGCATTTTCAGCCGGAGTTTTTGCAGCTTCTTTTGCATTTGTCAAAGTTGTGTTAAGAGTACTAATTTCTGTATTCTTATCCACAATCGCCTGATTCGTATCATCTAATGCTTCCTTTGCAGAATCCACATAATAATTGTTTACTGTATTTGCTGCTGCATCTGCCTTTTCATCTAATTCGTCAACTTTAGACTGAGCATCTTTAGCTACATTATCAGCTGCCTTTGCTGCTTCTTCTGCGGTTTTCACAGCTGTTTCAGCATTTCCTACTGCTGTATCAGCTGCGGAAATCTTAGCTGCCTGCTCTGCCAGAGATGTATTCTGGATATTTTCTATTTCAGCCTCCAAAGCTTCTTTTTCTGCAACCTGATATTCAATCTGATTTTCTTCCGGTACTGTTGCATTGTAAGCGTCAATGGCTGCCTTTGCATCCTCTTCAGAGTATGATACTTCTGTTTCGCCATACTTCGGCATGCCATATGCCATTGCATATAAGTTATATAAATCAACAGCTGCATCTTTCTGCGCTACTGCCGCGTCTTTTGCATCTACTGCAGCATTGTAAGCATCTTCTGCTTTCTGTGCTGCTTCCTTAACTTCTTCTACTTTCTCTAAAACTTCCTGAGTCACTTCCTCTGTATCAATAGCAAGGGCTTCTTCTAATTTTGTCTTTGCTTCATCTGCTGCATCTTGAGCTTTACCAGCCTGAGCACCTACATAATCTTCCAAAGTAACATCTGTTGTTGTTCCGTCACCATTATCAACTGTTCCAACGATAACAGTATCACCAATCTTCACTTCTTCCGGGTTAATGCTGTCAACAACATCCTGATCCGTAGCCACCTGTTCATTGTAATTTGCTACTTCATCACTGGTATCTGAAGGAAGAGCATCTACAATATCTGTTGCATCTTTTGCTGCCTGCTCTGCATCCGATGCGTTTTCGGTAGCTGTATCAGCAGCAGCTGCTGCACTGTCAGCTGCATCTTTTGCATCTTCAACAGCTTTTTCCACTTTCTCCACTTCAGCGGCAGCGGCGTCTGCTGCTTGCTTTGCAACATCTGCCTGTTCATTCATAGCTTGAACAGACTCTGATTTTTCTGCCACCTTTGTAGCCTCATCATCATGATACTCTTTTTTACTGCTGTCCACATATTCTTTCGATAGATCAAGTTCTTCCACATGATTATTGATTTCATTTGGCGTTTCCTCCGCAAACACCGTCATGCTTCCGCCCACGGATGAAAATGCCATCATAAAAGTCATCGCCCATACAATGCTTTTTCTCACGATTTTGTTCTCGAAAATTTTCCTTCTCATTTTTTCCTCTCCTAAATGAATTTCTTTACACAATTTTTGGGGTTACCAATTGTTGTTGTCAGAAAACGAAAGCCTAATCTTGTCAAAGCAAACAAATTTTAAAGAACAGGCATTCGTTTATCTGCTTTGTCAAAATCAGGCTCAATGTTACGGGCGTTCCCAACTTCAACTCTTTCTTGTTGCTTTTCTAACTATTAAGACGCCTCCTCTTATGAAAACGGCTCAAAAAAATTAGAAAAATTTCAAAAAATTTTATGTTTTTTATATTTTTATATATTCTATCATATAAAAGGGCCATCCGCAATGCGTTGGCCCTCCATTGTGCAACTTTTTAGTTCAGTTTGGATTTAGCAAGTTCTGCTAATGTTGCAAAACCTTCTGCATCATTTACTGCAAGTTCAGCTAACATTTTTCTGTTCATGTCTACTTCTGCTAATTTCAGACCATACATGAATTTGCTGTAAGATAAACCATTCAGTCTTGCTGCTGCATTGATACGTGCGATCCAAAGCTGTCTGAACTGACGTTTTCTTTCTTTTCTACCTGCATAGGAGCTTGTTAATGCTCTCATAACAGACTGTTTAGCGATTCTATACTGTTTAGATCTTGCTCCTCTGTAACCTTTTGCAAGTTTCAGTACTCTATTGTGTTTTTTCTTTGCGTTTAAAGCGCCTTTCACTCTTGCCATGTTTCATTCCTCCTAACCGGTCTAATTATAAGTATGGTAAAATCTTCTTCATATTCTTTACGTTTGTTTCATCCGTCATAACAGCATGTCTTAAATTTCTCTTATTCTTTGTAGACTTCTTGGTTAAGATATGACGTTTGTAAGCTTTGTTTCTTTTTAATTTACCTGTTCCGGTTAATTTGAAACGTTTAGCAGCAGCTCTGCTTGTCTTCATTTTTGGCATAATTCATTCCTCCTGTAATCCAATTCTTTTTAGTTATGCAAACATAACCCGTTTCTCACTATTTCTTTTGTGTCAGAAACATAGTCATGCTACGGCCTTCCACCTTGGGTGCTTTGTCAATCACTGCAACATCAGCCAGAGCCTGCGCAAAATCATCAAGGATATGCTTACTGTTGGCCATATGTGCCATTTCACGTCCACGGAAACGAAGTGTTACTTTTACTTTATCTCCCTTGGACAAAAACTTCCTTGCAGCGTTTGTCTTGGTATTCAAGTCATTGGTATCGATGTTCGGAGACAGTCTGATCTCTTTCACTTCCATGACTTTCTGTTTTTTCTTAGCATCTTTTTCTTTTCTGGTCTGTTCGTAACGGAACTTCCCATAATCAACAATTCTGCAGACCGGAGGCTTTGCTGTAGGTGCAATCTTTACCAGATCTACACCGGCTTCTTCCGCAAGCTTCATGGCATCCCTGGATGACATAATGCCCAGCTGCTCGCCATCTTCACCGATAACACGTACTTCTTTGTCTCTAATCTGTTCGTTAATGAAATAATCGCTAATGGTTTTACCCTCCCCATAAAGGTGCATTTCAGCACAAAAAAGTGGATAGCATAACTATCCACCATCAAAATCCAGTCCTCTACAAATCCTATTTGCAGTACTCCTATTGGAATCGAACTTTAAACACCTGCTAAGCTTTGCCGCAGGGTGAGAGTGGATACTCTGCTTCTTGTTCTATCTGTAACATACTCTGATATGATACCATTCGATTCCCTGTAAGTCAACTGTTTTTTAGAAAAATTTAATTTCGTTTTTTCAAGAATATTTCATTTTACATACTGCCATTCGCATGCTATTATCTTACTATCCGAAGCAGTTCCGCTTCGACGAATCCTATTTTAAGAAGACCGTCTGTTCTTCTTTCTGGCGTCTCGCCATTTTTTCAAACTCTATTAACATATCCATTGAAATCACCAATCCCATTCTTCTTGGAAAATATATTGAAGGCAAAACATTTATTTTAGACATCAAGGTGCTTCTAAATAACAATACCATTATAAACCTGGAAATGCAGATTGAAAACCAGCAGAACTATCCGAAGAGAATTCGAAACTGACAGAGGAAAAATCTATGCAGGCTGAGAAAATCACTATACGGGCTGCGAAAATCACTAACCAGGCTGAGAAAATCACACAATTAGAATCTCTCCTTGCTGAGCATGGTATCCAAATACCAAATCATTGAAAACAATATATATATTCACGGTAGACACCATCCGTGTTTTTCACAAAAAAATCGCCTTACATCTGCAGGATGAAGGCAATTTTTTTGCTGATTAATATAGACTAACCGTCTTTCAGTATTCCTTTTTGAGGACTTTCTTACTTCGTCTTAAATGTAGCACAGTTTGTCCCACCACAATCAGATGCTCCGCAGCCTTTGATATCTACATGTTCTGCGTAGCACTTATAATCCGTATTGTAAATACACTTAGTTGCTTCACAGTCTATGCTGATATTGCTGGTCGGATGGGAAATAGCGCTGGTAAAAGCATTACTTTCGCCTGCTTCACGGAAACTTTCGCAACAGGTATCGCTCTTGCGGTCTGCATGCTTATTACCAACCATGATATCCCCTTTGCTACATAAACAATCTTTGTTGTAAACACAATTTTCAACGGAACATTTTAAATCTGCCATCTTCTACTACCTCCTGCAATAAAATATTTTATTCAGAATTAGTATGAACAGATTGCATGCATTATATTCTCCTTTTTATATTGACAGGAATAAATCCTGCTGTTCAAATCAGAACTTTTGAAAAGCGTCGGCACTTATTATCTCTTTTTCTCTTCTTCCGGCAACTCTACACGAATTTCTTTTGTCCGGATTTCTTTGCAAATCTGATCAATGAACTCAGAAAGTGGTTTCTGGCCTTCATTTCCTTCGAATCTGCTTCGTACAGAAACCAGACCATTTTCTTCTTCCTGCTGACCTACTACCAACATATAAGGAAGTTTGTCCATACGTGCTTCACGGATCTTAAAGCCGATCTTTTCGGAACGGTTATCTACTGTTACATCGATATCATTTTTTGCAAGTTCTTTGCGGACTTTTTCTGCATATTCTTCATATTTTTCAGAAATCGGAAGAATACGAACCTGTTCCGGACAAAGCCAGGTAGGGAATTTGCCGGCATATTTTTCAATCAGCCATGCCAGTGTTCTTTCATAACATCCCAGAGATGTTCTGTGGATGATATAAGGGCGAACCTTGTCACCATTCTGATCGATATAATACAGATCGAAATTCTCTGCAATGGCACAATCCAGCTGGATCGTAATCATGGTATCTTCTTTACCATATACATTCTTTGCCTGAATATCGATCTTCGGGCCATAGAATGCAGCTTCCCCTTCAGCCTCTACAAAAGGAAGGTTCTCTTCTATCAGAATTTTTCTGAGCGCATCCTGAGTAGTATTCCAATAATTTTCATCCCCCAGATATTTCTCTGTATTATCCGGATCCCATTTGGACAGACGGAAGGTCACATCATCCTGAAGCCCCAGTGTTTTCAGTACATATAATGCCAGATGCAGACAGTTCTGAAGTTCTTCTTCAGCCTGATCCGGTCTGATTACGTTATGTCCTTCTGAAATTGTGAACTGACGCACACGGGTAAGTCCATGCATTTCACCGGAATCTTCATTTCTGAATAAGGTAGATGTCTCACCCATACGATAAGGAAGGTCTCTGTAAGAATGCTGTTCATTTTTATATACATAATACTGGAATGGGCAGGTCATTGGACGAAGTGCCATACACTCTTTGTCTTCCGGATCGCCCAGAACAAACATGCCATCCAGATAATGATCCCAGTGACCGGAAATCTTATACAGATCAGATTTTGCCATCAGTGGTGTTCTGGTACGAACATAGCCCCACTCTTTATCTTCCAGATCTTCTATCCATCTCTGAAGCTTCATGATCATCTTGGTTCCCTTTGGTGTAAATAAAGGAAGTCCCTGACCGATCACATCAACCGTAGTAAACAGCTTCATATCGCGACCCAGCTTGTTATGGTCACGTCTTTTTGCATCTTCCAGTTTATCCAGGTATTCCTGCAGTTCTTCCTTTTTCGAGAAAGCACTACCGTAGATTCTCTGAAGTCTTGCTTTGTTGGAATCTCCTCTCCAATATGCCATGGAAGAAGATGTCAGTTTGAAGGCTTTTACACCCTTTGTACTCATCAGATGAGGTCCTGCACACAAGTCCACAAAACCATCCTGATCATAGAAAGAAATCTCAGCACCTTCCGGCAGTTCCTGAATCAGTTCTACCTTGTATGGCTCGTTTCGCTCTTCCATGAATTTGATTGCTTCTTCTTTTGGAAGAGTAAATCTCTTCAGCTCATGACCTTCTTTTACGATTTTTTTCATCTCTGCTTCCAGTTTATCCAGATCTTCTCTGGAAAATGGCTGGGAATCAAAATCATAATAAAAACCATCTTCAATAGCCGGTCCAATGGTACATTTAGCGTCCGGGAATAATCTCTTTACTGCTTCTGCAAGTACATGGCCTGCTGTATGACGCAGCACCTTAAGACCTGCCGGATCTGATGCTGTTAATATATTCAGGTTACAATCTTCGCTGATTACGGTTCTGAGATCAACCACTTTGCCATCTACTTCGCCGGCACATGCTGCTCTTGCCAGACCTTCACTGATATCTTTTGCGATATCGATCACGCTCATTGCTGATGCATACTCTTTCACACTGCCA
Source organism: uncultured bacterium (assembly GCA_945949875.1). Lineage (GTDB taxonomy): Bacteria > Bacillota > Clostridia > Lachnospirales > Lachnospiraceae > 1XD8-76. Next base: position 14,744 of record CAMFGH010000053.1, read on the forward strand.
TCTTTTAATGTGATTTTCATGTTTTTTCTCCTTTTCTTATACAGTTTCCAATATGGAGCATTTTCATTGCCGGGAAACATTTCCTTTATGTGGAAGCATTTTCTTCGACAACATAAAAAATCCCTTGCAATATAAAATGCACTGCAAGGGACGTATCACACGCGGTTCCACCCTAATTGCCTTGAATATCTTACCTTTCCATGTCCTATCTAAATGACGTATTCCAATGCTCATGGCACAGAATTCACATGATCTGTAATATATCAAGACCACTCAAATGACGATAACGGAGTCACCGGACCGGATTGGGGCCACTCAGAGGTAGTTTTCCCAGTTTCTCCTGTAAAGATGCTTTCAGCACATGGCATCTCTCTCTGATACGTTCTGAAAAAGGTACTCGTCTCTTCAACGTGTTGGTTGTGTTTGGTTTCAAATATAGAGATATTTTAAACTTTTTTTCCGCAACTGTAAAGTACCAAAATATCCCCTTTTCTCAAAAAAGAGAGCCGGCATAAAACCGACTCTCTTCTAATTTGTTATGTTACAATCTTACAATTTATTACTGTAATCAACAACTTATTATGATCAGTACTTCATCCCAAGGATAAAAGATTAGTCATAAAGGTTAGGAGCGATACTTGGATCTTCCATGTTGTCTGCATTGTACCAGTAACCATCTGTAGGAACGTCAGATACAGATTCGCCATTAGCTGCTTTAACTAATACGTCAACTGTTGTGATACCCATAGCCAGAGGAGACTGTGTTACAGCACCAAACATTGTACCGGATTTGATAGCGCCTTTGATTACGGAACCAGCGTCGAAACCAGCTGCTAAGATTCTGTCACCTAATACAGAAAGGTTTTCGTTAGCTGTTAAGATACCTTCAGCTGCAACCTGGTTAGAACCGAACATACCGATTGTATCAGCTTTGTTCATGATAGCTGCTGCTTCTGTAGCACACAGTTCAACTGTTGTCTGAGCTGGTACTGCTACTTCGATGATGATATCAGCGTCTGCTTCAGCTGCTTTTTCAGCTTTGCAATCGTTAACGTATTTTTCGTTACCGATAACTGCTACTTTGAATCCATCAGCTGCTGCTAATTCAGCAAATTTGTCGATGAAACCAAGACCACGGCTGATGATGGAGTTAGATGTAGCTTCCTGGTTAACTTCACCAATTCTTACAGGAGCGCCTTTGCCGATCTGATCTTTCAGAGCTGGGTAAAGGTTGATAGCTGCTGTAGCACCTGCAGCATAGTTATCTGTAGCTACTGTAGAAACAACGGAACCTGCTGGAGCATCCGGAACACCAGAGTCGAAACATACTACTGGGATACCTGCATCCATAGCTGCCTGAAGAGAGTCAAGAACTGCACTCTGGTCACAAGCTGCAAGACCGATACCGTTAGGAGCATTATTGATAGCACTGTTCAGCATGTTAACCTGATCTGCGATATCAGATTCAGCGTTAGGGCCTGTACAGTTAACTGTTACGCCAAGTTTTTCAGCTTCCTGTTCAAAACCAAGAACAGCTGCCTGCCAGTAAGAAGACTGGAAAGATTTTACGATTACTTCGAATGTTAAGTCGCCACTTGCTGCTGGAGCTTCTGCTGCTGGAGCTTCTTCTGCTGGAGCTTCTTCTGCCGGAGCTTCTTCAGTAGCTGCTGCTGGAGCTTCTGCTGCTGGAGCTTCTTCTTTTGCGCCACATCCAACTAATAAGGATGCAACCATAGCAATACTCATAAGAGCTGCCAAAACTTTCTTTTTCATTTTAATTCCTCCTTATAGAACATGAAAATAAATTATGTATATAAACCTTCTGGTCTATATCTGGTTTACTGCGCTGAGAAAGAAGAATGATTCTTCTCTCTCAACACTGCCATTATAACATAGCAATTTTTAATAATTACATAGAAAATCTAACTCATTTAGTTGAATATTTTACACAAAGGTAAATAAAATTTTCTACTTTTTCTTAAAAAGATTCCAAAAGCTACTGTTTATTTTGCTTCTCTTCTTTTCTTAATAATATCAACAAGTACCGCACCGATCAGTACAAGACCTGTGATAATCTGCTGCCAGTTAGCCTGCAATCCGATGAACGGAAGACCTGTCTTTAACAAACAGATAACGAATACACCGATGAATGCGCCTTCGATACTACCGGCACCACCTGTAGCGGATACACCACCGATGATAGCACCACCGATTGCTTCCAATTCGAAACCGGCACCTGTACCCGGCTGAACTGTTGCAAATACTGCGGAATAAGCGATTGCTGCCAAACCTGCAAAGAAACCGGAAATCACATAAGCCATAATGTGATAGAATTTTACATTAATTCCGGAAAGAATCGCTGCTTCTTTATTAGAACCAATTGCGATTGTATAACGACCAATTTTTGTGTGGTTCAGTACGAATGCCATAATGATAACAATGATGAGCATCCATAAGAAACCGATTGGAATTTTTGTGTTATTTTCTAATGTGATTTTGAAAATCTTTCTAAACCAGCTTCCTTCCGTTCCTGCTGTAGGCCAGGAAATACCAAAGTTCTTAGAACAAATGGAACCTAAACCTCTTGTAATCATACAAGTACAAAGAGTAGCAAGGAATGGTGGTAAATCCATAACGGCAATTAAAACACCATTTGCCAAACCGATTACAATACCGAATAGAACACTTACCAGAAGACCTGCTGCTACCGGCCATCCCTTCTGAACTACCAGGAAACCACCTGCTAAGGAGTAGCAAATCAGGCCGGTACCGATGGAAAGGTCAACACCACCTGTGATCAGTGGGAATGTAACACCGATTGCCATCAGTACGATGTAGTATGAATAGTCCATGATACTCAGAATCGTTGTATACTTTCTAAAATCAGGACTGGCAATTGCAAATACTGCGAACAGTACAAAAACTACCAGGAGTACGATGAATTTCTGTCCACCGAGTCTTGCAACAATTGATTTTTGATTTGTATCTTTACTCATTTTTCTTCCTCCTAACCAATCTCTCTTGTTGCCATATTCATGATATTTTCCTGTGTAGCTTCTTCAATACTGATTTCACCAGTCTTCTTGCCTTCACACATTACCACGATACGGTCACTCATTCTCAATATCTCAGTCATTTCGGAAGAAATCATGATAATTGATTTACCTTCTGCTGCCAATTTATTCATCAGTTTGTAAATCTCATTCTTAGCACCTACGTCAATACCTCTGGTAGGTTCATCGAAAATCAGGATATCACAGTTTCTACAAAGCCATTTTGCAATAACTACTTTCTGCTGATTACCACCGGAAAGGTTTACTACAAGCTGGTCAACACTTGGTGTCTTGGTATCCAGAGATTTCACATAGTCCATTGTCACGTCACGTTCAGCCTTCTTATCAATAAAGAGACCTTTAATATATTTCGGAAGTGTTGCCAATGTTGTGTTTTCAGCAACTGTCTTCTGTACTACGACACCATAACGTTTACGGTCTTCAGATAAGTAACCAATACTATGTTTTACTGCATCCTCCGGACTGTTGATTTCTACTTTTTCACCGTTGATATAAATATCACCGCTCTCCTTTGGATCTGCTCCAAAGATAGCTCTTGCTGTTTCGGTACGGCCGGCACCCATCAGACCTGAGAAACCAAGGATTTCACCTTTACGAAGTTCAAAGCTTACATCCTGAACCATCTTACCGGCATTCAGATGTTCTACTTTAAG
>CAMFGH010000054.1 GCA_945949875.1 uncultured bacterium
AAAACTGCTTTTTATCTGCTTATGATGCCGGGGGACAAGCCCTTCAAGACAAAGGAAATATCCGGACAGATCGGCAGTGCCAGATTATCCTTTGCCGATGCAGAATATATGGAACAATACTTAAACATCAAACCCGGTTCCGTCAGTCTGATGGGCTTGATGAATGATACCGAAAACCACGTTCGTCTCCTAGTGGATGAAGATGTCTTAAAACAAGAGTACATGGGATGCCACCCCTGTGTGAACACTTCCAGCTTAAAAATGAAAACATCAGATGCCTTTGGACCCTTCCTCAAAGCGGTCCACCACGATATGACCATTGTACATTTAACCGGGGAATGATTAGCGGAGAACAAAAAAGAATCCCTCATCAGGATTCTTTTTTTAGATTCTTCTGCGCTGTAGACAGCATCAGTTTAATTCGGTTCAGCTGATTAACCTCACTGGCACCGGGATCGTAATCAATCGCCACAATATTGGAAGTAGGATAGCGTTTCCGGATTTCCTTGATCACACCTTTTCCTACTACATGGTTTGGCAGACAGCCGAATGGCTGGCAGCAAACGATGTTGTTTGTGCCGCTATGTATCAGTTCCAGCATTTCGCCGGTCAAAAACCATCCTTCACCGGTCTGGTTGCCGATATCAACAATGGTCTTTGCATAATCTGCTGTTTGATAAATACTGATGGGTGCATGGAAGTGTTTACTTTTTCTGAAAGCCTTGGTAGCGCTTCCTCTGAGTGTTTCCAGTGCCCAGATACCCAGCTTACAGATACGGGCAGTTTTTTTGCTGGTACCCAGGTTTTCTGCTTTATAGATCTGGTTATATAGGCAGTAGAGCATGAAGTCTAACAAATCAGGGCAAACTGCTTCGGCACCTTCCGATTCCAAAAGGTCTACTAAATGGTTATTGGCAACAGGGGCAAATTTCACCAGGATTTCCCCTACGATACCAACTTTAGGTTTCTTTATATCCAGAATTTCAATCTGATCAAAGTCACTAATAATCTCTTTACACATCTTCTGGAAGGTAAAGAAATTCTGATGTCTTGGAGTCAGAAAATCGATACATTTCTTTAACCATTTCTGATGTACTTCATTTACAGAACCTGGTACTTTTTCATAAGGACGCATACGGTATACACAGCGCATGAAAATATCACCGAAGGTAGCAGCATAGGCAGCTTTTTGCAGAAGCTCCAGATTGATATGGAATCCCGGATTTTTCTCCATGCCAACCAGATTCAGGGAAATAACCGGAATCTGGGACATGCCTGCTTTTTCCAGAGCACGACGGATAAATCCGATATAGTTGGTGGCACGACAACCACCGCCGGTCTGAGACATTATGACAGCAGTACGGTTTAAATCATACTTACCCGATGTCAGGGCATCCATAATCTGACCGACCACGATCAAAGACGGATAGCAGGCATCGTTGTTAACGTATTTCAGTCCGGTATCAACTGCCCGTTTGTTATCATTTCCCAGGACTTCAAAACGATAGCCACAGGAACGGAAAGCCGGGCTCAGCAGATCAAAATGTATCGGAGACATCTGCGGGCATAAAATGGTGTATTCTTTTCTCATTTCTTCGGTAAAGGATACTTTATGGATAGCAGAAGAGTGGATCTCTCTGGTCACCTTTTTCTGTTCCCTTACACGGATGGCAGACAATAGCGAGCGGATTCGGATTCTGGCTGCTCCAAGGTTATTTACTTCATCTATTTTCAGACAGGTATAGATCTTTCCGGAACCGGATAAAATATCATTTACCTGATCGGTAGTTACCGCATCCAGACCACAACCGAAGGAGTTCAGCTGGATCAGATCCAGATCATCCCGGGTCTTGACAAAGCTTGCAGCAGCGTAAAGACGGGAGTGGTACATCCACTGGTCGGAAACAATAAGTGGTCGTTCCGGTTTGGTCAGGTGGGAAACAGAATCTTCCGTCAAAACAGCGATATTGTAGCTGTTGATCAATTCCGGAATACCATGGTTGATTTCCGGATCCACATGATAAGGTCGACCTGCCAGTACAATACCTCTTGCATGGTTTTCTTCCATCCAGGCCAGAACCTCTTCTCCTTTTTGACGGATATCATCCCGGGCACATTGCTGTTCTTCCCAGGCAGCATCTACTGCAGCGTCGATTTCAGATACCGGAATATCAGAAAATTGTTTTCTCAAAGCCAGTTTTACGGTGTCCGGACTCTTAAAGCTCATAAATGGGTTGGCAAATCTTACTTTACCCTGTCCGATTTCATCCACATTGTTCTTGATGTTTTCGGAATAGGAGGTGACGATAGGACAGTTGTAATGGTTATTAGCATCTTCAAATTCCTCTCTTTCATAGAACAGAGCAGGATAGAAGATAAAATCTACATTATGATGGATCAGCCATGTTACATGACCATGAGCCAGCTTGGCTGGGTAACATTCGGACTCACTTGGGATGGATTCAATACCCAGTTCATAAATCTTGTGAGTGGAGCTTGGGGACAGGATGACCTGAAATCCCAACTTGGTAAAGAATGTGAACCAGAACGGATAGTTCTCGTACATATTCAGAACTCTTGGAAGTCCCACGCTGCCTCGTTTGGCTTCATCGGCAGGAAGAGGCTCATAGTGATCGAAAAGACGTTCCAGTTTATATTCATATAAGTTTGGTATATGGTTGGCATTTTTCTGTTTACCCAGACCACGTTCACATCGGTTTCCGGAGATGAACTGGCGTCCACCGGAAAAACGGTTAATGGTGAGTCGACAGCTGTTGGTACAGCCTTTGCATTTGGCCATGCTGGTAGTAAATTCCAGTTCGTTGATTTTTTCAATGGACAGCATGGTGGTTTCGTGATCGGGCTCCATCTGGAAACGCTCTCTGGCGATCAGGGCGCAGCCAAAAGCACCCATGATACCTGCGATATCAGGACGGATTGCCTGGCAGTCTGCGATTTTTTCAAAGCTTCGCAGAACCGCATCATTATAGAAAGTACCACCCTGAACTACAATGTTTTTGCCCAGTTCTGAAGCAGTGGATACCTTGATGACTTTAAACAGCGCATTTTTGATAACCGAATAAGCAAGTCCTGCAGAAATGTCATTCACAGAAGCTCCTTCTTTTTGCGCCTGTTTTACTTTAGAGTTCATAAATACAGTACATCTGGTACCAAGGTCAATGGGGTGCTCTGCAAAAAGAGCAGCCTGGGCAAAGTCCTGAACCGAATAGTCCAGAGATTTGGCAAAGGTTTCAATAAAGGAACCACAGCCGGAGGAGCAGGCCTCATTGAGCTGTACCGAATCTACGGTCTGATTTTTGATCTTGATGCATTTCATATCCTGTCCACCGATGTCCAGGATACAATCCACCTCAGGATCAAAGAATGCAGCAGCATAGTAGTGTGCTACCGTTTCCACTTCACCGTCATCCAGCAGGAAAGCAGCCTTTAACAGTGCCTCCCCATAACCGGTAGAGCAGGAGCGTACGATTTTTACGCCCTCCGGAAGCAGGGAATAGATTTCCTGAATGGAACGGATAGCAGTCTTTAACGGGCTTCCGTTGTTATTGCTGTAAAAGGAGTAAAGCAGGGTTCCGTCCTCACCTACCAGAGCCACCTTGGTAGTGGTGGAACCGGCATCGATGCCCAGATAGCAGTTGCCACGGTAAGAAGCCAGATCGCCCTTTTTTACCTGATTTTTTTCATGGCGCAATTGAAAAGCCTTATATTCTGCTTCGTTAGCAAATAAAGGCTCCATTCGTTCCACTTCGAACTCCATCTTGATGTCAGATGACAGTTTTTTCACCATGTCATCCATGGAGAAAGCCACATCGTCTTTTGCGTTCAGTGCAGAGCCCATGGCTGCGAACAGGTGGGAATGCTCTAATTCTATGGTATGCTCTTCATCCAGCTTTAAGGTGCGGATGAATGCTTTTTTCAGTTCTGATAAAAAGTGCAGAGGACCGCCCAGAAATGCCACATGTCCCCGAATCGGTTTGCCGCAGGCCAGTCCGGAGATGGTCTGGTTGACAACAGCCTGGAAAATAGAGGCAGACAGATCTTCTTTGGTAGCACCTTCATTGATGAGGGGCTGAATGTCAGATTTTGCAAAGACACCGCAGCGGGCAGCAATGGTATAAAGGGACTGGTAGCCTTTGGCGTATTCATTTAATCCGGCTGCATCGGTCTGAAGCAGGGAAGCCATCTGATCGATAAAGGATCCGGTACCCCCTGCACAGATACCATTCATACGCTGTTCTACATTACCGCCTTCAAAATATATGATCTTTGCATCCTCACCGCCCAGTTCAATCGCCACATCAGTCTGTGGAGCAAAAGTCTGCAGGGAAGTGGATACTGCAATGACCTCCTGTACAAAGGGAACGCCCAGATGATTTGCCAAAGTAAGGCCACCGGAACCGGTGATCATAGGGTGTACCGTAATACAGCCAAATTGTTCATAAACTTCTTTTAATAAGTCAGCCAAAGTTTCACGGATATTTGCAAAATGTCTTTTGTAATCCGCAAACAGAAGCCTGTTCTCAGCATCCAGAACAGCGATCTTTACTGTGGTGGAACCGATATCAATACCTAATGTAAACCGTTCACTCTTCATGACTTAAGCAACTCTTTCCTAAATAAAAATCATTCTTTGTTATATGGCATACGCAGTCATTATACGACAGGAATTTGGGAAATGCAATTAGGATAAATTATTAAAAAAGTGTGAAAAGGTGGTAAAAAGACCGGTACTTTTATTTACTTTTAAATAGTGAAATGATATGATGCAAAAGACTAAAGTCATATCATACAGGAAGTTTGTTTCAGACCGAGGTCAAGGATAAAAGAATCACGAATCACATGATATAGAAGAATAAAAGAAGAGGTATTTTATTAGAATGCAGAATTTTTTGTTAAAAATGGAAAAAAAGTTTGGACGGTTTGCTATTCCAAATCTGATCAATTATTTCATTATTTTATATGTAGGTTCTACCGTGATCAGCATGGTGACACCATTTATTTATTACGCCTATCTGGCATTGGATTTCAGAGCCATTGCAGCAGGGCAGGTCTGGAGGCTTTTTACCTTTATCCTGGCACCGGCATCCTTGAACGGGTTTTTTGATATTTTATTTTTTGTTATCACGATACACATTTATTATCTGTTTGGACATTCCCTGGAAAACATTTGGGGATCTTTCCAGTTTAATTTATACTTTTTCAGTGGTATTATTTTGACCGTGCTGGGGGAACTGGTACTGTATCTGACACTTGGAATTCCTACTTATTATGGAGGCATGAACTATTTATACCAGTCCATGTTCTTTGCGTTCTGTACCCTGTTCCCGGAAGAGAGATTTCTGATTTACTTTGTATTCCCGATCAAAGCAAAGGTACTGGCTATTCTGGATGCGATTCTTCTGGTCGTACAGATGATTCAATATCTGGTAGTGGGCTATTATGCATATAGTGTTGCCATTGTCATTGCCATGCTGAATTTCCTGATTTTCTTCTACTGGTATAAAGGCTTGTCCAGATTTAGTCCAAGACAGCAGAAGCGCAGGAGAGATTTCAGGAAACAGGTTTCCAGACCGACGGGAATCACCAAGCATAAATGTGCGATCTGTGGCAGAACCGAGGAAACGAATCCGGAGCTTATGTTCCGCTTCTGCTCAAAATGTAATGGGAACTATGAGTACTGTCAGGATCATCTGTTTACACATCAGCACATCAAATAAAGTGCAGAATAATCAGGTGGAAAGGATCCTATTATGAATCGAGAAATAGAATTTGCAAAGACATTGGAACGTGTCCGCAAAATGGCCGCTGATCAGGGCGGTATGATCAGCAAAGAGCAGGTACAGCAGGCTTTTGCGGAATTGGAATTATCAGAAGAACAGCTTGCATTGGTATTTGATTATCTGAAAAAGCATAAAGTGGGTATTGGAGAGCCGGTAAATCCGGACGATTACCTGACCGAAGAAGAGCATGATTATCTGAAAGAGTATCTGGAAGCTCTGGGTGGAATGGAACAGGTTAGTGATGGACAGAGAGAAGCTTATATTCTTTCTGCCATGGCAGGTGATAGAGATGCACAAAACAGCCTGATTCAGATCTTTTTGCCACAGGTGGCTGAGATCGCAAAACTGTATACCGGACAGGGTGTATATCTGGAGGATCTGATAGGCCAGGGAAATATGGCAGTCAGTGAAGGCGTAACCATGCTGGGATGTCAGGAGAATGCTGCAGATGCAGAAGCCATGCTGGTAAAGATGATCATGGATTCCATGGAAGAGATGATACAATGCGATATGGAAGCCCTTCAGTCGGATCAGAAACTGGCGGATAAGGTGAATGAAATCGCCCTGAAGGCAAAGGAACTGGCAGATGAGATGCGCCGCAAGGTCACATCAGCTGAGCTGGCAGAAGAAACCGGCATTCCGGAAGAAGAAATTCTGGATGTGTATCGTATGAGCGGATATGCGATTGAGGATATAGATGGAGGAAGCAGATGAAACAAAGCTCCTATGAAGACTTTAAATATATGCTGCAGGATACAGGCAATTTATACATTGGAGCCCGGTTCACTTATCGGGAACTGATGGAACATCCGGATATGAATTTCAAATTCAAGTCCATCATGGAACACTATATTTTTAAAGAAGCAGACCCGGACACCTCACTGGAAAGTGAGTTCTACTATCTGAAGGAAGAAAGTTTTGTTTACCGCACTTTTGAACAGTTAAAAACAAAAGTAAAGATCAATATTTTGGTGGATAAGAAAAGTCTGTTTGGGAAAAAGAAGCGTGTTTATGTGGAAAAAATCATGCCAATGAAGAACTTTGTCAGCATTCCACTTGCACAGAAGAAGAGAGACGGTGTGGTGGTTCAGGAGATTGTTTTATCCAAGCTGGCACTGATGTCCTTTGTTGTTTAAAACAGCAGGTCTGGAACATGTTTCCGGCCTGTTCTTTTCATTTGTCAGAAAAATTGATAGAATACTTGATAGAATTATAAGATCAGTGTATATACTAACAGGAAATATATAAAAAATATGATAGAAATAAATTGGAAAAGAGAAGAAAGGCTTGCATTATGAGAGTAGAGGATTGTCCGTCATATGAAGTGGTGGAAAAAAGAGAAATAAAGGAACTGGATTCTTTCAGTTATATTCTCCGGCACAAAAAGACCGGTGCCAGAGTGGCACTTCTGAGTAATGATGATGAAAATAAAGTGTTTTATATCGGATTTCGTACTCCACCGGTGGATTCTACGGGAGCAGCACATATTGTAGAGCACACAGTGCTGTGTGGTTCCGAAAAATTTCCGGTGAAAGACCCTTTCATCGAACTGGCCAAAGGAAGTCTGAATACCTTCCTGAACGCCATGACATTTCCGGATAAAACCATTTATCCGATCTCCAGTTGCAATGACAAAGATTTCCAGAATCTGATGCATGTGTATCTGGATGCAGTATTTTATCCTAATATTTATAAAGAAGATAAGATTTTCAAACAGGAAGGCTGGCATTATGAATTGGAAAGCCCGGAAGATGATTTGAAGATCAATGGCGTAGTATATAATGAAATGAAGGGGGCGTTTTCTTCTGCGGACAGTATCCTGGAGCGGGAACTGATGAATTCCCTGTATCCGGATACTTCATATTCTTATGAGTCCGGCGGAGATCCGGACGTGATACCGGAGCTTACCTATGAAGAATTCCTGAATTTCCACCGCAGATATTATCATCCCTCCAACAGCTATATCTATTTATATGGAAATATGGATATGGCGGAAAAGCTGGAGTTTATCGATCGGGAGTATTTATCTGCATTTGATGAGCAACCAGTGGATTCTGTTATCGCGATTCAGACACCTTTTGAAGAAATGAAAGAACTACAAAAAGTATATTCCATTTCAGAAGGAGAAAGTCTGGAGAATAATACCTATTTATCCATCAGCAAAGTGGTGGCAGACTGTCTGGACAGAGAACTGTATGTGGCGTTCAAGGTACTGGATGCGGTACTTTGTTCTTCTCCGGGAGCACCGCTGAAAAAGGCCATGATTGAAAAAGGAATCGGTACGGAAGTTTACAGTATTTTTGAAGAGGGTGTCCGCCAGCCTTACTTTAGTGTAGTGGCAAAAAATGCGGAGCTTTCCCAGAAGCAGCTTTTCCTGGATACCTATGATGAAACCCTGCAGAAACTGGTAAAAGAAGGAATCAATAAAAAGTCCTTATATGCTGCCTTAAATGCTTTCGAGTTCAAGCACCGGGAAGCAGATTTCGGATCCTATCAAAAAGGATTGATGTATGGCATTCAGATTTTGGATTCCTGGCTTCATGACGATAGAAAGCCATTTATCCATCTGGAGGCAAATGAAACCTTTGCTGCGTTAAAAGAAAAGGTAGAAAGCCATTATTTTGAAGATCTGATTGACCGATATCTGCTTCACAATCCTCATGGAACGATACTGGTAATGACTCCGGAAAGGGGTCTGACTGCAAAGCGGGAGAAAGAACTGGCAGATCGGTTAAGTGCTTATAAGGCCACACTTTCCCAAGAAGAAGTGGAAGACATAGTGGCAGAAACGAAAGCCCTGAAGGAGTATCAGGAAGAACCGGATACACCGGAAGCACTGGCCACCATTCCTCATCTTACCAGAGAGGATATGAAAAAAGAAGCAGATCATCTGGTAAATGAGCTTACCTATGTGGATGGTGTAAAAGTACTTCGGCATGATCTGTTTACCAATGAGATTGCTTATTTGCGGATGATTTTTCAGACAGATCATATTCCGGAAAAATATTTCCCGTATTTAGGAGTTCTGGAAGGGGTATTTGGTCTCTTAGATACTAAGAACTATAGCTATCAGGATCTGTTTGATGAGATTAATATAAAGACCGGCGGTATTGGAAGCGGTATCTGCTTCTACTGCAATGATAAAGAGAATAAGAATATGGTTACTTATGAAGTCCGGGCCAAGGCGCTTTATGGTGACTTAAAGCATGCATTTGAACTGGTACAGGAAATCATTTGTCATACCATATGGGATGACGAAAAGCGTATCAAAGAGCTTTTGGAGGAACTGAAATCAGAGATGCAGTCCGACATGCTTGCTGCCGGACACAGTCTGGCATCTGCCCGTGCCATGTCCTACTTTAGTGAGATGGGTGCAGTCAACGAACTGCTAAAGGGTATCAGCCAGTATCGGTTGATAGAAGATCTGATTGCAAATTATGATACCAAAAAAGATGCTCTCATGGAGACTCTTCAGGAACTGGCACAGCTTCTGTTCCGGCCGGAGAATCTGATGATGGATGTGACAGCAATGTATGAAGATCTGCCGGCATTGCCGGACCTGATCACAACATTCCGTGACAGTCTTTTCTGCGAAAAGACGGAAATACCGGATAAACCATATAAGCCGGTTCCGGTAAAGAAGAATGAAGGCTTCCTGACCTCCTCCCAGGTACAGTATGTATGTCGTGCCGGTAATTACAAGGAAAAAGGACTGGAATATACCGGTGCACTGAGAGTCCTGAAGGTTATGATGGGATATGACTATTTGTGGAACAATGTCCGGGTAAAGGGTGGTGCTTATGGATGCATGTGTTCTTTCCCGCGGACCGGTGACAGCTATTTCGTATCCTATCGGGATCCGAATCTGGAGAAGACGGTAGAGGTATATGAGAAAGCGGCAGATTATATTGCAGATTATCAAGGCAGTGAAGAAGAAATCACCCAGTATATCATCGGGGCAATCGGTGCATTGGATACTCCCAAGACAGCAAAGACAAAGGGATTGTTCTCTTTGATGGGATATATGAGTGGGGTAACCGATGAAGATCTGCAGAAGGAAAGAGATGAAGTACTGGAAACAGATGCAGGTGTGATCCGAAGTCTTTCTTCTTATATCCGTAGTATGATGCAGGATGAGTGCATCTGCGTGGTTGGTTCCGAGGAAAAAGTGAGAAAAGCAGATTGTGGTCTGCTGGTCAAAGAGCAACTGTTTCATTAAAACACAAAAATACTGTGGTAGGGAGAAAATTATATGAAGAAAAGAAATCATAGGGAAAGTAAAAGATGGATCATGCAGATCATTATGGTAAGTATGATTTCTGCTGCCTGCATGGTAGGGTGTGGCTCTTCCGACTATGTGAATAGTTCGGAAGCTGCAGTAGAAAGTGCAGCAGCGGCAGATTATATTTATGATGATTACAGCATGACGGAAGAAGCTTATGAAGAGAGTATGGACGAAGGAGCCGGTAGTTATGATTCCGCTGAAAAGCCGGAAGTACAGTCAGACCGTAAGCTGATCACAACCATGAATCTGGATGTGGAAACCACAGAATTCGATACCCTTATGCAGAACGTGGAGCGCAGAGTGACAGAAGCAGGCGGATATATCGAAAGCAGCAATCAGTGGAATGGTAATTATTATAATCCGGAAGATCACCAGACCAGAAATGCCAGCTTAACCATACGTATTCCTGCAGAAAAACTGGATTCTTTTGTGGATATGCTGGATCAGAATTCCAACATTACCAATAAATCCAAATCTGTAGAGGATGTCACCTTGTCCTATGTGGATCTGGAGAGCCATAGAAATGCATTGAGATCGGAAGAAGAAAGACTTCTGGAACTGATGGATCAGGCTGAAACACTGGAAGAAATCTTGCAGATTGAAGATAAACTGACAGATGTCCGCTATCAGCTGGAGAGTATGGAATCCCAGCTGCGGACCTATGATAACCAGATCAATTACAGCACCATTTATCTTTCCATATCAGAAGTGGAAAGAGTATCCCCCGCAGTACCGGAAAGTACCTGGGACGCCATTCGAAGCGGTTTTGTGGAAAACTTATACCGGGTTGGATCAGGACTGCGTGATTTTGCAATTGGATTCATTGTGAGCATTCCGTTTATTGTGGTGATTCTGGTTATCTTAGCTATCCTTGGTCTGATCTGCTTCCTGCTGGTAAAACTGATTTTGAAATTAAGCGAGCCTAAAGCAAAGAAATCTAAGGCAAAAAAGCAGGGACAGATGGTGGTAACACAGAACATATCTCAGCAGAATATGCAGCAAGGGACGGAGGAAAAGAAGAATGACACCATCCTATAAAGCCGGATTTGCTACCTTGATCGGCAGACCCAATGTGGGAAAATCCACACTGATGAATCAGCTGATTGGAATGAAAATTGCGATTACATCCAGCAAACCTCAGACTACCAGAAATCGGATACAGACTGTTTACACCGATGAAAAAGGACAGATTGTTTTTCTGGATACGCCGGGTATACATAAAGCCAAAAACAAATTGGGAAATTATATGGTTGGCGTAGCCGAACATACCCTGAATGAAGTAGATGTGATCTTATGGCTTGTGGAACCATCCAATTTTATCGGTGCAGGGGAACGTCATATTATTGAAAAACTGCAGGAAGTAAACACACCGGTCATTCTGGTGATCAATAAGATCGACACCGTAAAAAAAGAAGAGATTTTAGCTTTTATAGATACCTATCGGAAAGAGTATGATTTTGCAGAAATTGTTCCGGTATCTGCATTAAAGGGAACGAATAAGGAAGATCTGATTGAAACGATTATGAAATATCTCCCCTACGGAGAACCGTTTTACGATGAAGATACGATCACAGACCAGCCGGAGAGACAGATCGTAGCGGAAATGATACGTGAGAAAACCCTTCGCTGTCTGGAAGATGAGATCCCACACGGGATTGCAGTGACGATTGAAAGTATGAAATATAAAAAGAACCTTTGTGAGATACAGGCAACCATCATCTGCGAGCGGGATTCCCATAAGGGAATCATCATTGGAAAACAGGGGGCCATGCTGAAAAAAATCGGTACCCAGGCACGTAGAGACATCGAAAATTTACTGGAATGTCAGGTGAATTTACAGCTTTGGGTGAAGGTAAAAAAGGATTGGAGAGACAGTGATATTCTCCTGAAAAATTTCGGTTATAATCCAAAAGATACAGAATAGAAAAAGGAAAAATGCGAACCCTATTATTAGGTTCCCTCAGGGTGAAAAATGAACCTGAAGGTTCCAAAACAAGAGAAAAAGAAGTGGGGTAAGCGTCATGGATGATAAACGGGATTTTGAAAGATTTATGCAGACCGGAAAGATAGAAGATTACCTGCGGTACAAAAGCAGCTGCAATCAGGAAAAGCACTATAGAAAGCAGGAAGACAGGTCTGAAGAGAGGACGATGCATGCGGGATTTCGTGCAGGTGACAGGGATGGTGATCAAAGCAGTTCCTGTAGGTGAGTATGATAGGGCGGTTACCATATTAACCAGCCAGAGGGGAAAGATTTCTGCATTTGCCAGAAATTCCAGAAAAATGAATAATCGTTTTATGGCAGCGACCAATCCTTTCTGTTTCGGGACCTTTAAACTGTTGGAAGGACGGACCGCATATACGATTGCAGATGCAGAAATTTCCCAGTATTTTGAAGAATTACGGACGGATCTGGAAGGTGCATATTATGGGATGTATTTTCTGGAAGTAGCAGATTATTATACCAGAGAAAATAACGATGATGCAGAGATGCTGAAGCTGTTATATCAGTCTGTCAGAGCTTTAATACATAAAAAGATACCAAATGAACTGGTGCGCCTTGTGTTTGAATGTAAAGCAATGGTGGTGAATGGAGAGTTCCCGGGCATTCCGAAGAAGGAAGGGCTGCTGGATACCACCGCATATACCATACAGTATATTATGGATTCTTCCATAGAGAAGCTGTATACCTTTACTTTGCGAGAGGACGTACAAAAGGAATTGGCGGAAATCGTAAAGGACTATAAGAAGCAGGTCTGGAATCATGATTTTCACAGTCTTGCCTTTCTCGAAAATCTTTGTTGAAAAACCGTAGTAAGTCGATTATAATAATATTTGTTATGCCTGCAAGGAAGAGGTTTCTTGCAGTGCTTGTGTGTCCAAAAATATAACATATGGAAGGGAGATGGATACGTGACCAAATTTAAGTATATTTTACTTGGCATTGTGGTAGGGCTTCTTTGCACCGCCTGCGGAAAAGAAACCGAAGAGATGACAACGATATCCATTGATAAAAAGGGCACTGTAGAACATACCATCCTGGAAGAATTTGGTGCAGAATATAATGTGGATGATCTGCAGCAGATGGTTCTTGGTGAAGTGGCATCCTATCAGAAAAACCGGATAACGGATACTGCGGAGGATGTTAAGGTAAGTAAGGTCGAAATGACAGATGAGGATAAAGTCCTGATTCAGATGTCATTTCCCACAGTGGAAGACTTTAAAAAATTTCAGAATATCCACTCGGTAGAAGAAAATGAATTCTTTTTTGGCACCGTAAAAGAGGCATATGATGCAGGTTATTCTCTGAATGTAACCTTACATGAACGGGAAAATGACAGTGTACTTCTGGATCATACTGCGATTCTGGAAAACGGCGATAAAAAGATGATTATTTATGATCCGGATATGAATTATGATAGTCAGCAGGGCATCGGAGCACCTGTGATCATCCGGACCTATGATTCCATTTATGCACTTTCCGATAATGTTGTGATACAGGACAAAAGGGATGCCTGGATTGGTAATACATCGGATCTGGCGTATATCATATTAGACAATTAAGGGGTTTATGAAAGGAGTAACATGAATTATGGAAAAAACAATGGAGAAAATTGTTGCACTCTCAAAAGCCAGAGGTTTTGTATTTCCGGGATCTGAAATCTATGGTGGTCTTGCAAATACCTGGGATTACGGTCCACTGGGGGTAGAACTGAAAAACAATGTAAAAAAAGCATGGTGGCAGAAATTTGTTATGGAAAATCCATATAACGTGGGTGTAGATTGTGCCATCTTAATGAATCCTCAGACATGGGTAGCATCAGGACACCTGGGTGGTTTCTCTGATCCTCTGATGGATTGTAAAGAATGTAAAGAACGTTTCCGTGCAGACAAACTGATCGAAGATTTTGCTGCAGAAAACAATATCACGCTGGAAAAACCAATTGATGCATTTTCACAGGAAGAGATGAAAGCATTCATCGAAGACAATAACGTACCATGTCCATCCTGTGGAAAACACAATTTTACCGATATCAGACAGTTCAACCTGATGTTCAAAACCTTCCAGGGTGTAACAGAAGATGCCAAAAATACAGTATATCTTCGTCCTGAAACAGCACAGGGTATTTTTGTAAACTTCAAGAATGTACAGAGAACATCCCGTAAGAAAATTCCTTTTGGTATCGGTCAGATTGGTAAATCCTTCCGTAATGAGATCACACCGGGTAACTTCACATTCCGTACAAGAGAATTTGAACAGATGGAACTGGAATTTTTCTGCGAACCCGGTACCGATTTAGAATGGTTCCAGTACTGGAGAGCATTCTGTCGTGACTGGCTGCTTTCTCTGGGTATCAAAGAAGATGAAATGAGACTTCGTGACCATGCTCCGGAAGAACTTTGCTTCTACTCCAAAGGAACAACCGATATCGAATTCTTATTCCCATTTGGATGGGGCGAACTTTGGGGTATTGCTGATAGAACAGATTATGACTTAACACAGCATCAGAACGTATCCGGCGAAGATATGAGCTACTTCGATGATACAAAGAATGAAAAATATGTTCCATACGTGGTAGAGCCATCTCTTGGTGCTGACCGTGTTGTTTTAGCGTTCCTTTGTGCAGCATACGATGAAGAAAACATTGGAACAGAAGAAAAACCTGATATCAGAACAGTGATGCATTTCCATCCTGCACTGGCACCGGTTAAAATCGGTGTACTTCCTCTTTCCAAGAAGCTGAATGAGGGTGCAGAAAAGATCTTTGCAGAGCTTTCTAAGAAATATAACTGTGAATTTGATGACAGAGGTAACATCGGTAAGAGATATCGTCGTCAGGATGAAATCGGTACTCCATTCTGTATTACTTATGACTTTGATTCAGAGGAAGACCAGAAAGTAACCGTTCGTTTCCGTGATTCCATGGAACAGGAACGTGTTGCAATCGCAGATCTGGATGCTTATTTTGCAGATAAATTTACGTTTTAATTAGGAGGCAGGGATGAGACAATTCACATCAGATGAACTTAGAAAAAACTGGAAAGAGTTTTATATAGAAAGAGGACATGTAGACGTAGGTGCTGTTTCACTGGTATCTGACGGTTCTACAGGCGTTCTTTTTAATGTAGCAGGTATGCAGCCGCTGATGCCTTATCTGCTTGGTCAGAAGCACCCTCTTGGAACAAGACTGTGTAACGTACAGGGGTGTGTTCGTACCAATGATATTGATTCCGTAGGTGATAAGAGCCATGTTACCTTCTTTGAAATGATGGGTAGCTGGAGTCTTGGAGATTATTTTAAAAAAGAACGCTGCAATTGGAGCTTTGAACTGCTGACACAGGTGTTTGGTTTTGATGCAGATCATCTGGCAGCAACGGTATTTGCAGGGGATGAAAATGCACCAAGAGATGAGGAAGGTGCACAGTACCGTATTGAATCCGGATTTAAAAAAGAGAATATTTATTATCTGCCGGCAGAAGATAACTGGTGGGGACTGGAATATGGTCCATGTGGCCCGGACAGCGAAATGTTTTATGTGTCTGACAGACCGGATTGTGGTCCAAACTGTGGCCCCGGATGTCATTGTGGTAAATATACGGAGCTTGGTAATGATGTATTTATGCAGTATGAAAAGCATCATGATGGTACTCTGACTCCACTGAAAAAGAAAAATGTGGATACCGGTTGGGGACTGGAACGTATTCTGGCATTTTTGAATGGTACCAGAGACGTATATCAGATCGATTTGTTTGCTCCGATCATTGCATATATTGAGAAAGCATCCGGTCAGAAATATGATCAGGATGAAAAGATGACCAGATCCATGAGAATCTTAGCTGACCATATCCGTACCAGTGTGATGCTGATTGGGGATGAAGCAAAGCTGCTTCCATCCAATGCAGGTGCAGGTTATGTACTGAGACGTCTGATTCGTCGTGCTGTTCGTCATGGACGTACACTGGGTCTTACCACAGATGATTTATTAAAGATTGCAAGCATGTATATCGATGATATTTATGCACAGTCTTATCCTTTACTTGTAAAAAATCGTGAATTCGTTTTGACAGAGCTGAAAAAAGAGATTGCTCGTTTCGAAAGTACTCTGGAAAACGGTATGAAAGAATTCCGTAAGATTCTGGATCAGAAGCTGGCAGAAAAGCAGAAAGAAGTAGATGGAAAATCTGCATTCTATCTGTATGATACCTTTGGATTCCCCATTGAGCTTACGGTGGAACTGGCAGAAGAAGAAGGTCTTACGGTAGATGAAGAAGGCTTTGCTGCTGCTATGGAAGAGCAGAAACAGAAAGCAAGAGATAATCAGAACTTCTCTGCAAAGCTTTCCGCTTCAGATGCTAATCTTTTTGATGTACTGGATGAAAGCATTGTAACAGAATTTGTGGGTTATGACTCTCTGACAGCTGAAAGCGAAATCGTAGCAGTAGCTACAGAATCTGAACTGGTGGATGCTCTTTCTGAAGGTACACAGGGAACCATTGTAGTTCCAGTGACACCTTTCTATGCTACCATGGGTGGTCAGAAAGGTGATATCGGTATCATCAAAACAGCCAGTGGTACATTTGAAGTAAAAGATACCATTAAATTACCGGCAGGAAGAGTCGGACATGTAGGCGTTGTTGTATCCGGTCAGATTAAAAAAGGTGAAAAAGCTACTTTAACAGTAGACAGTGATAATCGTAACAATACCTGTAGAAACCACTCTGCAACACATCTGATGCAGAAAGCATTGAAAGAAGTTCTTGGTGACCATATAGAACAGCAGGGTTCTTACCAGGATGCCGGTAGAACACGTTTTGACTTCAGCCATTCACAGGCTATGAGCTCTGATGAGATCGCCAAGGTAGAAAGCCTTGTGAATGAAAAGATTGCAGAAGATCTGGATGTAAAAACAGATATCATGGGTATTGAGGAAGCAAAAGCGAGCGGAGCAATGGCTCTGTTTGGTGAAAAATACGGAGACAGTGTACGTGTTGTTTCCATGGGTGACTTCTCCAAAGAACTTTGTGGTGGTACCCATGTAAAACATACCGGCGATATTGCAGCCTTCAAGATCTTATCGGAAAGCGGTGTGGCCGCCGGAGTACGTCGTATTGAAGCCCTGACCGGTGCAAATGTATTTGCATATTATAAAGAGATGGAAGAAAACTTTGTAAAGGCTGCAGCAGCTGCCAAAGCAACACCGGCAACTCTGCTGGATAAAATTCAGCATATGCAGGCTGAACTGAAAGCACTTTCTTCTGAAAATGAGTCTTTGAAGAGCAAAGCAGCAAAAGAAGCTCTTGGGGATGTGATGAACCAGGTAGTGGAAGTAAAAGGTGTGAAACTTCTTGCAACCAGCGTGGCTGATGTGGATATGAACGGTCTTCGTGATCTGGGCGATCAGCTGAAAGAAAAACTGGGTGAAGGTGTAGTTGTTTTAGCTTCTAACAAAGATGGCAAAGTAAACCTGATAGCAATGGTTACAGAAGGTGCTATGGCAAAGGGTGCTCATGCAGGTAACCTGATCAAAGGAATTGCAACGCTGGTAGGCGGCGGTGGTGGCGGTCGTCCGAGTATGGCACAGGCTGGCGGAAAGAATCCGGATGGAATTCCGGCTGCAGTAGCACAGGCAGCTACGGTTCTGGAAGGCCAGTTATAATAGTTGTAAAAATATAGGGTATATGCAGATTTACGCAAAGATTTTAGAAATTCAGTTGCAAAATTTGTATAGAAAATAGTAAAATCTGGTTGACTCTACGAATATTTATGATATAATACTTAGAGTGTGTGATGCATATTCTATATCACATACAAAGAATAACCCACTCAGTCATGTTACTTGAAGGGACTGAAGGGAGGTCAGGTGAAGTAATGTCTAAC
>CAMFGH010000055.1 GCA_945949875.1 uncultured bacterium
ACAATCCACGCTTACACAGGCGATCAGATGACACTTGACGGACCACAGAGAAAAGGTGATAAGAGAAGATCCCGTGCAGCTGCTTGCAATATCGTTCCAAACAGCACAGGTGCTGCAAAAGCTATCGGTCTTGTAATCCCAGAACTGAACGGCAAACTGATCGGTGCTGCTCAGCGTGTACCAACCCCAACAGGTTCTACAACAATCTTAACAGCTGTTGTTAAAGGTAAAGACGTAACAAAAGAAGGCATCAATGCTGCAATGAAAGCTGCTGCTACAGAATCCTTCGGTTACAACACAGATGAAATCGTATCCAGCGATATCGTTGGTATGAAATTTGGTTCTCTGTTTGATGCTACACAGACAATGGTTTGCCAGATTTCTGATGATCTGTATGAAGTACAGGTTGTTTCATGGTATGATAATGAAAACTCCTACACAAGCCAGATGGTTAGAACAATCAAATACTTTGCTGAATTAGCATAATTGTTCGGACAGGTTTGATATAGAAGTCAAAATGTAAGGAACTTTAAGGTCCGGTCCTCATGGACCGGACCTTTTATCATATTCCGTGAAATATCATATCCGGATGGAAATACTGTTTCAGAGGAATATGGCAGGGGAAAACCCGGACTATATAAGAAAACAGAAAGGAAATAAGAATCATGGGATTAAATAAGAAAACTGTTGATGATATCAACGTTGCAGGAAAACGTGTCCTTGTAAGATGCGATTTCAATGTACCTTTAAAAGATGGTAAGATCACAGACGAAACACGTATCGTTGCTGCTCTTCCTACTATTAAAAAACTGATTGCTGATGGCGGAAAGGTTATCCTTTGCTCCCACCTTGGTAAAGTTAAAAATGGTCCTAACGAAGGTGAATCTTTAGCACCTGTAGCAGAAAGACTTGCTGAAAAATTAGGCAAACCTGTAAACTTCGTAGCAGATTACAACGTAACAGGCGAAGCTGCAACAGCAGCAGTAGCAGCTATGAAGGAAGGTGATGTAGTTCTTCTTCAGAATACACGTTTCCGTGGCAAAGAAGAAACAAAACCGGAAGCAGCCGGCGAAGCTTTCGCAAAAGAATTAGCTGATCTTGCTGATGTATATGTATGCGATGCATTTGGTTCTGCACACAGAGCTCATGCTTCTGTAGCTGTTGTAACAAAATACATCACAGAAAAAGGCGGCGAAAACGCTGTTGGTTACTTAATGCAGAAAGAAATCGACTTCCTTGGAAACGCTGTTGAAAATCCGGTTAGACCTTTTGTAGCTATCCTTGGTGGTGCTAAAGTAGCTGATAAATTAAACGTTATCAATAACCTGCTTGAAAAATGCGATACACTGATCATCGGTGGTGGTATGGCATTCACATTCTTAAAAGCTCAGGGCTATGAAATCGGTAAATCCTTAGTAGATGATGAAAAACTGGATTACTGTAAAGAAATGATGGCTAAAGCTGAAAAACTTGGCAAGAAACTTCTTCTTCCAATTGATACAGCTGTAGCTGACAGCTTCCCGAATCCTATTGATGCTGAAATCGCAGTAGAATATGTTGATTCTACAGCAATCCCTGCTGACAAAGAAGGTCTTGATATCGGACCTAAGACACAGGAGCTTTTCGCAGATGCTGTTAAGAGCGCTAAGACAGTAGTATGGAACGGACCTATGGGTGTATTCGAAAACCCTGTTCTTGCTAAAGGTACCATCGCTGTTGCAAAAGCATTAGCTGAAACAGATGCTACTACAATCATTGGTGGTGGTGACTCCGCAGCTGCTTGTAACCAGCTTGGTTTCGCTGATAAGATGAGCCACATCTCTACAGGTGGTGGAGCTTCCCTTGAATTCTTAGAGGGTAAAGAACTTCCGGGCGTATACGCAGCTGATGACAAGTAAGCGGTAATTGCGAGAGTGAAACGAAGCAATTCGTGTTGATATGATAATAATACCAATAATAAGGAGATTAAAGTAATGGCAAGAAGAAGAATTATTGCTGGTAACTGGAAAATGAACATGACTCCTTCTCAGGCAGTTGAACTTTGCGCAACTCTGAAGGATCTTGTAAAAAATGATGATGTAGACGTAGTTTACTGCGTACCTGCAATCGACATCGTACCTGTTGCAGAAGCTATCAAAGGTACCAACGTTCATCTTGGTGCTGAAAACTTCTATATCGAAGACAAAGGTGCTTACACAGGCGAAATCTCTGCTCCAATGTTGAAAGAAGCTGGTGTAGAATATGTTATCATGGGTCACTCTGAAAGAAGAGATATCTTTGGGGAAAACGATATTCTGATCAACCAGAAAGTTAGAAAAGCATTTGCAGCTGGTTTAAAACCAATCCTTTGCTGTGGTGAATCTTTAGCTCTTAGAAAAGCAGGCACATATGCTGAATGGATCAAGAGACAGATTACCTGGGATCTTTTCGAAGTAACAGCTGATCAGGTAAAAGAACTGGTTATCGCTTACGAACCAATCTGGGCTATCGGTACCGGTGAAACAGCTACAGCTGAACAGGCTCAGGAAGTATGTAAAATGATTCGTGAAACAATCGCTGACTTATACGATGAAGCTACAGCAGAAGCTGTTCGTATTCAGTATGGCGGATCCATGAACGCTGGTAACGCTGCTGAACTGCTTTCCAAAGATGACATCGATGGTGGTCTGATCGGCGGTGCTGCATTAAAACCTGATTTTGGTAAGATTGTAAATGCATAATTACCAATATGAAATGAAAGTTTCATGTGAATACATTTTATAAATGAGAAAAAGGAGGACTGTTTATGTGTGATGTGCATAGACAGTTCTTTTTTTGAAATCTATATCTATCGTGAAAACTATTCTGGTATAGATTGGAATATCATGGTAAAATAGATTGGATATTCATAATACATGATGATATGTAAAATCTCGGGAAGTTATGTGTGAGGAGAATTGTTATGAAATGTAGAAAGTGTGGAGCTGAGTTATTGAGTACAGATACTTTTTGCGTGAATTGTGGTCATAAAGTGGAACCGGCATTCTGCCCTTCCTGTGGGGAACCGTTGCGGGAAGGAACAAAATTCTGCCATAAGTGCGGAGCCGCTGTTACAGAGGATGATTTGGAGGATGATGCGATTCCGTTGGTTCAGCAAAATACGGTAGATATTCCCTTTGAGCAGATAGAACAGGGGATTTTGTTTGAGGCGGCAAAAGCAGCCAATGAGCCACCGAGGAATCTGTATCAGAAGCCTGTTATTGATTCGGAGGAATCGGATGGCTATGACGGAGCCGGAGATGCAGAGGAAGGTGGAAGCCATACAACAGAAGATCCTTTCCGGGCAAATGACAGATATCAGGAAAAAAGCATATATCCGGAAAATAATAGATATCAGCCGAATGATAGATATCAGGTAAATAGCAGATATCAGGATGATGATATGGAAGAAGATGAAGCGTATGACGATTATGACGACGAGGAAAAGGGCAGTTCTTTTGTAACCAAGCTCAGCGTCATTATGGGCATTGTCATTTTGTTCGTTGCCCTTGCTGCTGCTTTTTTCTATTGGAAAAACAACGTAGGACTCCCGGAAAAAGAACAGGGAGGAGAGCAACAGGAGATAACGTCGGAAGATGAAACACCCAAAGAGGCTGAAAAGGAATGTCAGGGACGTATTCAGGTGATCAAGAATGTAAATGTCAGGGACAACCCTTCTACAGAACAGTCCACAGTGCTGTTTGTGGCACATGCCGGAGATACCTTTGAATATTATGAAAAGGATGACAGTGGCTGGTATCACATTAAAATAGCAGACAGCGAAAAGTCCTATGCGGAAGGATATGTGTACGGTGATTATGTGGAATCGCTGGATTAATGAGAGATTCATACGGAATTCATGTAGCTTTGAGTATTGACCTCACGCCATGATGCTGATGTAACCGGATGAGATCAGGAAATCGGCTCATAGGCCTGGGATAGTACAAGTCCGTTTTTCTTCAGCCATGTTTTGTATACTTTATAATCCGGCATAAGGGATTCTACCTCTGCCCAGAAATCGGGGGAATGGTCCATATGTATCAAATGGCATACTTCATGCACTACCACATAGTCCATGACTGCCGGAGGAGCCAGAACGAGCCGCCAATGGAAGGAAAGGGTGCCCCGGGAAGAACAGCTTCCCCAGCGTGTTTTCTGCTCGGCAATCCGTATGGAGGAATAAGTAACACCCAGCTGCGCAGCATAATAGGAAGCCCGCTTGGTGATGCATTCCCGGGCAAGGTTTCGATACCGTTTTTCCAGAGCCTCTTTTTGAGATTCTGAAAGATGGGAGTTACCGTTTTGCTGTGATAGCTTTTCCATTTTTTCCTGCATGGCATCATAATGAGCCAGAACCCAGTGGGGACGTTTACGCAGAAATGCTTCCACATCCCGTTTGGATGCAGAAAAAGGTGCTTTGACAGTAAGACCCGTTGGTCCAATCTCCACAGAAAGTGTTTTTCTGGAAGAGCGTACAAAACGATAGGAAAGCTCTCTGCCTGATAAAATTATGGTTTCAGTGGTTTCATTATAATTTCGCATAAGGGTATTATAGCATAGATTCAGAGGATATAGCAGATGGGTTGCTTGGAAAATGAAAAAGGTACCGCAGATGGGAAAGGTATCACAGATGGAAAAGGGATTGTAGATGGAAAATGTATCATAGTCGGTGCCGGTGAATTTGTTCCTGTTGAAATACCAAAGGATGAAGGGGATTTTTGTATCGCAGCAGATGGGGGACTGGAAAACTGTGAAATGGTGGGACTGTTTCCGGATATGATCATAGGAGATTTTGATTCTGCCGGTCCCATGACCAGAAGGACTATTGAGGAATTGGAAGAAGAATGTCCGGAGCGGGTAAAAAGACTTCCACCGGAAAAAGATGATACTGATATTTTGTATGGAATCCGGCTTGGGCTGGAAAAGGGGTATCGAAAATTCTATTTGTATGGTGCACTGGGTGGCCGGTTGGATCATACCATAGGCAATATACAATGTCTGATTTATTTGCGCAATAGAGGCGCAAAAGGGTATATCATGGAGCATAATCAGCTCCTTACCATTGCACAAAATGAAACCATTACCTTTCACGAATCCATGAAGGGCAGATTATCCGTCTTTTCCATGACAGAAAAAGCAGAAGGAGTGACACTTTCTGATTTGAAATATGAATTGAAGGATGCAGTGATCACCAATGATTTTCCGATAGGAATCAGTAATGAATTTGTCGGAAAAGCGGCATCGGTTACCGTAGAAAAAGGAACATTGCTTGTTATGGTGGCATGGGAATAATGTAAGTGGGGAAAAAGTATGTTTTGTAAAAAATGTGGTAATAAATTAAGTGATAGTGCAAAATTCTGCACCAAATGCGGTGCGGAAACCAGTCGGATGACGCGTATGCAAGTAAATCAGCAGGCAAGTGCTCAGAAGGTCGAGACACATGGTAGCTCCCAAGTGGTTGTTCAGCAGACTGTGAAGCAAATGGGCCAGCCTGATGTATATATCCATGAGCGATTTGAGAATTGGGGCATGACCGAAGAGGATGATGAAAAAGGAAAATTATGGATCTGGATCATCATGGGTATTATCGTGACGATTCTTTTGACAGCCTGTGCGGTTACGACGTTTTTCTTTTTGCGGGAATACTTCTGGATGTAAAAAGATCATATCGACTCATAGCTATGCAAGAATGGCTATGCAAAAATTTCATACAAACAATTGCGAAATGCAGCAATTCCGTGTATAATTTTTTAGGTGTGATTTTGTAAAGATATTTTACAGGTATTTTTATGCTTTTCATAATAGATATCTGTATACGAAATAGTAGGAAGATAAAGGAGACGTAACATGAGCAAAAAACCTGTTGTTTTAATGATTCTTGATGGTTATGGTCTGAATGACAGAGCAGATCATAATGCAGTAGCGGAAGCAAAAACCCCGGTTATGGACAAACTGATGGCTGAATATCCATTTGTAAGAGGAAACGCAAGCGGTATGGCAGTTGGACTTCCGGATGGCCAGATGGGCAACTCTGAAGTAGGTCATCTGAATATGGGTGCCGGACGTATTGTTTATCAGGAACTTACCAGAATTACAAAAGAAATTCAGGATGGAACTTTTTTTGAAAATGAAGCTTTGTTAAAAGCTGTTAATAATTGTAAAAAGAATAACAGCTCTTTGCATTTCTTCGGACTGTTATCCGATGGTGGTGTGCACAGCCACAATACACATCTTTATGGCCTTCTGGAACTGGCAAAGAGAAATGGTCTTGAAAAAGTATATGTACATGCATTCTTAGACGGACGTGATACTCCACCGGCAAGTGGCAAAGGCTTTGCAGAAGATCTGGAAGCAGAGATGGCAAAGATCGGTGTTGGTAAAATTGCATCTGTTACAGGACGTTATTACGCTATGGACAGAGATAATAACTATGATCGTGTTCAGCTGGCTTACAATGCACTTACAAAAGGCGAAGGCCTTACCGCAGAAAGCGGTCCTGCCGGAATTCAGGCATCCTACGACAGAGGGGAAACAGATGAATTTGTGAAACCTACTGTTGTACTGGAAAATGGTGCTCCGGTAGCAACGATTGACGATGGGGATTCTGTAGTATTCTTTAACTTCCGTCCGGACCGTGCGAGAGAAATCACCAGAGCATTCTGTGATGATGATTTCAAAGGCTTTGACAGAGGTGCAAGAAAAGATCTTACTTACGTATGTTTCTCCGATTATGATCCGACGATTCCGAACAAAGAAATCGCATTTAAAAAGATTGCAGTAACCAATACCTTTGGTGAATGGCTGGCTGCAAACCATATGAAACAGGCAAGAATCGCAGAAACAGAGAAATATGCTCATGTAACCTTCTTCTTCAATGGCGGTGTGGAAGCTCCAAATGAAGGGGAAGACAGAATCCTTGTAAATTCTCCAAAGGATGTTGCAACATATGATCTGAAACCTCAGATGAGTGCTTATGAAGTATGTGATAAACTTTGCGAAGCAATTACAGCAGATAAATATGATGTGATCATCATCAATTTTGCTAACCCGGATATGGTAGGACATACCGGTGTGGAAGAAGCTGCTATCAAAGCAGTAGAAGCAGTAGATGAATGTGTTGGAAAAGCAGTAGAAGCACTCAAGTCTGTTGATGGAACTATGTTTATCTGTGCAGACCATGGTAATGCAGAACAGCTGGTTGATTATGAGACAGGTGCTCCATTTACTGCACATACTACAAATCAGGTTCCGTTTATCCTTGTTAACTATGATCCGGCGTATACTCTTGCAGAAGGTGGATGCCTTGCAGATATCGTACCTACATTGATTGAGGTTATGGGAAAACAGCAGCCTGTTGAGATGACAGGTAAATCTCTGTTGATTAAGAAATAAATTCATACAGTTTTATAGATTTGACTGCGAATATGCCCATCAAAGTGATTTTGGTGGGCTTTTCCTTTGAAATATGAGTTAAAAATAAGAGGATAACATATAAAGCGGTAATACAGGGAACGAGAAAAAGAAAACGAAAAATATACGAGGAAGAGAAAATGATAGGAACAATTGTGAATACCGTGGCAGTGCTGATCGGTGCGTCTATTGGTCTGCTTTTAAAAAAGGGAATTCCGGCAAGAATCTCAGATGGGATCATGAAAGCCCTGGGTCTGTGTACCGTTTTCCTGGGAATCAGTGGTTCTCTGAAAGGAAACAATTCACTGATCCTGATTATTTCCATGGTGGTGGGAACTTTGCTGGGAGAACTGGTTGATCTGGATGATAAATTAAACAGACTGGGAAAAGCATTGGAGAAAAAATTTCAAAAGGATGGAGAAGAAAAAGTATCCATCGCAGAGGGGTTTGTGACTGCCAGTCTGCTTTTCTGTGTGGGTGCCATGACAATAGTAGGGGCATTGCAGGCAGGTCTGACCGGGGATTGTGAGATGCTGTACAACAAATCCATGCTGGATTTTACATCCTCTATCATCTTTACCTCCACCTTAGGAATCGGAGTGTTTTTTTCGGCAGCATTTGTGTTGGTTTATCAGGGAGCAATTACCTTGTTGGCACAATGGGTTTCGCCGCTTTTAACCAATGTGGTGATCGCTGAGATGACCTGTGTGGGTTCGGTGATCATTATCGGAATCGGATTGAATCTTCTTGGTATTACCAAGTTGAAAGTCATGAATTTTGTACCGGCAATTTTTTTGTCTATTATATTATGTAACTTTATGTAATTATTCAGAGCCATGCAAAATCAAGTAAAATGCTTTGCTGGCAATGAGCATTTTGTTTGATTTTACAGATATGGAGTCATTATGAAATTAGCTATTATCGGATCGGGACTGATCGTAAATCAGCTGCTTGGTGCAGTGGATCAGACATTTCCCTTTTCTCTGGAAGTGATATGGGGAAGGGAGCACAGCAAAGAAAAACTGGAACATCTGGCAGAAACCTATGGAATCAAAAGAATTTCTTATGATTATGATGAAATACTGGATAGTGATGTGGAAGTCGTTTATATAGCTCTTTTGAATCCTTTTCATTATGAATATACAAAAAAAGCACTGGAAGCCGGTAAGCATGTCATTCTGGAAAAACCTTTTGCCATGAATCTGGCAGAGACTCAGGAGCTGATCAATCTTGCAAAGGAAAAGGGCTGCATGTTACTGGAGGCGATCAACAACCAGTATCTGCCGAATTTTGACCGGATAAAAGCGCTTTTGCCTAAGGTGGGAGATGTAAAACTGGTTTGCTTTAATTATTCCCAGTACTCTACCCGGTATGACCGGTTTAAAAAAGGAGAGATCCTGCCCGTTTTTGATTGGAAATATGGCGGCGGAGCCCTGATGGATCTGAATGTTTATAATATTCATCTGGCAGTGGGCCTGTTTGGCAGACCGGAGAAGATAGATTACTTCCCTAATATGGAACAGGGAGTGGATACCTCAGGGGTTCTGGTCATGCAGTACAGGACCTTTCAATGTGTCTGCATTGCAGCAAAAGACTGTGGTGCCCCTATGATGAATATGATTCAGGGTGACAGGGGAAGTATCTGTATCCCTACTGCGCCTAATACCCTGGAACTGGTGGAGTTTCAGGATAACAAGGGGCAGAAGGAGTGCTACCGGGAAAACCGGTTTGAACATCGCTTGATGCATGAATTTTATGCTTTTGCAGATATTCTGGAACAGGAGAATTATGCATTTTGCTACGATATGCTGGAACAGAGCAGGATAGTAGGTGAAATCCTGGACCAGGCAAGGAGTGTTACACTTCAGACAGAGAAATAGAAATCAAAGTATGTTCCATAAAAGATAGAACATTATGAAATATGATAGAATAGATGAAAATGTGTGGAAAGGAAGGCTGTATGCAGAACGAAAAGGATGCAAAAATAGAACAATTGGCGAAGGATATTCTGCATTTGTCCAGAGATAATATTCTGATGAATATGCGGTTTCTGGATGTGGCTCTTTCCAGAATGCAGATTACTCCTTATAATAGTCTGAAGGGGATGGCTGCAGATGGTTCCCATCTGTATTACGATCCGGCCTATCTTTTGAGGACTTATAAAAGAGAACCGGCCTATATTTCCAGATCTTATCTGCATAGTCTTTTACATCTGGTGTTTTTTCATCCCTTTGGATACGATAAGGTAAATAAGAAATACTGGGACGTGGCAGTGGACATTGCTGTGGAGAACAGTATTCTGGAAATGAAAACAACGGCTTTTTCCATTCGAAAAGATGCAGAGCTTAAGGCAGCACTGGAAAAACTGAAAAATAACGGGGTTTCCCTGACTGCCGAAAAAATATATAAGTATTTCCTACGGGAAGGTGTTACAGAGGAATATCTGACGGATTTAAGGCTCTTGTTCC
The DNA here is from genome assembly GCA_945949875.1 of uncultured bacterium. GTDB lineage: Bacteria > Bacillota > Clostridia > Lachnospirales > Lachnospiraceae > 1XD8-76. The sequence continues at coordinate 9,897 of CAMFGH010000055.1, forward strand.
GGAGGGATGAACATACTTTTTGGAACGAACCGGAGCAGATGAATATTTCACTGGCTGACTGGAAAAAGCTGAGCCAGAGAATTCGGACGGATTTAAAAACCTTCTCCAAAGACAAGGGCAACTCAGAGGCAATGGAGCAGAACCTTGCTGAGGCCACAAAAGACCGGTACGATTATCGGGATATTTTAAAACGTTTTACAGTCATGGGAGAGGAAATCAAACCAAATGACGAGGAGTTTGATTATATTTACTATACTTATGGACTAAATCTGTATGGAAATGTTCCCATGGTAGAACCCTTAGAGTATAAGGACATTAAAAAAGTAAAGGAATTTGTCATTGCAATCGATACATCGGCATCCTGTCGGGGAAAGATTGTCCGCAATTTCCTGAATAAGACCTATTCTATATTGAAGGGGAGCGAAAATTTTTTCACCAGGATCCATGTCCATATCGTGCAGTGTGACCATGAAGTACAAAGTGATACAGTGATCACCTGTGAAGAAGATTTTGACGAGTTTATAAAAAACGGAAAGCTTTCCGGATTTGGAGCAACTGACTTCCGACCGGTATTTGATTATGTAAACCAGCTGATTTTGGACGATACCTTTGAAAATTTAAAAGGGCTGATCTATTTTACAGATGGTTACGGAGTTTATCCGGAACAGATGCCGGGATATGATGTGATCTTTGCTTTTTTGAATGAGGATGAGAGAAGGCCAAAGCTTCCGGTGTGGGCGATTCAGGTTGTGCTGGAGGAAGAGGAACTGGAAGAGGACGAAACAGATAAAGAAACCGGCGAAGAAGCGGAGATAGAAGCAGAGTAGGATACAAAAAGAGAAACGGAAGACAGGATAGAATAAAAGGAGTGCGTGCATGAATATCAAACAGGCAAAAGAGTATATCAAAGATACAGTTCAGTTATATCTAAAAAAGGACGAATTTGGAGAATACCGGATTCCGGTGGTAAGACAGAGACCGATTTTTATGATTGGCGCTCCGGGAATCGGAAAAACTGCAATTATGGAGCAGATTGCTCAGGAACTGTCCATTGGTCTGGTGGCTTATTCCATGACTCATCATACCAGACAGTCAGCACTGGGACTTCCGATCATCAATCAGAAGGAGTTTGGAGAAAAACAGTACCAGGTATCGGAATACACCATGAGTGAGATCATCTCATCCATCTATGATGTGATGAAAGAAAGCGGTATGAAAGAAGGTATTCTTTTTCTGGATGAGATCAACTGTGTATCGGAAACACTTTCTCCATCCATGCTCCAATTTCTGCAATATAAGGTATTCGGCAGACATCAGGTGCCGGATGGATGGGTTATCGTGACAGCCGGCAACCCACCGGAATATAATAAGTCTGTACATGATTTTGATGTGGTAACTCTGGACAGGCTTAAGGTTATGGAAGTAGAAGCCGATTATAATACATGGAAAGAATATGCAGTATCAAAAGGAATCCATAATGCGGTAATCAGCTATCTGGACTTGAAAAAAGATCATTTTTATCATATTGAAACCACGGTAAAAGGAAAAACTTATGTTACAGCAAGAGGATGGGAGGATTTATCCCAGATTCTGCAGTTGTATGAGGAAGAGGAACTTCCGGTAGATGAAAATCTGGTGGGACAGTATCTGCGAAATGATAAGATCGTGAAGGAATTTACTGCATATTATGATTTGTATAATAAATACAAACATGATTATAAGATAGAAGAAATCTTATCCGGAAATGCTTCTGAAAATGCACTGGAAAAGGCAAAGGCAGCACCTTTTGACGAGAGACTTTCCCTTCTGGGTATGCTGCTTGACCGGGTGCAGGAGGATATGAAGACTATCATGTGGACAGCAGATTATCTGCTGGAGATGCGGAAAGCACTGGGCAGTATGGGAAAAGATGGGTCTGTGGAAGACCTGCTGGGCCGCATGGAAAAACAAATGGGAGCCAGGGATAAACTGATCCATTCCCTGATGGCGGCAGGTGCTCTTTCCGATGTGGAGAAATACAAGAATCGTTCTATCATACGGTTTCTGGAGCAGGGTATGAAGTTGGTCAGAACCGGGAATGCATCCGGTGCAGAACAGGCTTTTGACAGCCTCCGCAGCGCCTTCCAGCAGGAAGCAGATGCCATGAAAAAAAGTACGCAGCAGATTGGAGAAAAACTCCATCACTTATTTGTATTTGCGGAACAGGCCTTTGCAGATGGGAATGAAATGCTGATTCTGGTGACGGAGCTTACAGTGAATGAATACAGTGCAAGATTTATTGCCACATTCGGATGTCCGGATTATCAGAAACATAATGAGGAACTGATGATCTCAGACAGACAAAGTAAGTTTATGGCGGAAATCGATAAACTGGATTTGTGATGAATAACTTGGAGTATATCTATGACAGAATATAAATGTCCGGTAAAAAATGGCTTTTTGAAGTGCAAAGAGTATAAAAAAGGTCTGGAAGTCACAGAATATAAAGGAGACGATATACATTTGAAAATACCGTCTATTTGCGTTCAGGCTGATAAGCCAATCCTGTCCATTGGGAAAAAGGCGCTTCTTTCCTGCAAAAATATTCAAAGTATCCGGCTGGAAGACCAGATTGAGGAAATCGGGGACTGGGCATTTGCATATTGCGATGAACTCAGAGAAGTGTTTCTTCCGAGAAAGGACCTGTCCTTCGGCAGGGGAATCTTTCAGGAATGTCCCAAGCTTCAGGCGGTTCATATTGCAGAGACTCACTCGGATGTGGGAGGGCTTATGGCTGCAGCAGTTACCCTTCTGGATGCTCCATTTTTATTTCATCCCCTTCGTGCAGGTGATGAGGAATGGGTGAAACAGTGGGATGCCAGGATGCTTCAGCTTTTGCATAGGAAGGATCGGGAAGGCTTTTCCAAGATGCTGTTATGCGGAGAAGAGGATTATGGCAGCAAAGAAAACAATCTGGACTATTATATAAACCAGAAAAGAAAGAGCAAGGTACGAATTGCTTTCATGAGACTGCTCCATCCTTTGGGAATTCAGGAGGAGGTCAAGGAAGAACTGATTTTTTATTTACAGGAGCATACCGCAGGAAAGGAATCCGAAGAAAGCTGGCAGGTACTGCATAAGGAGTTTGGAAACGATAGTGCCTACTATAAATTGTTTGCCGAGATTGGCTGCCTGACAGAAGATAATTTTGACCAGATTCTTCGGGAAATCGGAAACGAGTATCCTGAGATGAAAGCATTTTTTATGCGGTATAAAGAAGAAAAACTGGGATATACAGATTTTTTTGAAAATTTATGCATATAAATTTAAAAATATCTGAGCCGTTTCCCTGAAAAATACCGTCTTTATAAGTGGAAGCATATTAAAAATAGTTATATATTGATATAACTTGGGAATACGAAACGTATCAGGAAGCATACAGAGTTAGAAAGTATGCAGTTTAAGAATACTTGAGGGAAAGATGGAAGAGAATTATACGCTGACCATAATTGATGAAATCGAAACACCTTTGGCAGGTTCTGTGGAAATGGGAACAAATTACTTTGTCCCAACAGCTGTTGTAGTCATTCTTGTGGCTGCGCTTATCATTGGACTGATTTATTTTCTGGAATGCAGTAAATATCAGAAGAGATATGATGCGCTGGTGGCAGCGCATGGTCTGAATGGAAGTGCTAAGAAGTGCTGGAGCATTACGAGACTGAAAGAAATGATCATGGAAGAAGAAGCGGATGCAGTGGATGCTTTTTCGGAAGATGATTTTAAACTGTCTTGATAAGTAGTTTTCATAAAAAGTGGAAAATCATAGAAATTAGATCATGATAGAAAAATCATGACAACATGAAAAAGTAGTTGAAAATGTGATGTTTCTATGGTACACTAAAGACTGCTCGGCATTAGGAGGTGTAGAAATGGGAGTACTTAGAATTATTTTAACCGTAATTTTTATGATTGATTGTATCGCTTTAGTAGCGTTGGTATTAATGCAGGAAGGCAAGTCCGCAGGACTTGGTGCTATTAGTGGCGCAGCAGAATCCTACTGGGGAAAGAATAAAGGACGTTCTATGGAAGCAACACTTGTAAAGATCACAAAGATTCTTGCAGTGTTATTCATTGTTCTGGCTGCTGTACTTAACATTAACAAGTTTTAAGATGTACCGAAAGCACCCTTTCAAAAGGGTGTTTTTTTGTTTCGCAGGAAATTTTTTATAGTTCCTGGTTGTTTTAGTTCGTTGATATGGGGAAGAAAATGTCTGATCAGAGTGAATTATTAGAAAAAAGAAAAAATATGATATGCAGGTTGGTGGAAGATGAAATGTATGTTCCTATGAAAGAGAAGGAACTGGCTGTATTCCTGCAGGTATCAAAGGAGGAAAGGGACGAGCTGAAGAAAGTGCTGGACCAGCTTTTGATGGAAGGAAAACTGCGGATAACGGCCAGGGGGAAATACATGAAAGGTGATGGCTCTGTGATGACCGGGGTGTTTACCAGTCATGCAAAAGGTTTTGGTTTTGTTACAGTAGAGGGCCGGGAAGAAGATCTTTTCATTCCGGCATCCAGGGTGCATGGGGCCATGCATAAAGATACGGTTCGGGTAAAGGTTTTACCGGGACAAAGAGGAAACCGGCAGGAAGCAGAAGTGACAGATATCATTGCCAGAGGATTTACCCAGATTGTAGGAATCTATCAGCAGAGTAAAAACTATGGATTCGTGGTGCCGGACAATACGAAATTTGCCTATGATATTTTTATTCCCAAGGAAAAGTCCATGGGTGCCGTAGACGGGCATAAGGTGGTAGCAGAAATCACAAAGTACGTGGATGAGGAAAATGGAAGTCGGAATCCGGAGGGAAAGATTGTTGAAATCCTGGGACATGTGAATGATCCGGGTGTAGATATCATGTCTATTGTAAAAGGTTTTGAACTGCCTGTGGAATTTACGGAGAAGCAGCTTGAGCAGGCGGCAAGAGTGGCAAAAGAAGTATCCACTGCTGACCGGGAAGGAAGAATGGATTTGAGGGATATGCAGATGGTTACCATTGATGGAGAGGATGCAAAGGATCTGGACGATGCTGTCAGCCTCACCATAGAAGATGGGTATTTTCATCTGGGCGTGCATATTGCAGACGTATCCAATTATGTACAGGAAAACTCTGCTCTGGACAGGGAGGCAGTAAGCCGCGGTACCAGCGTGTATCTGGTGGATCGTGTGATTCCCATGTTGCCACATATTCTGTCTAATGGTATCTGCTCCCTGAATGCAGGTGAAGACAGACTGGCTTTATCCTGTCTGATGAAAATAGATGAAAAAGGAAACATGGTTGACTACAGGATTACGGAATCCGTTATCCGTGTAAACCGCCGGATGTCCTATACTGCAGTAAAGAGAATTCTGGAAGATCATGATGAAGAAATGATAAGGGAATATACAGAACTGGTTCCCATGTTTCAGAATATGCAGGCACTGTCGGCAATCATCCGGAAAAACAGACGCAAGAGAGGATCCATTGATTTTGACTTCCCGGAAAGTAAGATTTTACTGGACAAGCAGGGACATCCTACCGATATAAAACCTTACGAGCGTAATGTAGCAACAAAGATGATAGAGGATTTCATGCTGATGGCTAATGAGACAGTGGCTCAGCATTTTTACTGGCTGGACAGCCCCTTTGTTTACAGAACCCATGAAAGTCCGGATCCGGATAAGATGAAAAAGCTGGTTTATCTTTTACGGGGTCTGGGTTATACCATAAAAATGGGACGGGATGAGATTCATCCAAAGGAGATTCAAAAGCTCCTGGAAAAAGTGGACGGAAGTGATGCAGAGGCACTGATCAGCAGACTTACCCTTCGTAGCATGAAGCAGGCAAAATATACCACCGAGTGTACCGGACATTTTGGACTTGCGTGCCAGTACTACTGCCACTTTACCTCTCCTATCCGGAGATATCCGGATTTGCAGATTCACCGTATCATAAAGGATCAGCTCCGGGGCAGACTGACGGAAGAGAAAATGAACCACTATCGTGAGATTTTGCCGGAAGTGGCAAAACACAGTTCCCAGACAGAGAGGAGAGCGGAAGAAGCAGAGCGGGAAACAGACAAACTGAAAAAAGCAGAGTATATGGCAGACCATATCGGAGAAACCTTTGAAGGGGTGATTTCCGGTGTCACTGCCTGGGGTGTGTATGTAGAACTACCCAATACGGTAGAAGGCATGATTCCGGTTGATTATCTGCCGGGTGACCGTTATACTTTTGATGAAGAACACTATGAATTGATCGGAGAACATCTGGGACAATGTTATACCCTGGGACAGACCATTAAGGTGGAAGTATACCAGGTAGATTTGTTTGCAAAGACCATTGACTTTGCAATAAGCGAGGAGTGAATATTATGGCAAAAGAAGCTATAAAGCTGGTGGCCAACAATAAAAAGGCTTTTCATGATTTCTTTATTGAGGAGAAATATGAGGCAGGTCTGGTACTGCATGGTACGGAGGTAAAGTCACTTCGTATGGGAAAGTGCAGTATCAAGGAAGGCTTTGCCCGGATTGAAAATGGAGAAGCATATATTTACGGGATGAATATCAGCCCCTATGAAAAGGGCAATATCTTTAACAGAGATCCGCTGAGACCGAAGAAGATGCTTCTTCACAAGCAGGAAATCATGAAACTGAATGGAAAGCTGGCTGAGCGTGGTTATGCTCTTGTACCGCTACAGGTATATTTTAAGGATGGAAGAGCAAAAATTGAGATTGGCCTGGCAAAAGGTAAAAAGCTTTACGACAAGAGAGAATCCATTGCGAAACATGATTTGAAGCGGGAGCATGAAAGAGAATTTAAAATCAAAAATCTGTAACTATTCGGCGACGTGGAAATGAAATAAAATTTTTTTTACAAAACTTTCATGATTTTAAACTTGTAGTTTGTTGACGCAAGGTGCATTGTTGCATATAATGTAAACAGTTTTCTATTATTTCCCGGCAGCTTTTGCCGGGAACAGAAAGGAAAGAAATTATTCCGGGTTAGTCAAGGTTTCGACAGGGGTCTTGCAGCTGGAGAAGCTATCCGCAGGCGATGCGTCAAATCGCAAACTTAAATATAAACGCTGATAATAAATTAGCATACGCTGCCTAATGGCAGCTGTCTGACCTAGTGCACCTACACATTAGGACCCAGGCATCGACTATGTAGGAAACGACACGTGCTAAGCTTTGCCCACGTGGGCGTATCATGAAGCTACCAAATCCATGAGGGTGTCGATTACTTTGTGGAGGCGGAAAATGCCTTTGGCGAAATCAATTGACTATGATAGTAGAAGGACAGGGAATGGGCTTTTGGACGCGGGTTCGACTCCCGCCTAATCCACTTTGGTATCCGAAACCGAACCCTTAGTGTTCGGTTTTGACATCGGGTACCCCACTTTGATGAAAAAATCCGAACTCAATGAGTTCGGATTTTTTAAATTCAATAAGGACTTCACACCTTAGATAATGGTTACTTATTCTAATATTATTTTGCTTGTATGGATTCGTTGTATCAGGCAAATAACTCGCCTGCCCCAAAAAGTATCGCCACCTGATAGAGGTG
>CAMFGH010000056.1 GCA_945949875.1 uncultured bacterium
ATTATTCAACGATAGTAGCAACTCTACCAGAACCTACAGTACGTCCACCTTCACGAATAGCGAATGTAAGACCCTGCTCCATAGCGATTGGGTGAATTAATTCGATAGTCATTTCGATGTTATCGCCAGGCATACACATTTCTGTACCTGCTGGTAAGTTACAAACACCTGTAACGTCTGTTGTTCTGAAGTAGAACTGTGGTCTATAGTTGTTGAAGAAAGGAGTATGACGTCCACCTTCATCTTTTGTTAAAACGTAAACCTGAGCTGTGAATTTTTTGTGGCATGTAACTGTGCCGGGTTTAGCTAAAACCTGTCCACGCTCGATATCTGTTCTCTGGATACCACGAAGTAATGCACCGATGTTATCACCAGCCTGAGCTTCGTCAAGCATCTTTCTGAACATTTCGATACCAGTAACAACTGTTTTCTTTGTTTCTTCTTTGATACCAACGATTTCTACTTCTTCGTTCAGGTGCAGAGTACCTCTTTCTACTCTACCTGTAGCAACTGTACCACGACCTGTGATTGTGAATACGTCTTCTACTGGCATTAAGAAAGGTTTGTCTGTATCACGCTGAGGATCTGGAATATAGGAATCAACTGTATCCATAAGTTCCATGATCTTGTCACCCCATTCGCTGCTTGGATCTTCCAGAGCTTTCAGAGCGGAACCTTTTACGATTGGGCAGTCATTGAAGCCATATTCTTCAAGCTGTTCTGTGATTTCCATTTCTACTAATTCAAGAAGTTCTTCATCGTCAACCATATCACATTTGTTCATGAATACAATGATGTAAGGTACACCTACCTGACGGGAAAGAAGGATGTGCTCTTTTGTCTGAGCCATAACACCATCAGTTGCAGCTACAACAAGGATAGCGCCATCCATCTGAGCAGCACCAGTGATCATGTTCTTTACGTAGTCAGCATGGCCTGGGCAGTCAACGTGTGCATAGTGTCTCTTTTCTGTAGAGTACTCAACGTGAGCTGTAGAAATTGTGATACCTCTTTCTCTTTCTTCTGGAGCTTTATCGATATTTTCAAAATCTACTTTTTCATTACCTGGAACTCTTTCAGCCAGTACCTTTGTGATAGCAGCTGTTAAAGTTGTTTTACCATGGTCAACGTGACCAATAGTACCGATATTACAGTGTGGTTTACTTCTGTCAAATTTAGCTTTAGCCATTTCTAAAGTCCTCCTTAAAAAATTGGTTAACTATTGATATTTTCTGTTTTTAATCAGCTATCTATGATTATATGCAAATCTCCCGATATTTTCAAGATATTTTTAAATCTCCCGATATTTTCAGGATATTTCGGAAACTCCTGAAATTCTCAAGTCTTTTTCCCAACTCATAGACAGCTGAAAGATTCTGTTTTTATTATTTGTCTTTTGCAGCAAGTACTTTATCCTGAACATTCTTCGGAACCGGTTCATATTTTTCGAAGAACATGGAGTAGTTACCACGTCCCTGTGTGGATGAACGAAGTTCTGTAGAATAACCGAACATTTCTGCAAGCGGAACAAGTGCTCTAACGATCTTACCACCGCCGACATCATCCATAGACTGAATCTGTCCACGTTTAGAGTTCAGGGAACCGATTACATCGCCCATGTATTCTTCCGGCATGGTAACTTCTACTTTCATGATAGGCTCAAGAAGTACCGGAGCCGCTTTCTGCATAGCTTCCTTGAATGCCATAGAACCGGCAATGTGGAATGCCATTTCAGAAGAGTCGACTTCATGGTAAGAACCATCATATACGTTAGCGTGTACACCAAGTACCGGGAATCCGCCAAGGATACCGGACTGAGCAGCTTCTTTAATACCTTCACCAACAGCTGGGATGTATTCCTTCGGAATCGCACCACCGACTACAGTACTTTCGAATAAAAGTGTAGGTGGCTCGTTGATTAAGATATTTGCCTTAGGATCAAAGTCGAATTTCTCGCAGTTTGCTTCCATTGGCTCGAATTTAACTTTACAGTGACCGTACTGACCACGACCACCGGACTGCTTAGCGTATTTGTATTCCTGATCAACAGCTTTTGTAAATGTTTCTTTGTAAGCAACCTGTGGAGCACCAACGTTAGCTTCTACCTTGAATTCACGAAGCAGACGGTCAACGATGATTTCCAGATGGAGCTCACCCATACCAGCGATAATTGTCTGGCCTGTTTCCTGATCAGTATGAGCACGGAATGTAGGATCTTCTTCTGCAAGTTTCGCAAGAGCTTCACCCATCTTGCCCTGACCTGCTTTTGTCTTAGGCTCAATAGCCAGCTCGATAACCGGTTCAGGGAATTCCATGGATTCCAGAATAACAGGATGCTGTTCATCACAGATGGTATCACCGGTTGTGGTGAACTTGAAACCAACAGCAGCTGCGATATCACCAGCATATACTTTATCAAGTTCCTGTCTCTTGTTAGCATGCATCTGTAAGATACGGCCAACACGTTCTTTTTTGTCTTTTGTAGCATTCAGTACGTAAGAACCGGAGTTCATAGTACCGGAATAAACTCTGAAGAATGCAAGCTTACCAACGAATGGGTCAGCCATGATCTTAAATGCCAGAGCGGAGAATGGTTCTTCATCAGAAGAATGTCTCTCAACTTCGTTACCTTCCAGGTCAACACCCTTGATAGCAGGGATGTCTGTTGGAGCAGGCATATATTCGATGACTGCATCAATCAGCTTCTGAACACCTTTGTTTCTGTAAGCAGAACCGCAGCATACCGGAATCGCTCTACACTCGCATGTAGCTTTACGAAGTGCTACTTTCATTTCATCTACAGAAGGTTCTTCTCCTTCCAGATACATCATCATCAGATCATCATCTAATTCGCATACTTTTTCTACTAATTCATCATGATAAAGAGCTGCATCTTCTGCCATATCACCCAGATCATCTGTTACTGTGATATCATCACCCTTATCATCATTGTAGATGTATGCTTTCATCTCGAATAAGTCGATGATTCCTTTGAAATCATCTTCCTTACCGATTGGCAGCTGAAGACAGATAGCATTTTTACCAAGTCTAGTTCTGATCTGCTCTACTGCGCCATAGAAATCTGCACCAAGGATGTCCATCTTGTTGATGAATGCCATTCTGGGTACATTGTAGGTATCAGCCTGACGCCATACATTTTCAGACTGAGGTTCAACACCACCTTTTGCACAGAACACGCCGACAGCGCCATCCAGTACACGAAGGGAACGTTCAACCTCTACTGTAAAGTCAACGTGTCCAGGAGTATCAATGATGTTGATACGGTGTTCCAGAGCGCCTTTTTTAGGTTTGGTCTGTTCTTCCAGTGTCCAGTGACATGTTGTAGCGGCTGATGTGATTGTAATACCTCTTTCCTGCTCCTGTTCCATCCAGTCCATGGTAGCAGTACCTTCGTGAGTATCACCAATCTTGTAGTTAACACCAGTATAGTATAAGATACGCTCTGTCAATGTTGTCTTACCCGCATCGATATGAGCCATAATACCAATGTTTCTGGTTCTCTCTAATGGATATTCTCTTCCAGCCAAGGTTTTTTCCTCCAAATAAAATAACTAGGCATATTTTTCTGTAAGAAATCTTACTAGAAACGATAGTGAGCAAATGCTTTGTTTGCTTCTGCCATTTTGTGTACTTCTTCTTTTTTCTTAACAGCAGCGCCTGTATTTCCGGCTGCGTCTAAGATTTCATTAGCAAGTCTTTCTTCCATGGTCTTTTCGCCTCTCTTACGAGAATAGGTTGTTAACCAACGAAGACCAAGTGCCTGACGTCTATCAGGTCTGACTTCGATAGGTACCTGATAAGTAGCACCACCGATACGTCTTGCTTTAACTTCCAGAACAGGCATAATGTTGTTCATAGCCTCTTCAAAAACTTCAATTGCTGGTTTGCCAGCTTTTTCTTCTACTCTAGCAAATGCACCGTATACAATCTTCTGTGCAACACCACGCTTACCATCCAACATAATGTTGTTGATCAGCTTTGTTACAACCTTGTTGTCGTATAAAGGATCTGCTAATACATCTCTTTTTTGAATATGTCCTTTACGTGGCACGTTTCTTCCCTCCTTAATTATGGTATCCGCTTCTTCTATTGTTTAAACAATCTATTATTTAAACGTACGATTTAAAAACCATACTATTTAAAAACATACTGTTTAAAATAAGAAGCAACACTGATTAAATCATAGGTACTCACATGTGTCTTTCTAATTCTAATGTGTTCGTGCGGTATATCTGAATACAGAATCCCAACACTAAAAAAATTAGTTCTGTTCGTGGTCCTAATTGCATCACTGCAAATAACTTCTAACTATTATTTGCTTGCTTTAGGTCTCTTAGCGCCGTATTTGGAACGAGCCTGTTTTCTGTTGGCTACACCAGCTGTATCCAGTGTACCTCTGATGATGTGGTATCTGGTACCTGGTAAGTCTTTTACCCTACCACCACGGATCAGAACAACGCTATGCTCCTGCAGATTGTGGCCTTCACCCGGGATGTAAGATGTTACTTCCATACCATTGGAAAGACGAACTCTGGCGATCTTTCTAAGAGCTGAGTTAGGTTTTTTAGGGGTAGCAGTCTTAACAGCTGTACATACGCCTCTTTTCTGTGGAGAAGAGATATCTGTGCTCTTTTTGTGTAAAGAGTTATATCCTTTCTGCAGAGCAGGTGCTGTAGATTTCTTAGTAACTGTCTGACGACCCTTTCTTACTAACTGATTAAATGTTGGCATCCTGTTTCACCTCCTGTTTTATTTTTGTTGCTTTTGGACTATAATAGTCCTTATCTGTGAATGAGCATGACAAATAGATATGCCTTTGCATGCACACTGATTAAGTATAATTCTTCGTTTTTTCCTTGTCAACACGTATTTTGTAAAAAAATAGACTCCTCTTTATAAAAAATAAGTTTCTTTTCCCCATTTTTTTTAGTATAATTACTGTAACTAACATTTGTGACATATTATGTCTGTGTAAAAAAAATCTTTTGGAGGATTTATACCATGGGGAAAAAAGAAATCATTTCTTATTTTAAGAAAGGGAAAATTGTTCAGCTTGTTGTTGTTATTCTGATTGCAGTCGTATTCTTTCTGACTTTGTTATGCAATTCAACTCTCAGGAGCAATATTTACAGTAACAACAGCTTATTTACACTTTGCGCTTTTGTCTGGGTTCTTCTAATTTTATGTTTTATCAGTATCTTCATTGACTTTTATCGTTTAAACAGATTCAGTTCTGCGGAAGACAAGAGCGAACTCAGTCGTTATATGGAAGCTTCCAGCGGAATGCTCAATCGTTTCAGCTGTGACACCTTATTTAATTCGGAAGAAGTCACTGCAGTTCTTTCCAAAGTCGGCTGTGCCATGTTAGAGATCAGTAACTTAAAGCAGATCAATGAGGAAAAAGGACGTGATGCCGGTGATATCGCCATCAAAGATTTTTGTGATATGCTGGAATCCGTTGGTAACGATTTTGGTATTGTGGTAAGAAACGGTGGTAATGAATTCCTGATTGTTATAGCAGACTGTACCACATCCCTGATGAATACCTGTCTGGAACAGCTGAATAATTCTGTTGCATTATATAATGAAACGGAATGTGGAAATGAACTTGAGATTCGTTCTACATATGTACTGAATTCCGAAAAGAGTTTCACCCGTTTTTCAGAAGTCCTTACGCTGGCATACAAACAGCTACATTCCGAATCATAATTTGTAAATTTCATTTGTTTTTACATATTCCTCAAATTTATATTTTTACTTATATTTTTTACGTGTGTTTATTTTTAAGGGAATTTTTCATGAAAGATCCAGGACATGGATATCTTGCCGATCTTGTTGTCAAAGCTCAGGGCAATGACACCAATGCTTTTTCAGAACTTTATGCGTTAACCTATGATAAAGTCTACAACTATTCGCGCCATTATCTGCGCGATTCCTATTTGGCACAGGATGCAGTGCAGGAAGTCTATATATTAGCTCTCAAGAAACTAAAAAATTTGAAGGATCCTATGCTTTTTACCGCCTGGCTGAATCAGATATCATTTCGTGTATGTTATGATATCTGTAAGAAACGTGATTCTGATTACGGAACGATTGATGATGATTTTCTAAACTCGTTCCGGGACGAAAATACCTCTTCCAATCCGGAAGAACAGGCTCAGCAAAACGATGAGCAGTCTCGTTTGAAAAAAGCAATAGAAAATCTGCCTCATTTGCAAAGAACTATTGTTATCATGCGTTTTTTTAATGACATGAAGCTGGAAGACATCGCGGATGCCATGGACATTAGTTTAAGTAGTGTAAAACGTTACATAGACGCTGCAAAGCAGACTCTGCGCAGTGCACTACAAAGCTAGGAGGGAGTTTTTATGAAATTATTTTCAAAAAAGAAGAAGTATTCTATGGGTACCGAGCAGGCAGAATCCACTCTGCAGAATGTATATTCCGCCTGTGACATCAAAGTACTTGTTCAGAAAGCTTCTATTAAGGAAATACAGGAAAAGCACCGCAGGGAAGCTTTTAGTTACCGCATCATCCTGATCACCATTCTCGTTTTTTTATGTGCCATGATGCTGTTGCCATTTGCTTTTCATCACTCTCCCGCTACGGTCAGCCCGCAGGAGCAGAGCGCTTCAGAAATCACAGTCTTTCAGCATCATTTTGAAGAAGGCTTATTTTATCTGACCCTTACCGGTGGTGATGTGGATTACGAAAACATCCTGATTACAGATTCGGATGGTAATTCCATTCCACTTACCATGGTGGATCCGGAAAGTGCTACCATTACTTTTCCTTATGATTCCATCGAACTAAATATTTACATTCCTGACAAAAATGGCAGTTCTCTGCATCTTCTTTTGTCACCGAAATAATGCAGATTATGCGGAGCTGATTATGAATTTACCTGCAGAAAAATCGTGCCAAAGTAAATTTCACATTTTTATCAAACTGATTCTATTGACCACAGCCGTATGCCTCCTGACATGGGGCTGTGGTTCTAAACCAAAATCTTTCGAGATACCCACAGAAAAAGGAACCAGAGACGCCACTCCAACCTGTTTAACGCCGGAATATCCCGGCACTCAGGTTTTCTCCGGAGAGGGCTATTGCATTGATATTTCCAATGCTTCTGAGGGATACATATCTGCCTGCTATACAGGCTCCTGTCCAAAAAACAAATTTCAGATCACACAACCGGATGGTACCACCTATACCTACAACCTGCATGATGAAATGGAGATTTTTCCTCTCAGTTCTGATTCCGGTACATATCAGGTCGGCATTTTTGAAAATGTACAGAAAAACCAATATTCCAAACTGGCCATCGAAAGCTTTGATGTCACCATCACAAATACTTTCGGAGCTTATCTTTATCCCAATCAGTATGTTCAGTTTCAGGAAGAAAATGATGCCATCCAGCTTGGACAGCAATTAGCTTACTCTGCAAATTCTGATCTGGATGTGGTTTCCAATGTGTACAATTACCTGATCACCCACATTACCTATGATACGGAAAAAGCAGAAACCGTTGAAAGTGGATATCTTCCCAATATCGATGATACTCTGGCTTCCGGCACCGGTATCTGTCTGGATTATGCAGCTGTCATGGCATCCATGCTGCGCAGCCAGAGAATTCCAACACATCTGGAAGTAGGCTATGCCGGGCAGGCATATCATGCCTGGATCAGTACCTATATTCAGGATGTAGGATGGGTCAACGGAATCATCCAGTTTGACGGAGAAAGCTGGGAACTTATGGACCCAACACTGGGTGCATCTACCGGCTCCCGAAAATTGAAGAAATACATTGGAGATGGTGACAACTATGTCACAAAATATATTTATTAACTCATCTCCTGTAAATCCTATTTATTATTTATTCATTTTGTATTACTAATTCATTTTGTATCAACCTGTTTTCAACATCTATTTACTATAACCACGTGGAGGAACGCCATGAAAGGTACTCAAATCTTAAACAACCGTGAAATATCATTCTTTTGTTCTCAGATGTCCATGCTTCAGCAAGCAGGAATAGCCCCCGTTGAAGGCATGCGCATTCTGCTTTCCGATGCAAAGACAGCAGACGCAAAAAGAATATATCAGCAGATCCTGGATGTGTGTTCTACCGGCCAGCCATTTTCAGAAGGTGTAAAAAGCTGTGGCGTTTTTCCGGAATATGTTTTGCATATGCTTCGTCTCGGTGAAGAATCCGGTAATTTGGATGATGTCATGAGTGCCCTGGCCGAATACTATGAAAGAGAAGAAGATATTTCAGACAGCCTGCATAGTGCCATCAGCTATCCCTTCATTATGATCGGTATGATGGTTGTTGTAATCCTGGTTCTGATCACAAAAGTTCTTCCGATCTTCAATCAGGTATTTAAACAATTAGGCAGTGAAATGAGTGGTTTTTCTGCATCGCTGCTCCATTTAGGTAATCAGATCAATCAGTACTCTCTCATTTTTCTCGGCTTTTTGATTCTGCTTCTTTGTTTCTATTTCTATACAGCTAAGACTGTATCCGGCAAGAAAATGTTAAAACAGCTTGGAAATCATATTCCTTTTATTCGAAGTTTCTATGATTCCATGGCTTCCGGTCGTTTTGCCAGCGGGATGGCCCTGACACTGTCCAGTGGTATGGATACTTTCCAGAGTCTGGAACTGGTTTCCCAGCTCGTAGAAAACAAAGGAATGCAGGCTAAAATCGAATCCTGTAAAACTGCCCTTTTGAAGGGTTCTAACCTTTCGGAAGCCATTATAGAAGCTGGCATTTTTTCCAATTTCTATGCACGTATGATAGCTGTCGGTTTCCGGACCGGTTCTACAGATCAGGTTATGAAAAAGATCGCAGAAAATTATGATAAGGAAACTACTCGCAAGCTTTCCTCCATCATTTCTATTTTAGAACCGACCTTGGTTATCGTTCTCTCTCTCATTGTCGGGTTGATACTGCTTTCCGTAATCCTTCCACTCATGGGAATCATGTCCAGCATCGGTTAGAAAGGAATTATTATAATGAACCGTTTTCAAAAAAACAGCAAGCTTTTTACTTTCTTAAAAAAATGTCCTTTTTCCTTGATTCTGACCGCTGTTATTATTCTTTTATGTTTTGGAGGAATCCAGTCCATCGGAAAAACAACAAATACAGAGCAGCTTCACAGTCTGGAAAACTCTATCAAACGGAGTGTGATCCAATGCTACGCTTTAGAGGGGACCTATCCCCCTAATCTGCAGTACTTAAAGGATCACTACGGTTTGACCTATAGTGAAGATGATTTTTTTGTAGACTATCAGACATATGGTTCCAATATCATGCCGGATATTACGATCATACCGATTCAGGGATAATCATACAGAAAATAGGACAGATATAAATATAAAAGTAACAAAAACTGCAAGATAGTTACCAGAAAAACAGCAGATAGCATGCTAAAAAGAAAGGAGCCCCATGAAATCATTTCAGAACAGACAGCATATAACCGATCTCATATTTGTCCTGGCTCTTTTTTGCGTGTTTGCAGTTTCTTCCATCATGCTGGTGACTCTGGGTTCTACTGTATACCGGAATATTTTGAACACCTCTGAAACCAATTACAGTACACGAACGCCTTATGCATATCTGGTAGAGAAATTCCATCAGAATGAAGGCTATGGACGCATCACTCTTGTGGAAAACTTCGGTGACAGTAATGCTATTATTATGACAGATATTATAGATGGGCAGGAGTTCGAAACAAAGCTTTATACCGATCAGGGATATCTGAAAGAACTTTTTTATAAAAAAGGGACAGAGCTTTCTCCCTCTGCCGGAGATTCCATCATACCCTGCAAAGGCTTCCAGGTAGAAGAACTAAGAGATGATCTTTATCATATCTCTTATCTGACAGAAGATAACAGAGCACTTTCTATTTACATTACAAACAAAGGAGAGCTTGTAGAATGAACCGTTCAAAAACCAGCCTGTTTTTAATGGAACTCATCATTGCTATATTGTTTTTCTCTTTATCCTGTGCGGTTTGTATCCAGCTCTTTTTCAAAGCACATCATGTCAGCAGAAAATCTGAGGATCTTTCTTCTGCAGTTCTTTGGTGTGAGAATGTAGCTGAATTGTTTCGTGGCTGTGATGGAGATATGGCGGAAATGACAGCATTATTAGAGGATACGGATCATTTCCGGATCACCACGGATGCAGATGATGAATTTTCTATATTCTTTGATGAAGACTGGAATCCTATTACAGAAGCATCCCATGTAACCTACGAAATACAGTGTGAAATTTATGATAAAGACGATTTTCAAACAGCTGTCATTACAGCCTTAGACGGTTCTGAAGAGCTCTATTCTCTTACTTCAGAAATTTTTCAGGGCAAATAGAAGATAAACAATGAGGAGAAGTTATGTCCCAGAATCAAAGATTTGCATCCGACAGTCTGTCTACAACTTCATATAAAAAAAGCAGAATTTCTCTTGGAAACCACATCGGCACCTCATCGATCCTGTTGATATTTGTGGTACTTTGTTTTGTTTCTTTTGCTGCGCTTTCGCTGATCAGTGCGAATGCAGATTATATCCTTACCCGTAAGGTGGCAGACAGAACAGCTTCCTATTACGATGCGTGTAATACTGCCGAGCGACGGATCTATCAGGATCCTTCTTCTTCCATGCAGTTCCCTCTCTCTGATAACCAATGGCTTCAGGTAACCATTGAGCAGCAGGATGGAGTAAACCGTATCACAGAATATCGCGTATACACAGATACGGATTCCATGCAGTACAACGAATCGCTGCCTGTTTTCGAATAAATCCAGAAAAAATAAGCTGCCGCTTCACGAAATCCTATTCGTTAAAGCGACAGCCATATTTTTTACTCTTCTGTTGTTACAGTTTTCTGATGTTACATTTTTTACTCTGTTGTTACAGTTTCTGTTTCTTCTGCATCTTCTTCTACATCTTCAACATCTTCTACATCATCATCTAATACTTCATCTGTATTTTCTACATCTTCCATATCATCTGCGTCATCTGCTAAAGAAAATTCAGCATCTTCGTCTTCTATATCAAACAGATCGTTCATATCGGTATCCAGTTTTACGTTACGGTATCTCTTCATACCGGTTCCGGCAGGAATCAGTTTACCTAAAATAACGTTTTCCTTCAAACCAACCAGAGTATCAACTTTACCCTTAATTGCAGCTTCTGTCAGAACCTTTGTTGTCTCCTGGAAGGATGCTGCTGACAGGAAGGAATCTGTAGCAAGTGCGGCTTTTGTGATACCAAGAAGTACCTGTTTGCCTTCTGCCGGCTCTTTACCTTCTGCAGCAAGCTTTTCATTCAGTTCTTCATAGTCAAGAACGTCAACCAGAGTACCCGGCAGGAATGGTGTATCACCATTGTTCTCAACACGAACCTTTTTCAGCATCTGGTGTACGATGATCTCGATATGCTTATCACTGATATCAACACCCTGAAGACGATATACGCTCTGAACCTCTTTGATCATGTAATCCTGAACAGCTCGAACACCTTTGATCTTTAACAGATCATGTGGATTAACAGAACCTTCTGTCAGTTCGTCACCGGCTTCCAGTATAGCACCGTCTAATACTTTGATTCTGTATTTGTACGGAATTGCATATTCTTTTCTTTCACCGGTCTCTTCATTTGTTACAATGATCTCGCGTTTTTTCTTGTTATCGTTGATCTCTACTTTACCTGCGATTTCCGTCAGGATGGCGGTTCTCTTCGGCTTTCTGGCCTCAAAAAGTTCCTCTACACGAGGAAGACCCTGTGTGATATCTTCACCCGCAACACCACCTGTATGGAATGTTCTCATGGTAAGCTGTGTACCAGGTTCACCGATAGACTGTGCAGCGATGATACCTACTGCTTCACCTACCTGTACGGTTTCACCGGTAGCCATGTTTGCACCATAACATTTTGCGCAAATACCAACATGAGATTTACATGTCAGAATCGTACGAATCTTAACTTCTTCCACAGGTTTACCATTTTTGTCTACGCCAACACTCATAATCTTTGCGGCACGACTAGGTGTGATCATATGGTTTCTCTTTACGATAAGATTGCCATCTCTGTCATAAATATCTTCGCAGGAAACACGTCCTGTGATTCTTTCCTGTAAGCTTTCCAGATCTTCGCCTTCTTTTTCACCAGCGAATGCTCTTACTACTCTGCCCGGAATTTCATCCTTGCCTTCGCAGCAGTCTACTTCACGAATGATCAGTTCCTGACATACATCAACCATTCGACGTGTCAGATAACCGGAGTCAGCTGTACGAAGAGCAGTATCTGCCAGACCTTTACGTCCACCATGTGCTGCCATGAAGTATTCCAGAACGTCCATACCTTCACGGAAGTTGGATTTTACAGGAAGTTCGATGGTTCTACCGGTTGTATCAGCCATCAGACCACGCATACCGGCAAGCTGTTTGATCTGCTGTTTGGAACCACGGGCACCGGAGTCAGCCATCATCTTGATGTTGTTATAAGCATCCAGACCAGCCATCAGTTCTTCTGTCAGACGATCATCGGTTTCGTTCCATGTATCAACAACACGACTGTAACGTTCTTCTTCTGTATAACGTCCACGGTTAAATTCTCTTGTGATCTGGTCAACCTTTGCCTGTGCTTCATCCAGCATAGCCTGCTTGGTATCCGGAACGATAATATCGGAAATGGATACGGTAATAGCAGCCTTTGTGGAATAGTGGTAACCCAGGTCTTTTACATCATCCAGAACTTCAGCAGTCTTGGATGCGCCATGCAGGTTAATTACTTTTTCAAGGATAGGTTTTAACTGTTTCTTACCAACCAGATAGTCAACCTCAAGTTTCAGGAGATTTTCCGGTTTGCTACGATCTACAATGCCCAGATCCTGAGGGATGATTTCGTTGAACAGGAAACGTCCCAATGTGGATTCTACAGTACCGGTAACCAGTTCACCTTCTGCATTTTCCTTGGATACTCTGACTTTGATACGGGAATGCAGAGTACATTCTCCATTTTCATATGCCAGAATTGCTTCGTTGATATTCTTAAATGCTTTACCCTCTCCAATGGAACCAGGTCTTTCCTGTGTCAGGTAGTAAACACCCAGAACCATATCCTGTGAAGGAACTGCTACAAGACCACCATCGGATGGTTTCAACAGGTTGTTTGGAGACAGAAGCAGGAATCTACATTCTGCCTGTGCTTCCTGGGAAAGCGGCAGATGGACAGCCATCTGGTCACCATCAAAGTCGGCATTAAATGCTGTACATACAAGTGGATGAAGCTTGATCGCTTTACCTTCTACTAATACAGGCTCAAATGCCTGAATACCAAGTCTGTGCAGTGTAGGAGCACGGTTTAACATAACAGGATGATCCTTAATGACTTCTTCCAGTACATCCCAAACCTGCTCATCCAGTCTTTCAACCAGTTTCTTAGCATTCTTGATATTCTGGGAAATTCCTCTTGATACCAATTCTTTCATAACAAATGGCTTGAATAATTCGATAGCCATTTCTTTTGGAAGACCACACTGATAAATCTTCAGTTCCGGTCCGATAACGATAACGGAACGTCCGGAATAGTCAACACGCTTACCCAGTAAGTTCTGACGGAAACGTCCGGATTTACCTTTCAGCATATCAGACAGTGATTTCAGTGCTCTGTTACCAGGTCCGGTAACAGGACGTCCACGTCTACCATTGTCGATCAAAGCATCTACTGCTTCCTGCAGCATTCTCTTTTCGTTTCTTACAATGATATCCGGTGCGCCAAGCTCTAACAGTCTTTTCAGACGATTATTTCTGTTAATGATTCTTCTGTAAA
Source organism: uncultured bacterium (assembly GCA_945949875.1). GTDB lineage: Bacteria > Bacillota > Clostridia > Lachnospirales > Lachnospiraceae > 1XD8-76. Next base: position 13,861 of record CAMFGH010000056.1, read on the forward strand.
GATCATTCAAGTCGGATGTGGCAAAACGGCCACCATCCAGCTGAACCATAGGACGAAGGTCCGGTGGAATAACCGGGATTGCATCCATGATCATCCATTCCGGTTTGTTTCCGGATTCTCTGAAGGATTCTACTACTTCCAGTCTCTTAATGATTCTGGCCTTTTTCTGTCCGGTAGATTCTTTTAAACCGGCTTTCAGTTCTTCTGCTTCTTTGTCTAAATCGATTGCCTGCAGAAGTTCCTTAATGGATTCAGCACCCATACCGGCACGAAATCTGTTGCCCCAGACTTCTCTTGCATCCTGATATTCTTTTTCGGATAAGATCTGTTTGTATTCCAGATTGGATTCGCCGGCATCTAATACGATGTAGCTTGCAAAGTAAAGGACTTTTTCCAATACTCTTGGTGACAGATCCAGAATCAGGCCCATTCGGCTTGGGATACCTTTAAAATACCAGATATGGGAAACAGGAGCTGCAAGTTCGATGTGTCCCATACGTTCTCTACGTACTGCTGCTTTTGTAACTTCTACACCACAACGGTCGCAGACAACACCTTTATATCTGATTTTCTTATATTTACCGCAATGACATTCCCAGTCTTTGCTTGGTCCAAAGATTCTCTCGCAAAACAGACCATTTGGTTCCGGTTTCAATGTTCTATAATTGATGGTTTCCGGTTTCGTCACTTCACCACGGGACCATTCTCTGATCTTTTCCGGGGAAGCAAGACCGATTTTAATCGCATCGAATGTCATTGGCTGATACACTTCATTTTTTGTTTCTGACATTATGGCACTCCTTCCATGTCTTTGACATTTTCATGTATTTGATGAACCTACAAATTTATTCATCAAAAGAGTCTTCGAAATCCATATCTTCTAACATTTCATCCTCATCTTCAACTGTTTCAAGCTCGCCGCTTTCTGAAAACTCCTGCTTCTGATAACCGTCGAAAGATTCTCCCTTCTGGTCATAGTTTCTGGACTCGCCTTCCATTTCAAAACGGAAGTCTGTATCGCCATAATCAATGTTCTCCATGATTTCAACTTCTGTGTTGTCATCACGAAGCACTCTGATATCCAGACCAAGAGACTGTAACTCTTTCAATAATACCTTGAAGGATTCAGGAATACCCGGTTCAGGGATATTGTCTCCCTTGATGATAGCTTCGTATGTCTTTACACGACCTACTACATCATCGGATTTCACTGTCAGGATTTCCTGCAGTGTATAAGATGCACCGTATGCTTCCAGTGCCCAAACTTCCATTTCACCAAAACGCTGACCACCGAACTGAGCTTTACCACCCAGAGGCTGCTGTGTAACCAGAGAATATGGACCGGTAGAACGAGCATGAATCTTATCGTCTACCAGATGGTGGAGTTTCAAGTAATGCATGTGACCGATTGTAACAGGTGCATCAAAATATTCACCGCTTCTACCATCACGAAGTCTTACTTTACCATCTTTTGTAATCGGAACACCTTTCCATAACGCACGATGATCTCTGTGATCATAGAGATACTGCATTACCTCAGGTAATACCACATCTTTATATTTTGCTTCAAAATCTTCCCACTCTGTGTTGGCATAATCATTTGCCATTTCCAGAGTCTGTTCAATATCGATTTCCTTTGCACCGTCAAACACCGGTGTGGCCACATTAAAGCCAAGTACTTTTGCTGCCAGGGAAAGGTGGATTTCCAATACCTGTCCAACGTTCATACGGGAAGGTACACCAAGTGGATTCAGTACGATATCAAGAGGACGACCATTTGGAAGGTATGGCATATCTTCTACCGGCAATACACGGGATACAACACCCTTGTTACCGTGACGACCAGCCATCTTATCACCTACAGAGATTTTTCTCTTCTGGGCAATGTAAATACGAACTGCCATATTTACACCCGGTGATAATTCATCCCCGTTTTCTCTGGTAAATACTTTTGCATCAATAACGATACCATATTCACCATGAGGTACTTTCAGGGAAGTATCACGTACTTCTCTTGCTTTTTCACCAAAGATTGCACGAAGCAGTCTTTCTTCTGCAGTCAGTTCTGTTTCTCCCTTAGGAGTTACTTTACCAACCAGAATATCACCGGCACGTACTTCCGCACCGATACGGATGATACCGTTGCTATCCAGATCTTTCAGAGCATCATCACCAACACCCGGTACGTCTTTTGTAATACATTCTGCACCAAGCTTGGTATCTCTGGCTTCTGCTTCATACTCTTCGATATGAACAGAAGTATATACATCTTCCCGAACCAGTCTTTCACTGATCAGGACAGCATCTTCATAGTTATAACCTTCCCAGGTCATGAAACCGATCAGTGGGTTTTCACCCAGAGCCAGTTCACCCTGTGCGGTGGAAGGACCATCTGCAATCACCTCACCTGCTTCCACATGATCACCTTTGTTTACAATAGGTTTCTGGTTGTAGCAGTTAGACTGGTTACTTCTGGCAAATTTTGTCAAATGATATTCATCCGGCTCTCCATCATCACATGTCATTTTGATGACTTTGGATGAAACATAGGTAATGGTACCTGATTTTCTTGCAATGACACAAACACCGGAGTCAACTGCTGCTTTCTGTTCCATACCGGTACCAACTGCCGGAGCTTCCGGGAACAGAAGGGGTACTGCCTGACGCTGCATGTTGGAACCCATCAGGGCACGGTGCGCATCATCGTTCTGAAGGAACGGAATCAGTGCAGTCGCAACTGAGAATACCATC
>CAMFGH010000057.1 GCA_945949875.1 uncultured bacterium
AGCAATAGTTTATATTTTCTTCCAAAGGATAATGTCTGGAAATTAATGGATTGTTCAAGTAAATATCCTTCTGATCAACCATGATCTGTTTCAGAGTATCTCTATTCATAATTAAACCTCCAATCTATAAAACAATTATATATTAAAAGTGTTCTATGCACAAGACGAAAATAAAGATATTTTGTTTTGCGGAATGATATACAGATAGTATATAAAGAAAAGCTTCATATATTGATATATATGTCCGAGGGTCTGGTACTACAAGATTCTTCCTTGAAAAGGAGTTTTTTATTGCACTTTTTCCCTGATAAAGTGCTTTATTTTTTTTGTTTTTCTTTAATCGGATTTATATTCCAACGAATGGTATGCTTAAATCACCAATAAAGTGTATTGCACGTTAAACAAGGAGGTAAGCTATGAAAAAGAAGAATGGCAAAGTATGTTTTCGGCATAATGAAGAAAACATCAAGAAGGAATTGCCTAGAGCAAAGGCAAGTGCATCCAGAAAGCTTAGTAAAGCTGAGATGGATGGCTTTTGGTGCAGATGAAATAATTGCAGCGTAACGTTTGTTGAACGGGGATTTGCGTAAAAAATGCATATAAACGAATGGGGATTTACGCGGAATTTGGATTTACACGAATGGGGATTTGCGTTATACTATGCTCAGAGAGGTGACTTTACATGGATAAAACAGTGTTTAAAAGGAAAATCTATGATGAGATACTTGAGTGGAAGGAAAAAAGAAGTGATAAATATGCGCTTCTGATAAAGGGTGCCAGACGAGTTGGAAAGTCAACGATAGTGGAGGAATTTGCCAAAAAGGAATTTAAATCCTATATTCTGATTGATTTTGCGCATACAAGTAAAGCAATTATAGAATTATTTGATGATACGTATAACTTGGACTTTTTCTTTCTGCAATTACAGCAGCTAACTGGAGTCAGATTATATGAGAATGAATCGGTAATTATATTTGATGAGGTTCAGTTGTTGCCAAAGGCCAGACAGGCAATCAAGTATCTTGTTGCTGACGGAAGATATAAGTATATTGAAACGGGTTCGCTGTTGTCCATAAAAAAGAATACGAAGGATATATTGATTCCTAGTGAGGAACATAAGATATCCATGTATCCGATGGATTTTGAAGAGTTCTTATGGGCTATTGGTGATGAAATTACAGCAGATACAATTAAAATGCTGCTAAAAAATAAAAAGGCTGCAGGAAATACTATGCATAGAAATCTAATGCGTATTTTTAGATTGTATATGCTTGTTGGCGGAATGCCACAGGCGGTAGAAACATATTTAGAGCATAATAATCTGCAGGTGGTTGATGAGACAAAGCGAGAAATTGTAGACTTATATGAAGAAGATTTCACAAAGATAGACGGAACTGGCCTTGCAGGAGATATATATGATGCGATTCCGGCAAGTCTTAGTGGAAATGCATCCAGATATGTGTTAGCAAATGCCAGAGATGGTATGCGTGCAGAACAAGTTCGCCAGTTGGTGCCGGATATACTTAATTCTTACACGGTAAATATCGCATATCATGCAAATAATCCAGGCATAGGAATGTCATTAGAAAAAGATGCAGGTCGATATAAGTTATTTACATCTGATGTGGGATTATTTGTGACGCTTGCATTTAAGGATAAAAATTATACAGAAAATGTAATCTATAATAAGCTACTTTCGGATAAATTAGAAGCGAATCTGGGATATGTATACGAAAGCGTTGTCGCGCAGATGCTGATAGCAAAGGGAAACAATTTGTTTTATTATACAATGCCAAGTGAGACATCAAATCATTTGTATGAGGTAGATTTCTTGCTCTCTACCGGAGATAAAATTAGTCCAATTGAAGTGAAGTCAGGAAACTACAGAGAACATAAATCGTTGGATGTATTCTGTGGAAAGTGTAGGAGTCGTATTAGAGACAAATATGTTGTGCATACCAAAGATTATAAATGGGAGAATGGTATTCATTATCTGCCGGTATATATGGTGCCGTTCTTGTAGAAAATATGACGCTTGGACAGTGCTCAATTACTGCTTTTCTTGCACAGGATATTTTTGGTGGAGATGCAATTGTTAAAAGCGTATTCCAAAGTGATTGTTTATGACAGTACGGTATCGTAATTTTTCCGAAAGAGAGAAAGTACGCTATGAGAGTAGTGCAAAAAAATCAGTGAGAATGTAATGGATGTGCTGCGCTCATAAATGTGTTGCACTCATAGATTGAGAACATAAAAACCAGGAAAGGGACAGAAATGTTGATACGAAATGAAAAACCGGAAGATTACAGAACCGTAGAAGAAATGATCAAAAAGGCTATTCCTATACGCAGGAATTGTTTTACATCTATTCCAGATCCAATGTACTACGATGAAGGTTTTTCTTCCTATTTTCCCCAAAGTATAATATAATAATTTACAACGTTAATATACTAAACTAAAAAGAGCAATTGGGCTCAAAACACGATTTTAAAAAGACAAAGCGAAAGGAGTGTTTCCGTGAAAAAACTGATGTTGGGCAACGAAGCTGTTGCACGCGGACTTTATGAGGCTGGGGTGAAAATAGTATCTTCTTATCCCGGAACCCCCTCTACTGAAATTACAGAAATAGTAGCAACATATGATGACATATACTGCGAATGGGCACCCAATGAAAAAGTAGCTGCAGAGGTGGCTTTTGGCGCATCCTTGAGAGGTGCAAGAGCTGCCTGCGCCATGAAACATGTTGGCCTGAATGTGGCTGCAGATCCCTTGTTTACTCTTTCCTATACAGGTGTGAACGGTGGTCTTGTGATGATCGTTGCAGATGACCCTGCCATGCATTCTTCCCAGAATGAGCAGGATTCCAGACATTATGCAATAGGTGCCAAGGTTCCAATGCTGGAGCCGGCGGATTCTGCGGAAGCAAAAGAGTATGCCAAAGAAGCATTTCGGATATCAGAGGAATATGATACACCGGTTTTGCTTCGTATGTGTACCCGTATTGCACATTCCCAGAGCATGGTGGAACTGAACGAGAGAGTAGAAAAAGAGGTTGGAACTTATGAGAAGAATCCTCAGAAATATATCATGGTTCCGGCCAATGCGAAGAAAAGGCATCCTTTTGTGGAAGAAAGAATGCAAAAGCTCACCGATTACGCCGATCATACATATCTGAACAGAATCGAAGGCAGTAGTACGGATAAGGGTATCATTTGTTCCGGAACCTGTTATCAATATGTGAAAGAAGTATTTGGCGATACCGTATCCGTATTGAAGCTGGGAATGGTGAATCCCCTTCCGGTGCAGGCTATCAAGGACTTTGCTGCAACAGTAGATCAGCTTTATGTGATCGAAGAGCTGGATGGTATCATTGAGAACCATGTAAAAGCTTTGGGAATTCCCTGTATCGGTAAGGAACTGTTTTCCCCAATCGGTGAGTTCTCCCAGGCAACCATCCGGGCAGCATTTGGCATGGAAGCACCGGCCGTAGTTACTACGGACACAGAGATACCGGTCAGACCTCCTGTGATGTGTGCAGGATGCCCTCACAGAGGATTGTTTTACGTGTTATCCAAAAATAAGATTACCACACTGGGTGATATCGGGTGTTATACCCTGGGTAGTGCCCCACCATTGATGGCGCTGGATTCCACTCTTTGTATGGGAGCTTCCATATCAGGACTTCATGGTTTCAATAAAGTCGGTGGACAGGAGACAGAGAAAAAATCTGTCTGCGTCATAGGAGATTCCACCTTTATGCATTCCGGTATGACAGGCCTAGTGAATATCGCATACAATGCATCCAACTCCACTGTCATTATTCTGGATAACTCTATAACCGGTATGACAGGACATCAGCAGAATCCTACCACGGGCTATAATATTAAAGGGGACCCTGCAGCAGCAGTGAACCTGGAAGAACTGTGCAAGGCCCTCGGTATTCACAGAGTAAGAGTTGTGGATCCATACAATTTGCAGGAGTGTGAAGATGTTATTCTCGAAGAAATGGCAGTGGAAGAACCTTCTGTTATCATTTCCAGAAGACCTTGTATGCTGCTGAAGTATGTGAAACCAAAGGCACCTGTGAAAATCAAAGAGGATAAGTGTGTTGGCTGTAAGAGCTGCCTGAAAATCGGATGTCCTGCTGTAAGCTTTAAGAATGGCAAGGCAGTGATTGATAATTCCCTTTGTGTTGGCTGTGAGGTATGTACACAGATGTGCAGAGTCGGAGCAATAGAAAGGGGGGAATAAAGTATGGAAACAGTGAATGTGATGATCGTAGGAGTAGGTGGCCAGGGAAGCCTGCTGGCCAGTAAGCTTTTGGGCGTACTTCTTACCAATGAAGGATATGATGTAAAAGTAAGTGAAGTGCACGGAATGAGCCAGAGAGGCGGTTCTGTTGTTACTTATGTCAGATATGGAGATAAGGTATATTCTCCTATTGTAACGGATGGAGAAGCAGACTTTATCGTATCATTTGAGAAAATCGAAGCAGCCAGATATGCTTCCTGCTTAAAGAAGGACGGGAAGATTATCGTGAATCTGCAGTCCATCGATCCTATGCCGGTTATTATGGGGGCTGCAGAATATCCGGAGACGGTATTGGATGAACTGGAGGCAAAAGGGGTTTGCGTGGATGGCATTGATGCTTATGATTTGGCAACACAGGCCGGTAACGGAAAGTCTACGAACATCGTTTTGATGGGTAGAATGGCAAAATACTTAAATATCAGCTATGACAAATGGATTCAGGCGATTAAGGAAACTGTTAAGCCGCAGTTTGTTGATATCAACATAAAGGCTTTTGATTTAGGATACAACTACTAATTTAAAGAGAGGGAAAAGGAAAAAGGTATGGGGAGATACTACCAGGAAGAAATCGAAACAGCCTCAAGAGAGAAGATTGTTGAGATTCAAAATGAAAAAATCAAAAAACAGGTAAAGCACGTATATGAAAACGTAGCGTATTATAGAAAACTCATGGATGAGAAGGGCGTAAAACCGGAAGATATCCAGACAATTGATGATATTAAGAAGCTTCCGTTTATTTCCAAAGCAGATTTGAGAGATGCGTATCCCTATGGTTTTCTGGGAACAGACATCAAAAACTGTGTAAGAATTCAGTCTACCTCAGGTACCACCGGAAGGAGAGTGGTTGCATTCTATACCCAGAAAGATATTGATATGTGGGAGGAATGTTGTGCCAGAGCAATTGTAGCGGCAGGTGGAACCAATGAAGATGTTGTTCAGGTGTGCTACGGTTACGGTCTTTTTACCGGAGGTCCCGGTTTAAATGGCGGTTCTCATAAGGTTGGGTGCCTTACACTGCCTATGTCATCCGGTAATACAGACAGACAGATTCAGTTTATGATGGACCTTCAGTCCACTATTTTGTGCTGTACCCCATCCTATGCTGCATTTATCGGTGAGTCACTTGCTGAAAAGGGTTACAAACCGGAAGATAATAAGCTGAAAGCAGGTATCTTTGGCGCAGAACCATGGACAGAGGAGATGAGACAGAGCATCCAGAACAGTCTTGGAATCAAGGCCTACGATATCTACGGCCTTACAGAAACTTCTGGTCCGGGTGTATCCTTTGAATGTGAAGAACAGACCGGTATGCATATCAATGAAGACCATTTCTATGCAGAAATCATCGATCCGGAGACCGGAGAGGTTCTGCCGGAGGGAGAGAAGGGTGAGCTGGTGTTTACCTCTCTGGATAAAGAGGGATTCCCACTTCTTAGATACAGAACGAGAGATATCTGTGTTCTTTCCAGAAAGAAATGCTCCTGCGGAAGAACCCATGTGAAGATGAGCAAGCCAATGGGACGTAGTGATGACATGATGATCATCCGTGGTGTCAATGTATTCCCAAGCCAGATTGAGACAGTTCTTTTGAACCAGGGTTATGCTCCAAACTACCAGATCATAGTAGATCGTGTGAAAAACACAGATACACTGGATGTGAATGTTGAGCTTTCTGCAGATCAGATGTCAGATAAGGTATCGGATATTCAGGCAATGGAGAAGAAGCTTGCAGATGCTATGCGGGCAATGCTGGGAATCGGTGCAAAAATTCATCTTGTTGCGCCTAAGACCATTGCCAGAAGTGAAGGCAAAGCAGTACGTGTGATCGATAAACGTAAGTTAATATAAAATGGAGGTAGTGCTATGGCAATTAAACAGCTTTCCGTATTTTTAGAGAATAGACAGGGACAATTATCTGAGGCAGTAAAGACGATCTCAGATGCAGGCATTAATATTCGCGCTCTCAGCATTGGAGAATCAAAAGACTTCGGTATTCTCAGATTGATCGTGTCTGATACCAATAAGGCAAAAGCTGCTCTGGGAGCAGATACCATCTGTAAGACAACAGATGTCATCGCTGTGAAGATGGACGATAATGCAGGTGCATTACATAAGGTGCTTACTGTATTCGATGAGGCGCAGATTAATGTGGAATATTCCTATGCTTTTACTGCAAAAGACCTGGGCGCATATGTGGTATTCAGAATTGATGATGTGGCTGCCGGAGAAAGAGCACTTCTTGAAAAAGGTGTCACATTGATCTGCAAGGACGATATTTAATGTGTCTTATATCGGCAAAATATAGTGAATCGGTATGGAATCCGAAACTGGATTTCATACCGATTTTTTCTTTGGACCACGTTGGGTGGAATATTTGAGATTGTGGAACCTATCAGGAAAGCGGAACCACGATTATTATAAAAATGCATCATAATTATTATGAAAGTAGAATGATAATTGCTCTTGCTAAATCAGTTGAGAAGTACCATACTAGGAGAGGTACGTATATTGAAAATGGATAAAACGCAAACAAGGAGGAGGTATAGGAGGACAATGCGGTTAAAGAAAGCGGATTACAAAGTTGCTCTTGTATCCTTAATCACGTTATCCATACCGACTATCCTGGAAGAGGTATTTGCTACATTACTTCAGTATGTGGATACAGCCATGGTTGGGCGTTTGGGAGAAAAAGCCACAGCGGCAGTCAGTACCACTACAAGCATAGGCTGGCTGATTAACTCGATTCCGGGGGCCATAGCGATTGCTATGCTTGCAATAGCATCCAAGGCAAATGGTGCCGGCCAGGATGAGAAGTTAAAGAAACTTGCCGGACAATCTATATTGTATGCATTTGTTGTGGGAGTCATTTTAGAGATTCTGGCACTGGTGTTGTCTCCCTTTATTCCTATTTGGATGGGTGTTGAGGAGGATATTGTAAGACCTGCCAGTTTGTATTTTTCCATCACAAGCATTACACTCATTTTTAGAACATCGGCCAGAGTATTTGCAGCTATGATACGTTCTCTGAAAGATACCAGGTCGCCCATGTATATCAGCGTGGCGGAAAATATCCTGAATGTGATACTAAACTTTGTATTTATTTATGGATTAGGATTGGGTGTTGTGGGAGCAGCCATAGCTTCCTGTATCAGCTTTGGGATAGGTGGAATTGCCATGTTTCTGATGATGCTGAGCAAGAAACAACTTCGTCCCTCCTTTGTGGATTTGAAGCCGGATAAGGATATATGGATGGAATCCCTTCCGATTGGATATCCGGTGTTAGGTGCAACCGTTGTAAGCTGTATGGGATATATTGTTTTTGCAGGTATGGTTTCAGGGATGGGGACAATAATTTTTGCTGCTCATTCCATAGCTGTTACAGCAGAGCAGATTGTATACATACCGGGTTATGGACTTCGAGCTGCTACCAGTACCTTGATAGGAAATGCACTGGGGGAAGGTAATACAGCAAAATTAAGTGCCACCCGAAAAATGACGATTCTGATGACGATGGTCATTATGCTTGTAAATGGGACATTGCTGTTTCTCTTTGCATATCCGTTTATGCAGATATTTACCAACTCCACAGAAGTTGTCATCATTGGCAGCAAAATGTTAAAGCTGGTCTCTTTCTCGGAAATTTTCTTTGGGCTGATGATTGTGCTGGAAGGAATTTCCTATGGAATGGGACAAACAAAACATATTTTTGTCTGCGAATCCTTTAGCATGTGGGGAGTCAGAATCGTAGGGACATTTCTTTGCGTTAAAATATTCGGACTGGGACTGACAGCAGTATGGATTTGTATGATTGCAGATAACATATGCAAAGCAGTCTTACTGTTTATTTTCAGACCCAAACGCTAAAGTCTCAAATCAAATTTGAAAAACCAAAGTGAAAAAGCCGGAATATGGCGCAGAAAGATAAAGATAGAAAGAATAGAAACCTGGAGAGAGTAACGATGGAGAAAATCATCTATGATAAGCAGTTTGATGAAGAGAGAGCACTCTATGGCATCTCAGATACCAAAGTGCAGAAATGCATTTTTGATGGACCAAAGGACGGGGAATCCGCCTTCAAAGAATGTAGTAACGTGGAAGTGGAGGATTGTTTTTTCAATCTAAGATATCCATTTTGGCATGTACATAAAGGCATTATAAAGAAGAGCAGGATGACAGAAGGATGCAGGGCGGCTCTTTGGTATGATGATGATATCACTGCAGAGGATTGCACAATGCATGGTATCAAAGCATTCCGAGAATGTTCTGATATAAAAGTGAGAAACTGTGACATTGTATCCCCGGAGGTTTTCTGGAGATGCAGTCAAATCCAGGTGAAACATACAAAGCTGGAATCGGAGTACCCTTTCTTTGAAAGTAAAAAGGTAACCATTGATCATTTGGAAATGAAAGGGAAGTATTCTTTTCAGTATGTGGAAAATATGACCATAACAGATTCTGTACTGGATACCAAAGATGCTTTTTGGCATGGCAAAAATGTTACTGTGGTGGATAGTATAGTGAAGGGAGAATATCTGGGATGGTATTCTGAAAATCTGAGGTTTGTCCGTTGCAAAATCATTGGAACACAGCCACTTTGCTACTGTAAAGGGCTGATACTGGAGGATTGCACCATGGAAGAAACGGATCTTTCTTTTGAAAGAAGTGAAGTAAATGCGAAGATCATGGGTAGAATCGAGGGTGTGAAAAATCCGCTGAAGGGCAGGATTACTGCAGATGAAATCGGAGAACTTTTGATAGAAAAACAGTATGTTAATCCGGAAGATACTGTAATCCGGTGTGGAAAAATTGAGAGAGGAGACCTGCGATGAAAATAGCTGCATATAATTATCGGGAATTTGATGAAGGAAAATATTTTGAGAAATTTGCTAAGGAATATGATGTGGAGATTGTAAAGATTCCGGTGCCCCAGACGGTGGAAAATGCCCATCTGGCCCAGGGCTGTGAGGGAGTAACGATTATCACCCAGCCAACCACTGCAGAGATAATAAATGCCTGGAAGGAAATGGGAATCAAGCATATTTCTACCAGAACCATTGGCTATGACCACATCGATTTGGAAGCAGCCAGAGCTGCAGGTATGCAGGTCAGCAATGTGACTTATTCCACAGGAAGTGTTGCAGATTATACGGTTATGCTGATGCTGATGTGTCTTCGTAAGATGAAATCCATCATCAAACGTGCTGAAGGGATGGATTATTCTCTCCCCGGAAATATCGGAATGGAAATCGGGAATCTGACAGTGGGCGTAGTAGGTACAGGTCGTATTGGAACCCATGTACTGAAAAACCTGACAGGTTTTGGATGTAAACTGCTCTGTTATGATCCATTCCGAAATGAGACTGCATCTTCCATTGCAACCTATGTTTCTTTGGAAGAATTGTTTGCACAGTCAGATATTATTACCTTCCATACACCGGCTACGCCGGAAAGCTTTCATATGGTAAATGCAGAGACATTAAAAACCATGAAAGATGGTGTCATCATCATCAATACCGCCCGTGGCAGTATCATTGACACACAGGCATTTTTGGATGCTGTGGAGAGTGGAAAAGTAGGGGCAGCAGGTCTGGACGTGATCGAGAACGAACTTGGAATCTTTTACGGGGATTATAAATACCGGACGGTAGGCAATAGAGAAATGTCTATTTTGAAGGATTATCCTCAGGTACTGATGCTCCCACATATGGCTTTTTATACCGAAAATGCAATTTCAGATATGGTTGAGAACTCGATTAAACATATTGTGAATCATGAGGGAAATGTACTTCCAAATAGATAATGAAAAAAATCACTGTTTTTTTAAAAAACAGTGATTTTTTTGTTGATAAGTGGTAATATTACACTGTAAATGAAAGGAGTTCGGATTGTATGGAACCGTATAAAGCAAAATCAATGCCATTGGAATACAAAATAGATAAAGAAATGCTTCGACTAATATCCGAGGCGAACGTGAAATATGGAGAATATAAGTCGTTAATAAACTCTTTGGAGTTTGACGCTGGCTTCTTTTTAGATTCCGTTATTCTGAATGAGAGTTACAAATCAACGCAGATTGAGGGAACTCAGATCTCTCAGGATGAAATGTATTACTTGAAATATATGGAAAAAACAGATGACAATCAGGAAATTCAGAATCTGAAAAAGACAATAGAATATGCATCTGCACACCTGCACGCAGGGAATCCAATAGGATATGAGCTTGTGAATGAGATGCACAGGATTATTCTGGACAGCGTAAGAGGTTCACAGAAAAACCCGGGACAAATCAGAACCACACAGAATTGGATCGGGCCCAGAGGTTGTACCTTGGACAATGCAACATTCATCCCGCCTGTTCCAGAAGAGGTTTATGGACTACTTATGAATCTGTATGAATATATGAATGATGAATTTGTCGACCCATTGTTGGTAAATGTCGCTTTAGCCCATATGCAGTTCGAAACAATACATGCGTATAAAGATGGAAATGGGCGATTAGGAAGAGCATTGATTCCGGTACAAATGTCATTTTTGGATGATTGTACGCCGATTCTGTACATGTCTGAGATCCTGGAATTATACAAACCATCCTATCAAAGAAATCTGATGGAATGTAGAAGAGGCAATGTGGCGGGTTATATCAAATTCTTTTTGCAATGTGTCATCGATCAGTGCAATGCATATATCTATAAACTGGAAAGAATCAAAGAGATTTATAAGGAAGATATGAAGACAATCGAAGCCATAAAAGGAAATTCCGTGTATCGAATTATGCCTGTTATTATGAAACAGATTGTATTCACGAAAAAAGAAGTACAGGAAATGTCGGGAGTATCGATCAATGTAGTGTCTAAAATCATAAATCAGCTGGTGGAATTAAAGGTAATTGTTCCGGATGCATCGGTTGTTAAAAAGGGATACAGATACCAGAAAATCTATGAAGTATTTGTGGGTGCTAACGATTTGACATAAAGGAATGTGTCATCCCTGGCTTGAAAGATGAAACGCATTATAAGATAATAAGACATGATATTTTTTGGTATTCAAAAGATAAAGGTAAAGGGTTCTGATAAAAGGTTATGAGAAAAAGGATAGGGAGTGCAGCTGTCATCTGCTGTTTTATAATGATAATGTGTCTGTATGCAGCTCATGCAGATAGAGCAGGCGATACAGGTAATACAGATCAGACAGGTGGTGCAGGCATAGTTGCTACTCAGGATAATGAATTACATGAGGCAGAAGTGACTGCAGAAGAGGCAGGTATCGATACCCAGGTACCGGAAGAGAATCAGGAAGACAGTGGGCCTGAGGATGACGAGGAAAGTGAATATGCCAATCTGGCTATTGCTGATGTGACAAATTATGTGAATGTCCGGTCTGAGGCAAACACAGATAGTGAAATAGTAGGAAAAATCTATGATGGAGCAGTAGCCCAGATTTTAGCAATTGCCGGGGAACAAAACGATTGGTTTCAGGTGGTATCGGGCAATGTGGAAGGTTATATTAAGTCGGAATTTTTCATATACGGAGAGGACGCATCGGAAGTCATCGATGACTATGTAACCAGGTATGCAAGCGTACAGGCCGATCGTTTAAACGTGAGACAGGAACCTTCTACAGATGCAAAACGTATTGGCTATCTGGACAATGGAGAAAAAGTAAAACTCCTTGAGAATCAGGGAGAATGGTTAAAAGTGGAATATGCTGATGGAAAAGATGGTTATGTGGCAGCAGAGTATACCACGATTGCAGAAGAATTTGTGTATGCAAAAACAATAGAGGAGGAGGCGGCTGAACTTGCTGCGGCGCAGGCATTGATGGAGCGTACACAGCAGCAGGAAGCAGATGCACCGGAGGTACTAACCAAAATAGAATTTCCGGCCACCACCTATTCCTCCAATGCCGAGCTTCGTCAGGCAGTGGTTGATTATGGCTTACAATTCCTGGGAAATCGCTATATTCACGGTGGAACCAGCCTGGTAACTGGAACGGACTGCTCTGGATTTACCTGCTTTATTTACAGAGATTTTGGGTATGCCATCAGCCGGACGCCCACCGGACAACTGCAGAGTGCGGGAAGAAGTATAGATTATTCACAAATACAGCCGGGAGATATTATCTGCTACAGTTCCAATGGTGGAAGAAGCTGTACCCATGTAGGACTTTACATTGGAAATGGACAAATTGTTCATGAAGCCAATTCCAGAAAAGGGGTTATTGTCAGTGCGGCAGACTACAGCCCGATTGTTGGAATTAAAAGCGTGATTGACTAGAAAGTTAGAAGGAAAAAGGGAATCCTGAATTTGGGATTCCCTTTTTTGAATTATTATTGTGTGTTTTCGGTCTTAAGAATCGTGTCTGCGGGAAGTACAAAATCCCCCAGGATATCATGACTCCAGCCTTGCAAATCTTCTAAGGTAAGATTCACTCCACCGTAAGCGTGGATGCCATGGGATGCAGCAAGGTCTGCAGTGTAGTTCTCCAAAAGGTAGATGTTTTCGATTCGAACAGGTCCGCTGGTATATTGGCAAACCAGAGGAACAACACCGGTGGTTTCTTCCGAGATGGTAACCTCTTCTTCACTCACATGGAAAGTAACCCAGGCCATTGCTTCCAGCATGGAGAGTCCACCTTTTTGGGTGGAAACATAATTCCCCAGAGAGTAGTAGCAAAGGCAACGATTGCCGTTTTCGGAAGTAATCCATTCGATAGGTTGTGTGACATGTGGATGGGTTCCAATGATCACATCGGCTCCGGCCTGTGTCATCTGCTGTGCAAATTCTTTCTGATAGCTGGAAGGATTTGGAGTATATTCAGTACCCCAATGTGGGCAGACAATGACCACATCAGCCAGCTTTTCTGCCTCTTGGATATCTGTGATCACCTGGGGATTTAAGGTGGTAAAGTCCAGTTGATAGTTATCCGGATTGTAATTGCATAGAATATTTAAGTGGCCTTCCAATGATTTAGGAAGAACTTCCATATTGGGACCATAGGTATAATTCAATATAGCAAAGGTGATATCACCGATACTCAGCAGGGGAATTTCTCCTGCTGTTTCTGCATCTGCAGAAATGCCGGGAACCAAAATATCAGGATAGTTTTCGCTCCAGAAATTCGCACAGGAAATAAGACCGTCTTTGCCTTGGTCAGCAGAGTGATTGGAGGCATGAAGCACCACATTAAATCCGGATTTTGCAATAGCATCCCCTACTTCGGTAGGGGAGTTAAATGCCGGAAAGCCGGAAAAACCACGTTCATTTCCGGCCAGAATAGTTTCCTGATTGATGATTTTGATATCAGCTTTTTCCAAAAAATCGGAAATGTTTTGATATAAGAAGGTGTAATCGCGGCTTCCATCCGGTAGTACCCCGCTACGAACCACACCCATGTGCATGAGATTGTCGCCAACAGCCATTAAGGAAATATCATATTCCTGAAAAATCTCTTCTTCCGGCTCTATAGAAGGTTCTTCTCCTATAGATGGCTCCTCCGTTGTGGATAGGGTGTCTATGTTAGCCTGTGCACCGGCATCGGCTACTATTTCTGCTACTTCAGCCACTGCATCTTCAGCCACTGTATCTTTATCCACTGCATCTACAGCTACTGCTTTTACCGTTTGGGGTGACTTCAGCATGGATGTGGTATCGGCATTTGCCAGACAAAAGAGGATTATGGTAAGCATAACTGTGATAACAGCCAGAGCGGATATGGTTTTTTTGATGGTTTTCATAGGTGAGTGCCTTTCTCGTTAATGGCGCAGGAAAAACAAATGCCTGATTCAGAGTCGCTTGTTTTTTCTTTGAACACATTATAACATAAGATAAGAGTTGAATAATAGGAAAAGCGAGAATAGTTGAATGTGGTTTGTAAGTGAAATAGCAGAAGCTGATTTTGGCTGTGAGGAAAGAATGCCCGGAGAACCATTGATGACATTGGTGGTTTTGGAAAGTGATGATGGTAGAGTGTGTCGGTTGGAAGTGGCTGAAGAGTGGCTATGTAGTCAGGGAATCGATGAAGGTGACGAGTGGCCGGAAGACATAGACACTCCCGGTGATGAAGAGGCGAAGGCTATGGAAATGTCTGCCTGGATGGACGGATATATGGATGCTCTTGAGGAATTGGATGCGGAAGTTTGAAAACAGGAGGAAAAGGTATGAGTGATTGGGGAAAAATTGCATTTTACTATGACTATGAGGTAGAAGGACGCTACGGGGATGTAGAGCGTATGCGAGGTGTCGTCTCTAAATCCTATAAATATCCAGGTGTATATGGTATGCTGTTGCATGCCTATAATGCTATGCAGTTCTTTTTTCATAACTGTGATAAGGGTGATTTTGATGGAAGACAGTGGCAGAATCCATATAGTGGTTGGAATGAGTTAAATACTGCATTTGATGTCTATTTTGATTATGGTGCCATTGATTGTGGTGGGAATGATCTGAAATATGCTTTCGACAGTACAGAAGAGAAGGATATGCGAAGTGGCCTTTTTGACTGCGAAGGCATGTATGGTTGGTTGTATATCAGTTATACCGGGACTTTGGAAGATGGATATACCTTGAAATATGGTTATGAATATGGACAGGATGATGAATATGGCATTGGAGATTTCCGAAGAGCTTTGAAGCTATATGAAAAGGATAGAAAGCTCAATTTGGGCAAAAAAGACAAGGAAGAGATGGAAGAGATGATTTCCTTCTTTGAAGTGAATGCACAGGTTATGACCAGGAAAGAATTTAGTGATTTCGAAATAAATTGCGTGAATTGGGTCAAAGAAGTTAAGGAACATCCGGAGCTGGATATGATGGAATTCGCAGCGACCATCGCAGACGTGAAAAATGGAACCACTTCTGATATATAAAATTTCACAATCCGTTGTAGCGATAATATCTACAGGGAGAACAGCTATGCCGGCACATGGAAAAGCACTTCAGGCAAGTGGAAAATTTATTCCATGGCGGGTTGTAACGATTTCTATTGATGGGAAGATTTTGGAGTAAAAAGGAATGGAATGGAAAGTAACGAAGAGAATAGAAAATGAAAAGAAAAACTGTTGGAAAAACGGTATGATATGAAAGCGAGGCAAAATTATGTACAAAAACATTGAAAAACAGAAAAAACTGGAATTAAAGGATTTAGTTGCATATCAGGAAGGTCAGGTAGTCAGCAAAACTTTGGTGCAGAATGAGTATGTAAGCATGACGATTTTCTCTTTTGACAAAGGAGAAGAAATCTCTACTCATGCAGCAGGTGGTGACGCTATGGTAACTGTTTTAGAGGGAAAAGGTAGATTTACAGTTGCTGATGAAGTGTTCTATCTGGAAGCCGGCGAAACGCTGATTATGCCAAAGGATATTCCAC
Source organism: uncultured bacterium (assembly GCA_945949875.1). Taxonomy (GTDB): domain Bacteria; phylum Bacillota; class Clostridia; order Lachnospirales; family Lachnospiraceae; genus 1XD8-76. The sequence goes on from CAMFGH010000057.1 coordinate 15,676, forward strand.
ATGCAGTATATGGAGAAGAGAAATTCAAAATGCAGCTGATTGTATCATTTTAATATAAAAGTGGAGGTAATATCATGAATGAAACACTAAAAGTCCTGGAAACAAGAAGAAGCTGTAGAAATTTTGTGCCGGATAAAATGGTTTCGGAAGAAGATCTTCAGGCCATCATCAATGCTGGTACGTATGCACCGACTGGTATGGGAAAACAGAGCCCCATCATTATTGCAGTAACGAATAAAGAACTGAGAGATAAGATTGCAGCGGAGAATGCAAGAATCATGGGTGCGGATATGGACCCGTTTTATGGAGCTCCGGTGATTTTGATCGTTCTGGCAAACACAGATAGACCAACCTATAAATACGATGGCTCGCTGGTCATGGGAAACCTGTTAAATGCGGCAGCAAGTCTTGGACTGGGAAGTATCTGGATTCACAGAGCAAAAGAGGAGTTTGAAAGTAAGTTTGGTAAGAAGATTCTGGAAGATCTGGGCATTCAGGGCAACTATGAAGGGATTGGTCATTGCGCCATCGGTTATGCAGCCACACCGGCAGAAGATCCGATTCCAAGAAAAGATGATTATGTGTATTACATAAGATAGTTCCCACTGCAATACTTTGTTGACACTATAAGAATCCGCTCACTATAATGTTCTTGTGTGAAAAAAGAACCGGTATTGAAAAAGATTGTGTATGGGAGTCGAAAGGAGTTTTGTATGCCATCAACATATGCACATTATCGAATGGGACAGGAAGTAAGAAGCTGTCTTGGAGAAACGGAGAAAAAAATCGTGGAGACCTATCCGGAATTATTTTCCATTGGACTCCACGGACCGGATATTTTATTTTATTATCATCCGATCATCAAAAACGAAGTGAAGATAATCGGGTCTG
>CAMFGH010000058.1 GCA_945949875.1 uncultured bacterium
AAGTCATATAAATCGTCATCTTCCAATTTATCAATGATCGTTAATTCCGCTTTCAGAATGCTATTATCCTTAGAGTACAGCAATCCATTTTTCTTTAGAATTTCCAGCCGCTGTCCTCTTGCGTATATGCAAACATGGTGTCCGGCATCACTGAACAATGCCGCATATAAACACCCGATAACGCCAGCTCCATAAACAAGTAATTTCATCGCACAAAAACCTCTCTAATTTTTGACCAGTTTACTTAATTCTGATTATGCTACTTAGCGTAGCAAGCAATATATCTATTATTTTGCGAGTGAACGACCAATGATATATACTCCAACAGACATCTCTCCAACAGATATCCCTGCCATTAATCTGGACAGAAAATCTGTTCCGCCAAACAACCTGGAAAAAGCGAACAATGCGATTCCCATTACTATCAACAGTATACCAAATATGTACATTTCCTGTTTTCTAGCTACTGTATCCACCCAATCATGTCTAATATTTGTTCTTCGCTAAACTCTCGAATACTACTATCCGCTTTACCATTCATTAACTCGGATATGGTAATGCCAAGCTCCTGGCATAACATTTTTCTTTTGCCCACGAGAGGTAAGTCGGAACAATCGTATTGAGCGATTGTTTTACATAGGTAATATCCTATGTAGAAATTTCACCGATTTTTTGAAACGCACTTCCGACGACCTCCGTATCGCCTATGGCAATCATTGCCCATGCATTGTCACCGAGAGCGAAGTATTTACCAACAGATAATGCACCCACAGCAGGAAAATCGCCGATTGCAATTGCACCGAGGGAAATGATGCCAAAGCTAATTGCCCAGGTTGCAAATACTTCGATGAAAAAACAGCCTGTTAACAAAATACCAAGGGCAAACATAGCGATAGAAAGCAAACATCACACCGAAAGGCAAAATTTCATATTGTGAAAATCTACCTTGAGAACTCTTTATTACAATAAGTACTTTTTTAGGATTTTCTTGTCCAATGGCAGTCGCAGCATGGTTCTCCACCAGCTAGTGTGAATTTACGAATAAATGTACTACCACTTAATTCTGCCATATCATAATCATAAGTACACATTGCCGGGCAAATCTCTGGTATATCCAACAGCTTCAACAAGTACAATATACCACAGTGGGTAAAAATAGCTGAGTAACAGTTAATGTTCCTCCCCGTTTCGTAACGAAAACACCATGTATAAGGATTTCTTTCTGACCGCCTCACACTTTCCTCACCTTGTCGTTTCAACTTTGCCTGCGCTTTTGGCGTGTACTTGCTACCCAATTTAAGGAAACACTTCATAATCATATTGTTGGTCATGGCATGATGATAAAAGTCGGTAACTTGTTCAAGGTTTGGTTTCTCTTCCAATTCCAGATATACCGATGCCAGCATTGCTGCACTCAAAATATTCGTAAGAAAAGGATCTCCTTTTTCAAATTCTGGTATATCTACTAAAATATTCTGATAGCATTTCCTGGCCTTTGCCATTACTTTTCGTGGATTCTCTTTGCTCATACGATACATTTCTCGCATAAAAGAACCCTGAAAGCACCGCCACATAGCTTGTGGCATTAGCCCATTCTTCATTTTCTTATTCCCCTCCCTTTTCTTCAAAAACTAAAATGTAACATATTCCCAGTACACTAATTCAATGATTGCTTTTTTGTTGTATTTTTCTGACAAATGCATCCTTTGTTCATCGTGACATTCTAAACGAGTTCTTTTTGGAGTTCGCATGAACAATTAAACAACCTTTTAACTAACGTTACTTCACTATATAATTCTGGCAAATACAAGTCAATAGTGTAACATAATAAACCTTCCATTTGGGCGAATATAATTTCCATTTGGGCTATTCTATTCAAAATTTAAGCACTTGTTTAATTGATTTGAATATGGTAGAATCTACTTGCACACAGATAAGAAACGAAAGGAGTCATTGTAATGTCTGCAGATATTTTGCCTCACCATCATCATAATAATCAAGAAGTAACTCAGTTGAAAACAACATTAGATAAAACAGATACTTTTCAAACTGTTGCAGATATGTTTAAGCTACTTGGGGATAGCAGCAGAATTCGTATTTACTGGTTGTTATGTCACTGCGAAGAATGTGTTATCAATATCTCTGCACTGGTTGATATGACAAGTCCAGCAGTATCGCATCACCTGCGCCAGCTAAAAGACAAAGGATTGATTGTCAGCAGGCGAGATGGAAAAGAAGTATATTATAAAGCTGCGGATACAGAGCAAAGCCATCTTCTACATCTGACGATAGAGAAAATAATGGAAATCACTTGCCCGGAATCTGCACATTTTTTGAAAGGAACAAAGTAGAATACCAGAAGATTGCTCCTCTGGTATCTTATTTATTTAATCAACGATTATTCTTTCTATCAACAAAACTATAATTAAGCTCTTTACCTATTATCCAATCGCATCTCCCCGCTCTTCTACCAAACGGTATCCGACGCTCTCTACTCTCTTTTGGAGACACTGTCTACACTCAGCCGCTTCATCACCAGTACAAATCTTATTATCGTACAATTCATACAACTTACGTTTCTCTATCGGTGACAAGTTAGGCATCACTACATTCGCTCCGACAGCAAGTCCCTTCTCTCTTCCCAGCGGATCCACCGTCCCCAATGCGGTAGTTGCCGGAAGGAGAATCTTGGGAAACATAATTCGGATAACTGCCAACAGAAACAATGTCATTTGGAAGCTTCCTACTGTTTCGCTATCATATATTGTATCATGATGAGGAATAAATGGACCAATCCCCACCATTTCGGGATGAAGTTCCTGCAAAAACACCAAATCTTTTGCAAGGTGAGACATTGTCTGTCCTGGAATTCCCACCATAAAACCAGCTCCTACCTGATATCCAAGTTCTTTCAAATTATATAGGCATTGTTTTCTATTCTTATTGCTCATGGATGTAGGATGCAGTAAATGATACAATTCTTTATCCGCTGTCTCATGCCGTAGCAGATATCGATCTGCTCCTGCATGACGAAATTTTCGATAACTCTCATATGATTTTTCTCCGATAGATAAAGTAACAGCACATTCTGGAAATTGTTTTTTAATATCTTGAATAATTTCTACTATATACGCATCTTTATACCACGGATCTTCTCCGCCCTGCAATACAAACGTGCGATACCCGAGAGCATAACCGCTCTGACAGCATGCAAGAATCTCTTCCTTAGTAAGGCGATACCGTATGATATTACAATTATCTCTCCGAATACCACAATAGTAGCAGTTATTCCTACAGTAATTGGTAAATTCTATCACCCCTCTGGTATGTACCTTATTTCCATAATATGTTTTTCTAATCTGGACCGCTTCATCTTTAAGCCTAGCAAATACTACTTCATCGTTCCAATATTCAAGTAGCTTAATATACTCTTCCTCTGTAAGACTGTGCTGTTCTAGAAATTTATCTATTACTACCATACCCGTCACCTATCTACTTCACTCGTTACTTTTACTACAAGTATAATCATCCAGAAAATTATATTTCGCACCATCCATCTGGTATCCGATTACTTTCCTCAAATTAATATTCTTTACACTATTAAAAATATTAACATCCATTACATCACTGGTTTTTCGAAACTGCGCAATCAGTTTCTTCATCTCATCTCTCTTAGATCCTCTTCCGCCTCCGCAACTTACACAATTTTCTGTAAAACGACAGGCGCATTGAATAAAATATAATCCATTGGAATCCCTCCAGGATTGAATTGCGTCTTCCCTCACGAGGTACAATGGACGTATTAATTCCATTCCTTCAAAATTCTGACTATGAAGTTTTGGCAACATAGTTTCAATCTTTCCACTGTACAGCATGCCCATCAGGATTGTCTCGATTACATCATCAAAATGGTGTCCCAGAGCAATCTTATTACATCCCAGCTCCTTTGCCTTTGAATACAAATATCCTCTTCGCATCCTTGCGCAAAGATAGCACGGATTCCTATCAATAGTTGCCACCGTATCAAAAATATTTGTCTCAAATACAGTAAGCGGTATACCAAGAAGTTTTGCATTATCTTGAATTATTTTCCAGTTATCTTTATTATATCCAGGATTCATAATCAAGAATGTTGCATCAAAATTGATCTCGCCATGTTTTTTCAGTTCTTGTATTAATTTTGCAAGAAGCATGGAATCCTTACCTCCAGAAATACAGACTGCCACCCGATCCCCTTCCTGAATCAATTGATATTCATTCAAAGCCTTGGTAAAAGCCCGCCAGATTGTTCGCCGATATTTTTTGATAATGCTGCGTTCGATCTCTTCTTTCTTCTTCTCTTTTTCTTTCTGAGAATCCTCCTGCATGAATCTGGATAGAGACAAACGCAAGTAAGCACGATAGCCACCCTCCACATTAACTGCACGATAGCCCTCATTCACCAGTTCTTGTACATATTCCTGACTTCTGTCCCCAGTATGACAGATCAGATAGATGGTTTTGGTCACGTCCAGTTCCTTTTTATGTGCTTCCCATTCATCCATCGGGATATTCACTGCTCCCGGGAACGTTCCCCTTTGAAACTGCTCATTTGGACGAATATCTACAACAATCCTTTGATTAGATTCTATCTTCTCTAGTTCTTCTACTGTAATTTCCCACATAATTCTAATCCTCATAATTTCTAGCAAGGTTTTTTATCACTTCTCCACTAGGATCAGTCCGACGACTATCGGGACAACTGCCACACTGCCTGAAAGGTCTCTTCTCTCGATATATTTATGCTGTTCTTCCGATGAACAGTTGAAATGAGTTCTGCAGCTAATGGACATATCCTCCAGCAGTCGTCTCGGATTTTCCTCAGAACACACGACTTTCAGTTTTCTTATGCCATGTTTCTTCAGTTCCCGCCTCATGACCTTTGCCAGAGGACACATCCTAGTCTGACAGATATTAGCAATGCAGAATACACTTGCATCCAGCTGATTACCGGAACATTTTTCTTTTGGGTCTGCTTGAACTCATATCTGAGAGAATGTATTAGTTCTTACAACAGCTTTTATCGTGACCTTTTTCCTTTGCATTTTTATGGCACGCATATTACCATCTAATCCCTATCAAGTCAATAGGTTTATCATGTTAATGTGGCACATTTCAACGAATATCTCTTTACACCAATTCGTGATATGTCCTAATACACTTCAGTACTTCAATTCTCAACTCCTGATACAAATCCTCATCAAATCTTCCATTAATCAAAGAGTTTTTTATTAATAGAGGCCGAAACATTTCCAGTATCTGCAATATTGCCTCCTGATCTCCCATCTGTGCTCGAAATAGCACCTCCTCAAAATTCATGATTTTTCACCTCCCATCCATTTTCTAATCTTACGGATTGCATAATAATAAATTCCTTTCACCTTGTAAGGTGGCAAACCATTAATCTGGCTTATATCATCAAACGTCCGTTCTTCAAACACATGCTGATAGATCAGTTTTCTCTCATCCTCGCGCAATAAGAGTAATGCCTCGACAAGTTTTTGATCCCTCATCTCGTCCCATTCAGGATAGCACCCATCTACCTCTCTCATTAACAGTTCTTCACGATATTCCATCTCCAGACTCTCTTCTACCAAAATGCTATTTTCTTCCATTATCAGATTCTCTGCCGGCATTTCATTACTGTTAATCCTCAGCATTTTTCTCAAATAATTTTGTCTGGTTCCCCGGATCTGTGCCAGTATGTATGCAGTAAATTGGTTTTTTATTTTCGAACCAGTATAAGTATGTTCATCCATTTATTTATCCTCCTGTATTCTGATTTCATTTTTCTTTTGAAATCCCAGAAGGCGGGGACCGACACCGAATTCCATTGTTCGATAATATTCGACAAACAAAAAGAAAGTCGAATTGGCTATTACCTAATTCGACTTTCCATATTATCCATACTATTTTATGTGCTAAACCACATGTTATTAACGCATATTCCGCATACTCACCAGAAGGGTGTTCCACATATTGGTATAAGATTTTTTTAATAAATTCTTGCTATGTCTATACCGATCTGTGTAACTCAATCAGACTCTTCTCCCAAATAACATTCTTATTCTCTATTCACTTCACGCATTATATCGCTCTAGTTCACGCAGCATAACACATTTCATATACTGCCGAACTAGAGTAAAATATATGCATTAAGTGAGGTGATGAAAATGATGGTTAAGAAATTGCTCGGAGATCTGGTCAAAGAAGAGCGCCTTCGCAGAAATCTTTCACAGAATACTCTAGCTGAGAATGTGCACGTTTCGCTACGCACAATATCCGATATTGAAAACTATAATGCTAACCCCAGACTTGAAACTCTGAGTCTATTAGCCAAATACTTGAATATTTCGCTTGATTCCGTCATCTTCCACGACAATCCACCTGCAGATCCTTATATCGAACAGATCATTTATGAATTAAATGATTGTACAGATGAAGAAAAACAACTGGCTTTACATACGCTCCGTGGACTCCTTGAAGGTCTCCGAAAACAAAAGTAATTCTTTTCATTCTCCACTTCACCATTGTTTGATTATAGAATGGCCATTTATGAGCGACTTATGAGCCAGTTATGAATGACTTATGAATTGAAAAACTTTTCGACAAAATTCGAAGCAGCCCAATCAAGGGCTGCTTCTTTTCTATATACCTCGGAATGCATCCAATGCATTTGAAATATTTCTTATAATATGATCATCAAGAACAATCGGTTCCTCTTCTGAACCAGACAGATCCATGACTTTCTCATCCGGAGCTGCCCTTTCTTCAGTGACATATTTCTTTTCCGAGATTGCTTCTTGAATCTCTTTCTTTACAATTGTTTTAATCAATGGCAGTAGGAAAGACTTGTCCGGATTCAAAGAATCAGTTTCTTTTCCCTCGCCAAGATAATGAAGTACTGCGCTGGCAATGAAATCCGCCTTATCTTCCGTATTATTTAAAATCTCAACGACTTTTTGATGGGAAGCATTATTCTTCTTAAATCCAATCGTGAATTTATTGGGGTTCTTTTTTGTCACAACAATCACTTCCCATTCTATTTGCTGCTTTCATACATACGATACAGAAGATCATACCCTTTTGCATTGGCACGTAGGTCATCAATGAACAGATAACGTCCCAAACGGTCTGATTTCTCTAAAAATCGCCTGAGCAGAATAGAGCCGCCGCCAATGAAAACGGTATAAGCAGATTTCGTATCCACACCTCGTTCACGAATACTATTCAGAAGATCTGTGACATAGTCCTGTACCATATTCTCAACCGCCCGGACTACATACTCATCATAAAACTCTGTTTTCCCACGAATGATACTTTCCACATCTATTTCTTCCAGCAGCATGTCATATTCACTGTTGACTTTGGAAATGATCTCATTACACATAGTAATGATGCCCTTTTCCAATGAATCACAGTAATCCATATCTGGCTTTCCTCTTCTTAATAGCAGATAATCTGTTGTAAATCCCCCAATATCAATTCCTACTGCTTTCGGGGCTTCCCCAATCTTATCCATTTTTGTCATCATGGCAGCTAAATCCTGCACAAAAGCCCTCACATCTTTCATACACAGATGATATTCCTTTCCACAGTATTCCACCTGAAACACTTTTCCATCACCCTTAAAATATTTTTCATACCTGTCATACAGCTCCTTGTAATGCTTTGGCGGAAGTCCGATTGGAAGTTCAATCTGAATCACATCATCTGGCTGAATTTGTGTCTTGTCTTCCAATTCCATAGCAATTGCAAATAATGTAAGCACAAAAAATCGGGAGTCTGAAGTCTTATCCCTTTGATATGGGATACGGCGTTCGCTGAGCGTATAATACTTGTCCTGATACCGCAGATATACCTCGCCCCTAGCAGGCTTCTTATCCATTTCTGTCAGTCCTGTCGTGAATACATGATTACAGGTCTTCATATTACGGTTGCCCTGATCTACGGCTACTCTTAATTTCTTAATCATAAATGATCACTCCTTTTTTTCTTTCTACTTACTCTGTACGTACTACCTACGTAAAACGCAACCACACCCTCAAAAAATGTGAAAAGGCACCAGCAATAGCTGCCGATGCCTTCATTCATTATACATCTTTATGTTCCTCTCCAGTTTTCCATGCACCAGGTATCGATAATTTCGATCCGAGTTGACACAGGTAGAAAGCGTAACGATATGATCCGTATCCGTAACTTCCGTTCCTGTATCATAGGCAGCGTAGGATATAATCTTTTCCAAAAAGTCTTGATAATCTTCCAGTTCTGGAAATCGGTAAGTGAAACCCACACTTCCTGTCATTCCCGCATAGCTGGATACGATCCGGTACTCTAAGATGCCGTCCGGAAGATAGATATAAAAGCAAGGATACTTCTCAAATAACGATTTTTCCTGATATCTGTCCAACGTTCCGAACATACTTCCATTCTTCATATTATGCCCATACACAATCGTATTACTGTCCGTAAACTCCGGCTGGTTATGATAGTCGATAAAGATACTGCCATTCTTGTTTTCCTTCCCATCAAACATATGATGCAGATAGTAAGAATTGTCCTTTCCCTGCACAACCGGATAACTAATGTCCAGTGCCGGTATCTGGATCCATGCTACCACATCCGGATTCTGAGCCTTTAATCCTTCAAAATCTACCTGAAGGAACGTAAATCCTGAATCATCTTCTGGATCCGGATCATTTTTACCCTGCTCATCTGTTTCTGGATCCTGTACGTACTCCATAATTTCTTCATACGTACGATCGCCTTTCTGATACTCCAGAAAAATTCCTATTAATTTGCCTACGGCAAATATAAATATAATGAACGATGCAATCATCATAAACAGTAGTGGTACATTTCTTTTGCCTTTCATAAATCTTCTCCTTTCAAGAAAGACCAGAGCAGAATACTCCGGTCCTCCAGTTTCTATAATCTTTGAGACATTTTATCTGTCTGATTTATGTACAAATCATAATATAGATCATCAATTCCTTTGATTTGTCCACGCCATTCTTTGTTTTCATCCGTATTCCAAAGCATGCGCTTCACCGGTAATGAGCATTCCCTGCAAAGTTCGTACAGTTTCCTGCACCCACTTTGAATGATTTCCCTTTTTTTTACCTTATAAGGACACTCTCCAATCCTGTTACTCTGCGTGCATTCGCTGCATTTACTATACTGTCTATCACAGACAACCGGCATCTTCTTGTCCATGTCATAAGTCTCATACACAAGCTGAAGATTTCTTTTGGAAAGGCTCTCCAAAATTGGGCGAAGATTCCGCTGTTGGTTCACTCCGGGCATACATAAGAACGTAGCTCCGGATAGATAATGAGCAATGGTTCCTTTTAAAGCGCCTTCTGTCACATACACTTCTTTCGCATCCAAATTCCCGATTACATGAACCGGGCTGCCAGATGAGACTCCATATTGGTAATTTACACTAGAAAACCAGATATACTTTCTGGAATCTGTCACATGATCCAGCCGGATCTGAAATCCCTGGATCAGACCTTCCATGGAAAGAATCGGGATCAGGAATCCGGAATTCTTTGCTGAAAAATGAATCGTCCATTTTCCATCCTGATCCTGATAAAATCCCGGCACTCCCTCTACCATACATCCTTTTTCCTGTAGTTTCCTGGTCAGACTTTTTAATCCAAAGAGAGGAACGCTCCGATATCTTTGCATCTCGATCTGCTCGTCCGTAAGCCCTCTCGCCAGCAAGTCTTCCCTGTGCTTTTCTGATAACGTAAGATAGGAAAGCAGCATGGAATAGGTATGGTTGATTTCCGCATCCGATGCACGGTCACTATTTTCGGGAATCTCAGGCTCCGGCTTTTTCTCCGGAATCTTATAATCATCCCGGTATTGTCCCAGGTTTAATGCCTCCCGGATCTGCCGATTTGCTTCTGCCTTGGAGAGTCCATATAATTTGGCGTATAAATCCAACATTCCCCCCTGCTCATTGCAATAATTACAACGGAAGACGTTTTTCCTGATATTGACATTCATCTTTCCCGTTTTATGGTTGCAGAAAGGACAGTCCACATCATAGGAACTGGGATTTTTCCGACGCACCTGCAGATTCAGTACACGCACCACATCGCGGATATCGTAATCAAACCCTGACATGTCATACATCCATATTCAAGCCTCCTTTCCCCTGCAGCCAGATAGCTGACTGTGGGTCTTAACAGGCAGAATCCACTATCCTGCCATTGGTAATGCTTTATTTAACAAAAATTTAGCTGCAGCCGGAACCGCATTGTTATTTCCGGAATAACTTCTGGCAAACCAGTCCAGACTTTGCGGACTTTCTTTTGCCACCTGGCCCATAGTCTTGCCGCCATATTTCCCTTTGCCCGGAATCTCAACCTGCACCGCCTGCTCATAAGTCATATGCTGCAGAAGTTCTTCTACCGGTAGGGAACCGTCTAGCGCAATTCCCACTGTACCTGTCGCCATGGAATTCATTCCCGGCTGCTGGCCATAGGTATTTTGCATGGATGGCTGACCGATGATGGAGCCATTTGCCTGTGCCTGTTGGAAGAACTGTCCCATCATGCCAGACTGTAGCTGCATCGGCGGAATGGAACCACCCGTCATCTGCCTTTCAGGCTGTTGATACGTATTTTCAGTCGATTGATAATCAGCCCGATTCCCGCTATAAGGACTCTGCACAGTTCCTGAATTTTGAGATGACTGCGGAATCTGAATCCCGGCATCCACCTGTTCCGGATCATTTTCTTCACCTACATCCGCAAACTGAAGTCCAAACCCGGCATCTGACAGTGCCCGTCCGACAGCAGCCGTTTCCGCAAGTTCCAGAAATTTCGCTCCAAAATTCGGATCCTCTGACCGGAATTTCTGTGAAAACGCATTAGCAATAAAGTTATCCTCTGCGTCACACTTATCCAGATAAATTCTCGCTTCCACCAAAGCTGCATTTTCTGAAAAACTGCGGACAATACTAATAATCTTTCCCATGGGATATACCAGACGGAACCAGAGTTTCCGGTATTTCACATCCAGATACAGCTGGTCTTCCTGTCCTTCCTTTTCCAGTCTTCTTGCAAGTTCCACAGGATTAAATCCTTCCACCCGGTTGAGTGCTGCAACAGCTTCTGATTTGTCATATAAGATTGATTTCATTCGTTCTGCTCCTTTCGATTTCTGTCCAAAATAAAAGCAGACGAAAACCCTACATAGAGTAATAGTCTGCATTTCTCTGAGATTGTAATATTTCTTCAAATTTTCATACTGCAAGTTTTAACTGTTCTATTTCCTGCGCAGGCTTATTCCGGCTTTGATACTGGTCATAATAGCTACAGATTCTCTCTGCAAGCACTGTATTTCTCTTTCCACTGTCATCAGTATGAATCGCCTGACATACTGCGTTCCAATCCCCGACCAGATACACTTTGGACTTTGCCCTGGTAACTGCAGTATAGAGAATATTGCGTTTCAGCATAACATAGAATGCCTTCACCCATGGAATTATTACCACCGGGCACTCTGATCCCTGTGATTTGTGAACCGTAATCGCATTTGCATGTTCAATCATTTCCATCTGCTCCAGCTCATACTCTATCATCCGGTTCTCCGTAAATTGGATACTGATCTTGGGGTTGCCTTCCTCGTCTTCATAAAAATCCAGAATGGTTCCCATATCTCCGTTGCTGATAAGAGCAGTATTTTTATTCTGTATGATCTTATCCCCAACCCGAAATACGTCTTTTCCAATCACAAGTTCCTTCTTTCCACTGACTGGTGGATTGATGATATCCTCCAGTGTGCGGTTCAGTTCCACCACACCAGCTGCAGTTCTTACCCGGAAAGGTGTCAGGATCTGCACCTTGTCGTGACCATTTCGGATGACTTCCTCCTGATAGAGTCTCTTTACGGTATCTGCAGTTTCTTCTGTCCCTTTGCAGGGCACAAACACAAAATCATCACCCAGAATCAGGTTGGTTTTTCCCTCCTGCATCAGCTTTGCATTCACTGGTATGTTGCTTGTGGCACCCTGACGATACACAAGGTCAAGCATTGTGACCGGTATCAGCCCACATTGGATAAGCTGACAAAATACATCACCGGCTCCCACCGAAGGAAGCTGGTCCACATCCCCCACGAGAAGGATTCTTGTATTTCCTTTGACTCTCTGGAAGAATTCATAAGCCAGCCGCATATCCACCATGGATGTTTCATCCACATTGACAAACCCTGCCTCCAGATAGGCAAACTCAGCCGTATAATCTTCTCCCAGAAGCCCCATTGCCATATGCATGGTCGAGGCGTTCTGGTTACCCGTACTTTCTGCCATCCGTCTTGCAGCTCTGCCGGTCGGTGCCATTAACTGCACTTCAGACTTACATTTCATGCCATGGATATAGAGGATCACCTTTAAAACAGTTGTCTTTCCGGTACCCGGACCTCCTGTAATGATGCTGATGGGATTCGCAAACACCATCCGGACCGCCTGTTTCTGCTTTTCTGACAGTGTAATTCTCAGAACTTTCTGCGCCTGTACAAGTTCAGTCTCCACATCAAGCGATTCCATAGGATAAAGAATCCGCCTTGCTATCATGGCTGCGGTCTGCTCCTCTGCTTCAAACTGGCGGAAGGTATAAACCTTTTCATCATCCAACACAATGCTGTTCTGCATAACCAGACGGTAGAGTACATTGCTCACATCCTGAACGGTCACTGCCTGAAAAGTCAGATCTTTATTCAACACTTCCAGTACCTGTTCTGTTAGAATCTCCTGTTCCAGATAAAGATGCCCTTCCTTCATAGCCTCACTTAGCACGTAACTGATGCACCCTGAAATACGCATGGGATCATTCAGAGTCTTTCCGAGTGCCCTGCCAATGTTATCCACTGTCAGGAATCCAAATCCCTTGACTGCACATAACATATATGGGCGTTTCCGGATGATATCCACGGATTCATCTTTAAATGTCTGTAGGATCAGATTCACTTTCTTTGGTGTCACTTTGTAAGGAGCCAGAAAGGTCATCAGCTCCCGAAACACCTGGTTCTTCCCAAAGGAATCCATAATCCCACGGAGTTTCTTTTCTGAAATTCCTGGAATCGAAAGCAGTTTCTCCGGTGTTTTCTCAATGACTTCCAGCGTATCCAGACCAAATTGACGATAGATGGCTTCCGCTGTCCTCTGTCTGACGCCTTTTATTGCACCAGATGCTAAATATCCTATGATTCCTTCTTTCGTCCTTGGAACAATTTCCATAAAGGATTCCACTTTATACTGTAGACCATGACTTCCGTTTTCCCAAGATCCTTCCATTTCCAGTTCAATCTGATCTGTAAGAGGCAAATTGTATCCAACGGCAGTAAACCCAATCATCTTTCGGGATGCCAGATACCGGTCCCTGGCTGACAATGGTACGGACGTATCCTGGGTACAATAGAGTGCCACAGTAAAACCATTTCCTTCATTCATATAGATCTTATTCACATATCTGCATCGCATCTTCCACATCCCTCCAGTTTGAATTTGAAAACATTATGCAGCCTCCTTCTTTATACGAAATGTCCTGCTCTCAGTTGTCTTCGCATATTCTTCATAAATATCAGGATGCTGAATCTTCAGCTTCTCCATCTGCGCTTTTCCGATCTGTGTACGTTTTGTAGGATTATACGTAATCCGGTAACAATTCGTACCATCCTTTAAAATAGCTTTGCATCTGGCTCCTAACTGCTCCACAAAAGGGACGCTGATCGCACGCTGCTCCGATTCGATCTCTTTTTTTCTTTTTTCAATTTGGGATTTTTCTTCTGCTAAAGCAAGATATCTTTCAAGATTTTTAGATTCCAGACATGATAATTCGATTTCCGGGAGACTAATGTCCGCATATCCCACAGATCTCCGAATACTATCTAAAATGAGGTCTGTCTTTCCGTTATACGGTGGTTCCACATGTTTTTCAACATATTCCTCCCAGAAGAATACTTCCTGTTCTATGATGTCTTCTTCATCCATCAGATCACGCTCCAGATAGCGGAATACAAATTCGTCTTCATTATTCCCATACAGACATGCAATATAAGCTTTCTGCATGTTCATGACCGACAGATAATGTTTGACCTGGAGCACATAATTATCCGGAATTGCATCATCATCCCATTTCTTACTTGCATTGTAATTACAGGTCTTACATTCAAGAATTCCGTATGTACCATCGGGAAATAAAATAAAAAAATCCACATCTGCAAGCATGAACGGATACAGGGGATGCCGGAACATTTTTCTTACCGGAAATACCTTCAGTCCTGTCTTTCTGACAAAAATCTCTGCTACAAGATCTTCCAGCCGATGTCCGACTTCCTTTGCAACCCAGTTACTTTCTTCTTCCTTCGGGATAGCAGGCAGTATTCCCACCTTGTTGTTATATAGATCCCGGATCGTCGCAAACGGGGAGATTCCCATGATGGCGGCTACATCGCTGCCGCCAATTCCCTTTTTACGGTAATCAAGCCATTCCTCTCTCGTAAGTTCACTGATATCCACTACAATCTCCGGTTCATAATTCAAATTCAGTCCTGTCATTCTTTATTCCCTCCTTCTGATTTTTCTTATTACCTTACCATTTGATTGCTCCACCTACATCAAACTCTTTCCAGTCTAAAGCCAATGCACGGGTAATCTGTTCTTCCAGATTAATGATTGCTGCTCCCTGCATCCCTTCACAGGCTGCAAAAAACGATGCTTCGTTCATTGCAAAATAAAGGTCATGTGCAGTACAGGGTCCGTTTCCTTTCTGGAACTCGAACATTTCCGCCACATCATTGATCAATTTTTTTCGGATTCCCAGGCGTTTCATCAATAAACGAATACAATTCAGCGGATGACGGATTTCAATATCCATCAATTTTGTTATATCTGAAATCGCATCCTGATATCTGGAACAGAGCATTCTTAAATTTGCCAGAAACTGTGTCATATCAGCACCGCCGGTATGCGCCAGTTTAATTGGACTGCCAAGACTGATCGTCCTGCCACTGCTGGAGCAGGTCAGCATCGGATACAGATTTGCACCGCTTACTGCAACATCTGATGTCGTAAGCCTTACAGCGGGTGCAATGATATTATCGCTGATGCCATGATCACTTAAAGCCTCCCTGTAAGTATCCAGAAGTTCCTGATTTCCACCAAGTTCCCACATTGCGGAAACAATGGAATGATCGAACATTCCGGAACCTTCCACGTAACTGTTTCCCGGAAAATTGGTATTCAGAAACTGCATGGTCATTTCAAATACTGCCCGCATATCCAATATGCTGTAATCGTGGTGATCTCCGCCGTGAACTGCAGATACTTTTCCATCTGCAATCTTAATCAGAGCATCCCCTTTCGCTACCTTCAGGCAATAATTCACTACCTTCGTATAATTTGCTGTTTCCAGTTTCCTAAGCCCCGAGCCAGAAATTCCTGCCCGATCCAGAATTGTCCGGATTGCACAGGTACGCACCGGATAGGTCTCACCCTTAATTTTTAAGGCAAGCTGGGTATTATTCTCAGTATCCTCCAGAATCTCCTCCCAATTCTTTCCTACTGTGTCCTTCATTTTACCCGCTTCCTGAATAGCCGGAACCAGTCGCAGTGTTCTTGTAGGCTTACGGATCCAGGATGATTCTTTTGCTCTCTGTGCCAAAAATTCCAGCATCTCCTTTGGGTCTGCAAACGTCGTCTGATACGCATCTGCAAAAATTCTTGTTTCATTCATGTGTCTTTCCACCTTTCTTAAAATAAGTTTTATCCATAAACAGCTCAAAGCTGATTGTGGCTGCTCCATCTGCCATTAAACAAAAAAAAGGAATGAAAAGAGTATTTCTCCATTCATTCCTAAATCTCTGGTATTTTACCTAATAAAACAAAAAGCATCACTACTGCGATACACACCGCATAGTGACACTTTATACAAACATAAACAGCTTATGCCAGACAGGAAGTTTTTGTCTGCCTGTTGATTCCGGGATTCGCACAATCCCAGAACTTCCCTACAAGGGAATGCATAAAAAATAAACTATATCAGTATAGTAGCACAAGATATTGTTTGTGTCAATTCTATATATACTATATATTGTTTTCTGTGATAAAAACAATATGCTCACCCAGGAATTCTTTACATGTTTGTTTTACCTTTCCGTACTGCTCACTGTCTTTCTTAGCAGCTCCTGCACACAATGCAGAAAGGGGACATCCCTCACAGTTATTCTGCAAGGCTTCTTTAATCCATTTGATTTCCTGTTCTGTTCCGATTACTTTCATCTGACTCACCTCTATTACATCATACCCCGAAATCATA
>CAMFGH010000059.1 GCA_945949875.1 uncultured bacterium
ACCACTGGATCTTAATACTTCCATTCCATTTTTCTTCAGAAAACCATTCACTTCAATGATACTGCCGGGTCTTTCATTGAACGCGATCATAATCAATGCATCCCTTGGAATCTTGGCATACAGTTCCGGCATTCTATAATACTTCAAGGCCTTCTGCGTTTCTTCCAGTGTCATATGCGCAGCATAACACAACCGCAGGATCACATCTCTCTGACGGGTATGTTTTTCCTCTGAAATCAACTTATAGCCATATCGTTCCGGAAGATCTGCATCCAGAAAAATATCCTGTTGCTTTAATCCCTTTGACTTGATCATCTCTCTGATATAGTCTGCAAAGGGCCTGTCTGATGAAACAATATTATCAGACTGATCATGCAGATAGTCTCCAAGATTTGATATGTGAGTAGATCCCAAAATTTTTTCCAGTTCTTCTGTATTTTTTTGATTCATTCTCAATCGCCTCTGTTATAATGTTGTTTATCAAGCTGGTAGAATTGTATTTACCAATGTATTTACCAAATTGAAAATTATTGTCTTTTACTCAGGAAAGGAACTGTTCCATGGATTATAGTTCAAGACTATCCATATCCTATTACAAAACCATTGCAGAGATAAGTAAGGAACATAGGATATATATTGTTCAGCATATACATACCCACAAAATCTATATCAAGAAAGTCCTTACTGTTTATAATAAAAGTATTTACGAATATCTTCAGAAAAATCCCATTCCACACACTCCCAAAATCTACGTGCTGTATGAGGAAAACTCTGAACTGACCATTATCGAAGAATACATTTCCGGTGATACCATAGAACAATTACTGGAAAATAAAGTAACCTTCTCTACGGAAGTGATTCGAAGCATTATGATCCAGCTTTGTACCATACTTTCTGAGCTGCACCACTGTCAACCGCCCATCATTCATCGGGATATTAAGCCTTCGAATATTATCCTTACTCCTTCCGGTGAAGTTTACCTGTTAGATTTTAATGCAGCCAAATATCAATCAAACCAGAAAAGCGAAGATACCACCCTTTTAGGTACCAAAGGATATGCTGCACCGGAACAGTACGGTTTTGGAGTTTCAACTATCCAAACGGATATTTATGCAGTTGGCATGCTCCTAAATACCCTGGTCACAGGAGCATTCTCACAGGAACTATGCACCGACAGCGAATTTTCGCCTATCATTGCAAAATGCACCCGTTTACAGGCATCCGAGCGTTATAAAGACATGGATGCTGTGCTTCGCCTGCTCAGAAAAAGTGATTGTGAAAAGAGTAAAACCCAGTCAGACCTGCCAACATGGGTCAGCTTTCTTCCACCGGGTTTTCAAAGTTTGTCTCCTCTTAATATGATTTTTTCCTCAGTTGGATACTTTTTTGTATTCTGGTTATGTCTGTCTTTGGAAGTAAAAAACTCAACCCCTGTAACATTACTCATTGAAAGAGGATTTTGTCTGCTTATCTTTCTGAGCATTATTTTTTGTACTGCTAATTACAGAAACATCCAATCCTGCTTTCCACCATGCCGAACCAAAAACAAACTGCTGAAAATTCTGAGTGTTTTATTATTGGATGTTCTGCTTTTTTTCTCGCTTATGTTTATAATGATTTTCATTGTATCAAATGTGCCTGTATAATGTTGCCACCATAAAAGTGGCAATTTTACACAGGCGAAATCTACAATTCACATCAGATATGCTTACATATTGTTGCCATTCCGGATGTGGTAATTTCCTTGGTAAAGCTTTCAATCTGATTATCTGTCCTGTCAAACAGTGCCACAATTCTTACCCTGTCACTATACTCAATACACACATCATGTACAGTGAGTTTTGTTCTTAATAGCTGTTCTATAGATGGCATCAAATCTGCTTCCTGCGTTACAGATTCATATTTTTCATCAGGACTAACAAAAAATACATCTACACGCTCACCCTTTTTCTCTTTCATCTTCATGATAAAGCATAGCATACGGACATGTTCCGGATTCATCGCTGCATTCTTTTCAGACATTGTTATTTCCTGCAGGTAATTTTCCAGTAATGATGATTTCAATGCCACACCTTTTTCCAGGGTAGCCATACCATCTATTGTATAAGGATGCATTACACCACTATCCAGCAATCGGATAAAGATTTCCGTTAAAGCCGGATCAAACTGGCTTCCGGAACAACGAATCAGTTCTGCCCTGACTTCTTCATCCGTTAATCTTTTCCGGTACACACGATTGGAAGTCATGGCGTCATAACCATCTGCCAGACATAGAATTCTGGCCACCAAAGGAATCTCCGTATCTGACAGTCCTTCCGGATAACCTTTTCCATCGAATCTCTCGTGATGATATCGAATACCGTCAACCAGTCCGGGGATACCTTCATCCATCCCCTCCATAATCTCGGCTCCGATATTCACATGCTTTTTCATCAAAGTAAATTCGCTGTCTGTCAACCTTCCGGCCTTGTTCAGAACTGTATCAGCCACACCGATTTTTCCAATATCATGCATCAGTCCAATATAATGAATCCGGAGAATATCTTCTTCAGAAAAGTCATAATCAGCTGCCATTCCCCGGGCCAATATGGCTGCATACTGTCCCACACGTTCCGAATGGCCTCCGGTATATTCATCCTTTGCATCAATGGCACCTGCTATGGTTTCGATGGTATTGACGATCATTTCAGTCTGCCGGTTATGCCGCTCCCTTGCATAATTTATCTGATCGATCAAAGCCTGTACCACCGTGGCAACTGCCAGAACCACCAGCCCACTGCAGGCGAAAATGCCAAAAACATGAAATCTGGTCACATAGAACCCCACCAGTTCCATGGCTGCCATCACCAGAAAGCCCGTCAGCCCTAACGCAGTTGCCTTATACTGCAGGATTCTTTTCGACCGGATATCTGACACCATGTTTACCACAGCAGTCAACAATCCGATAGCCATCCATATGTGAGATATCATCAGGGTTCTGTAAAAATCAGCAATACCGGTAAAATGTAATATCATATTCACTGCTAACTGAATTGAAATAAGGGATTCCACAACGATATAGCTTTTATGATGCTTTCTATGCTGTACTTCATCAAAATACATACATGCCAAAGCCCCCAGCAATTCCACAGAAAAGTATGAAAAATACTGGGATAGAGACGGCCTGGCAAAAAGGAACTGACGCATGTCCGATTCGCTAAACACCCATATTCCCATATCAAGCATGAGAAGTCCCAGATAGAAAGCCATTTTGGCGTTATCCGAAATACGCTGCATAACCTTTGCCACAACGATCAAAATGAATCCCAGAAGCAGAACGATCAGTGCCATGGCATTTACCGGGATGCTGTTTTGTAAAATGTCAAACCAGACATTATTGCCACTGCTGATCTTAACTTCATTCAAATTACCCTTTACTTTTGCGCGAATCCGGATTTCAATCTCTGCTCCGGAGTCCTTTTCACACAGTTCTGTAACCACATAGGCACTGGGGATATAGTAGGTCATATGGGCAATTTTCTCAGTGGCATACTGTTCCCTTAATTCTCCATTAATATAAATATACATATCTGACATGGATGCCCTTGTTAGCAGGCTGCATCCATCTGTCAAATCGGAAGGCAGTGTGTTCTTTATGGATAAAATTTCACCTTTCTCTGTATCTACTGAAACAGGCAGGGTAATAAGTTCAGATTCTCCATGCCGTTCAAGCACCCAATTATCATTCCATGCCAGACTGTCAAAGGAACCGATATTTGCTTCCCCTTCCGTCTCCCTGCTGAATATAGCCACCAGGACAATGAATGTTGTCAGAATCAGCATACCGTATACAAACCATTTTATGATTTTTTCTATCATGAAACTTGTCTTTTGCATCTTTGTTCTTTCTCCCTATTTTTCAGAACACGTTCCTGTTTGCAACGAATAATCTGTAAAATCTGTTACATCGATCAGTTCTATGATATATCCCAGATGCCGCCTTCTACTATGCAGTCTTCTTATGACAAAATGGAAACACCGGTCTTTTATCACAAATGGTTTTCCATCCAGAGGTTCTGTTTGATTCTCTTTCACATATTTCATAAAAGACTGGCGTAGGAACGTATTAAATCTCCCCCCACTTCCCGGAATTTTCTTTTCCAGTTCCCATTCTTTCAGCTCCGGGAAAAATAATTCTGCATAGTCATTACACCCCATATATCGTAGATTCTTTGAAAAAAAGATATATCCTGTCCCCTTCATTTTGGTGTGAATGAGTTCTTGATTTTCCTCAATGGAATAAAGGGATATTTTGGTGACAGGTATCAGTATCGCAATCAGCCCCAAGGTAAATACAAAGGGCATCAATTCTACATTCAGATGTATCAACCGCTCAAGCATATAAGCCCCCACAATCAAAATGCTGGCCAAAATCAGGATATCCACGTCCTGAGAGCTGACCTTGTTCTTTTTCCGGAAAGAATAAGCGGAAACCCCAATACAGGCTACTAAATAAAGGAAAAGGGTAACAATATAAATACTATGAACCGGGCCATATGTTTTGGTCAAATAGGCACCTGTGCTACCCTTATGAAATTCCACTGTTTGATAAAAAAAGTCATACTTTCCAATGGAACACACGCTCAGATAGAGAAACATCTGAATCGTATACAGGATAACCACCAGCCAATGCCGGATTTTGAACTTACAAACCTCACAAATACTAAAAAAGATGAGCATGGGGGAAAATATCCCAATCAGATAGGTCAGTTTATTTGCCAAAATTGCATTTTCCAAACCATTGGAACTGACTAATGCATAATATCCGCCATCCCCAATCGCTGTAATCACAATGAGCAGGATCTGATTGATCTTCATATTCTCATTTATGGCAACTGCCCACAAAAGAATCAGTAATGAAATAATAAAACAAATGAAGTAATACATGCGTTTCTCCCCTTATACAACTCTTTTCACTTCTATATACAATTTCAGATGCAAATTTCATACACAATTTCAGATACAAAAATGTTTAACACACAATCTCACTTTATGTCATTTTTTGTAAATTTTATCATAACAATTACGTTATTTCCATAGCATGAAAACTCCGAAATGCAAAAAACGTACCCAGACGCTCGCCCAGGTACTTTTCTCATCCAAATATGCCATGTTTTACTTACTCTTACAACTCTTTTGATGGGCTTTCATCTTTTTCATGGCCCAGTCATAGTGGCTGCTGGTAACACTGATAAAGTAACTTCCGATACAGCTTCCTCCTACCCAGGAATAATATGTATTGGTAAACAATTCTTCCTCAGAAAAGGTATCCAGTGCTTCCATTACCCTTTTATGAGAATCCATAAACCGTTTCAGTGCCTCTTCCTCTGAAACATTCTGGCATCGGTTGTAGAATAAAAGATTCATATCTCCGTATGTTTTCCAGTTATATCCTTCCAGCAGGAATGGCTTATTACTGCCATTTTCACGATTTTTGATCCACTCCAGAAGCAGCAGATGCCATTCATTCAAATGCATCAGCACATCTCTGAGATTTTTATCACGCCTCCAATGTGCCTCTTTTTTCTTTTCGTCACCGGAAAAATCATAGGTCGTATTTTTTTCTGCATCTGTTCTTTTCTCAATCAGAGCGATCAGTTTATCATAATTCGTATTTGCGGCAATTATCAAATCCGCTTTGTTTCTTGGTCTTGGCATGTTTTCTCCTCCTGTTTGCTTTGTAACTCACTTTTTCACTTTTCACCTTCAATCTTATCTTATCACGCCAAACATGTCATCTGTATGTCATGTTTATTGTAACATATTACATATTAAAAAGAAATTATCACTAAATTTTCTTCTGGCTTGTCTTCTTAGTGATTTAATAAAGGCAATGTACGTTATTACACATTGCCTTTGCTATAAAATCATTCCCCACAATATACTTCAATTGCTTTACATGTGAACTCTGCAGTTCCTTCTCCACCGATCTTATCGATATTCTCGGTAAATTCTCCTCCACCGGAATACATTTTTCCCAGGCTGAGCAGGATCGGGTTTGTGCACTGATAAAAATATTCTGTGATATAATCCTGTAATTTTTTCACCTGTGCCTGAACCTTTTCTTCTGCAGGACTTAATTCTTTCATGGTGCCAAACTCTTCAAACAATTTCATAAAGTCGTTTGTCATATTCACTTCGTCCTCCTTGGTCCAATTCTGGGATTTCTGCTCAAACTCCTTGTACTCAGCAGTTTTTCCCCACTGTTCTTTGGCACGCTTTGCATATTCATCCATTTTTCTTGTATCAAATACTGTAAAATCCATTTTCTTCACTCCTAACCATTTTATTCCACGAGCGAAATCAATCAGATTTTCAAGATGCTCCTTTTTTAAGGTAAGCAGCTCGATTTGCTGATCCAAGGCCTTACTTCTGTCAAAATTCGGGGCATCGATTATCTCTTTAATCTCCTTTAACGGAAATTCCAATTCTTTGAACAGTAAAATTTGCTGCAGCCTTTCCAGAGCTGTATCGTCATACAGTCTGTATCCGGACTCTGTATATTCACTTGGTTTTAAAAGTCCAATGGTATCGTAATATTGTAAAGTGCGTATACTCACTCCCGTTAATTTACTTACCTCGTGTACTGTCATCATTGGTCATTTCCTCCTCTCGATAAGTATACACTAAACTATTACGTAACGTAGGAGTCAACTACTTTTTTTTAAAATAGTCTGCAAGGATGATATGAACTGCTTTTCCAGCATCTCCGCCTCAGCCTTCGTTTCTCCGGAGACACTGATATAGCACTTTAGTTTTGGCTCGGTGCCGCTGGGTCTGATGACCACAGAACAATGATCCTCCAGTAGATATTTCAGAACATCGGATTTTGGCAGCCCATCCAGACCATTCGAATAATCCAGTACATTTTTTACTTTCTTTGGGCCGATCGTTTCCAGCCCCTGCCGCAACTGTGCCATAATGCTCTGCATCTTATCAAATCCGGCAGCACCCTCAAATTCATAGGAATGAAGCGTATTCAGACAGTAACCGTAAGTCTGATACAGTTCCTCCAGTTTATCCGATAGACGGATTCCCTGAGTTGCATAATAGGTAAACATCTCACAGATCATCAGTGCAGCATCTACGCCATCCTTATCCCGTACATAGGTGCCTGTCAGATAGCCATAGCTCTCTTCCATTCCAAAAATATAACGCTTATCCTCACCTGCTTTTTCCAGAAATCCGATCTGCTCTCCGATATACTTAAATCCGGTCAGCACATTGATTGTCTGAACCCCATAATGAGCGGCGATCTGCTCTGCCATGTCCGTTGTGACAATGGTTTTCATCATAACCGGATGCTTCGGCATTGTTCCCATGGCAATACGCCGGGAACAAATGTAGTCCAGTAAAAGAAGTCCTGTCTCATTTCCGGAAAGTAAAACATAATCATCATCCCTGTTTTTTACTGCGATGCCTACACGGTCACAGTCCGGATCGGTTGCCAGCAGAAGATCGGCATGGCACGCCCTGGCATAATCCATCCCCAGAATCATGGCTTCCTTTATTTCCGGATTTGGATAAGGACAGGTGGCAAAATTTCCATCCGGCTGTTCCTGTTCTTTGACAACAGTAATGTTGGTATATCCACACTCCTTCAGCGTTCGAAGTACAGGCTTTAAGCCTGTGCCATGAAGGGGACTGTATACGATAGCGATGTTTTTATCTACCTCCACATTCCCCAGAACAGACTGTTTTTTTACTGCTTCCACAAAAGCGGTATAGACTTCTTCCGAAATATACTCAACGCTGCCATCCTGCAAATCTTTCTTTTGATCATCATTTATTCCGGCACTGATAACAGCAGGTATGGAATGCTCATCCCCAAGATTAAAATCACTCATTTTAACATCTTCAAAAATATCCAGCTTCTCTATCTCAGCCTGAATCTCTTTTGCAGCCTTTGATGTAATCTGGCAGCCATCCCCACCATACACCTTATATCCGTTGTATTTGGCCGGATTATGGGATGCGGTCACCATGACACCGGCAGAAGCACCCAGATAGCGTACTGCAAAGGATACCATTGGTGCCGGCATCAGCTCAGGCCATATATAAACTTTTATTCCGTTTGCAGAAAACACACCGGCTGCAGTTTGTGCAAACAGGTCCGACTTGATGCGGCTATCATAACCGATCACCACAGAAGGACTTTCAAAATTTTGAATCAGATAATCTGCCAGTCCCTGGCTTGCCTTAGCAACTGTGTAGATATTCATGCG
The DNA here is from genome assembly GCA_945949875.1 of uncultured bacterium. Classification (GTDB taxonomy): domain Bacteria; phylum Bacillota; class Clostridia; order Lachnospirales; family Lachnospiraceae; genus 1XD8-76. The sequence goes on from CAMFGH010000059.1 coordinate 8,265, forward strand.
GTCTGTTCCGGCTCCAAGAATTCCCCGCAGTCCCCCGGTTCCAAAAGTCAGGTTTTTATAAAAAGCATCCCGGATTTTTTCATCCTCATCTGCCATCTCTATCAGTTCTTTTTTCAGATCCTTATCCAATACAGCCCGCTTCATCCATCGCTGATATTGTTCTATTATCTCTTGTTCCATTTTCCCATGCTCCATTATCCATTGCTCCATGCTGTCTCCTATATTCTATATCATCCTCTCACATCCAGAAACTGTGCACTTCCGTGTATTTTTATCTCTACGGAATCAGCTGGTATAAAAATGCAATCTCCTTTGAAAAAACTCAGAGACTTTTTTTCATCAAAACTTATCAGCCCACAGCCTTCCGTACAGAGAAGTACCCGAAAGGATTCACTGTCTGCCCGGTAGGTGACAAGACTTCTACAACATTCTGTATTTACAAGCATACGATATACCTCAAAGTACCTGCAACGACAAAGTAGTTCCAAAGCACAGCCTCTACGGTATTTTAATACCCTGAGAGGCTGTCTTGGTTCTGCACTGGATTTCAGGTTTACCACCTCCAGTGCCTTTTCTATATGCAGATCTCTCTTTTTACCATCTCTGTCAACCCGGCCATAATCGTACATGCGATAGGTCAGGTTGGAGTTCTCCTGTATCTCAGCAATCAGAGTTCCTGCACCAATAGCGTGGACAGTTCCCGCTTCAATATAAAACAGGTCATTCTTTTTCACCGGAACCTTCTGTAAATACTTTTCCACCGTTCCCTCTTCGATACTCTTTTGAACGGTTTTCTTATCCATATCATGGCGAAACCCATACACCAGTCTGGCATCCTTCACTGCATCCAGTACATACCACATCTCTGTCTTACCCAGCTGTCCATTTTCATGCTGCGAGGCATAATCGTCTGTAGGATGAACCTGTACAGAAAGATCCTTTTTTGCATCAATCAGCTTAATCAGGATGGGAAGTTCCCCATCTGTTTTGGGATGAGTCCCTAAGAATTCCGGATGCCTCTTTAGAACCTCCGTCAGTGTCATTCCTTCAAATCTTCCACTTGCCACAATGCTCGGTCCATCCGGATGAGTGGAACACTCCCAGGTTTCGGCAAGAGGAGCTTCTTCCATATCCTTGGAAAAATCATCTCTCAGCCGGTTTCCACCCCAGAGATAGTCTTTTCCAGCAGGTCTTAGCAAAAATGGCTGGTTTTGTTTCTTCATAAAAATGGACTGACTTTCTTTCTGTTCAGAAAAGAGCTGATTCTTTACTGATTGTTCAATCCAACTGGTATTTCTGTTTGTCATATACGCTGATCTCCTTACCGATCTGCACCTCAATTAGTTTCAGCTCTGTATTTGCCATAATCGTATGACGACATCCTGCCTGCATGGTGATCACGTCGCCCTGCCTGACATTCTGTTCCATTCCATCCACCACCGTTTTTCCTGTCCCGGATATCACGGTCCACACTTCATCTCTGTTTTTATGGCTGTGATAGTTCATGCTGTGGCCTTCATTTAATGTGACCTTGATGGTCAGACTCTCTTTTTCCACATCCAATATGCGAAAGCTTCCCCAGCTTTTTTCCGCATACATAACCCGCTGATCGATCTGGTCCACAAAGGGTTTGATATATGAACTCTGCTCTTTATCGGAAACCAGAATGCCCTCCGGTGAAGCAGAGATCACCACATCCTGCAGTCCCATAGCCAGAATTGGCATTCCCAGCTCATTGATGATGTGAACATCCCGACAGGTCTCATTCATGATAGCATCGCCTATTACCTGCTCCTCCATGGACTCTGTCAGGGTATTCCAGGTGCCCAGATCTTTCCAGATGCCTGTAAAGCGCATGACCTGTATCTTTTCTTCTTTTTCTACCATAGCATAATCAAAAGAGATTTTTGGTAAGCTTTCATATATGGAATATAAATCCTGATAATCCGTAAATTGTATCATTTCGTGGGCTTTCTCCAATACATATTTCAGCTTGTAAGCAAACACACCACCATTCCACAATGCGCCCTTTTTGATATATTCTTCTGCAGTCTCTTTATCTGGTTTTTCCCGAAAAGAAGAGACTTCCGTAACCGGATTTTTATCTACCGGAAGAATATAACCATATTTCTCAGAGGGATAGGTAGGGGTTATTCCCATAAGTACCAGATTGGCCTGTCCCTTTTTTGCCTGGTCAGCCAGATCTTTCAACGCCCTGAAATAGTCTTCCTCCACATAAGGATCCACAGGACAGACCACCACCGATTCTTCCGGATCTACTCCTTTTATATCAGCCAGATAGGCGGATGCCAGTGCGATAGCCGGAAAGGTATCTCTACGGCAGAGTTCGGCCGAAATCCCAACCTGATCCCCCAGCTGATTGTGAATGGCAGAAATCTGTGCTTTGCTGGTTGCAATGGTTATGGTTCCCTCCGGATCTACCTTCTTGATCTGCCGGTAAACCCGCTGAACCATGGATTCGTAGGATCCATCTTCCTGCTTAAATAATTTGATAAATTGTTTGCTTCTAATGTCATTGCTAAGTGGCCACAGACGCTTTCCGGAACCACCGGACAATAATATGATATTCATAAACTTTATTCCTCTTCATCCCACAAATCTTCACAGAAAATATGCAGCATACCCTTTCGAATTCCATTTCATATTTCGTTTCTATCGTTCTGCCCGCATGGGATTTTTCAGGAAATCTTCATAGGCCATCCGAATCCCATCTTCCAGCTCTGTCTGATAGGTCCAGCCCAGCTCTGCAGCCTTACTCACATCCAGAAGCTTCCTGGGTGTTCCATTGGGTTTGGAAGTATCCCAGCGTATTTCCCCCTCGTAACCGATGGTCCTTGCCACCAGCTGGGTTAATTCTTTTATGCTGAGTTCCTTTCCTGTTCCTGCATTCACTGTCTCATTTCCACTGTAATGATTCATCAGAAATACGCAGAGGTTGGCCAGATCATCCACATACAAAAACTCCCGAAGAGGGCTGCCATCTCCCCAGCAGGTAACATAGGGCAGATTTTGCTCCTTAGCCTCATGAAAGCGGCGGATCAGTGCCGGAAGTACATGGCTGTGAGTTGGATGATAATTGTCATTTGGTCCATACAGATTGGTGGGCATCACAGAAATATAGTCTGTGCCATACTGTCTGTTCAGAAATTCACAATATTTCAGTCCGGATATTTTGGCCAATGCATAGGCCTCATTGGTTTTTTCCAGTTCACTGGTCAGAAGACAGCTTTCCGTCATGGGCTGAGGTGCCATACGTGGATAAATGCAGGAGGATCCCAGAAATTCCAGTTTCTTACATCCGTTTTTCCAGGCAGAATGAATCACATTCATTTCCAGCGTTATATTTTCCCACATAAAATCTGCCAGTGCTTCCTGATTGGCAGCAATCCCGCCAACCTTAGCTGCTGCAAGAAATACATATTCCGGTTTTTCCTCTGCAAAAAACTGTTCCACAGCTTCCTGGCAGCAAAGGTCCAGTTCTTTATGTGTACGGGTAATAATATTACCATACCCCTGTTTCTGCAATTCCCGTACGATAGCGGAACCTACCATTCCTCTATGACCTGCAACGTAGATTTTTGAATCTTTTTCCATGCTATTTCCGACCTCTTTTCTCTGTCTCTTTGTTTCCCTTTTCTTTTTAACTTTATCCTTTGTTTTGCTTTATGTTTTCCTTTTACATGTTTTTTCTTAGCTCATTATATTTATTGTGCCTGCGCATCCCTTACCATTTTTTCTCCTCTGGCCAGCATTCGGTCATGCTCTGCCATAATGGAAACCAGCTCCTCATAACTTGTCTTCTGAGGATTCCAGCCCAGTACCTTCTTCGCCTTGGTAGGATCGCCCCACAGATTGTCCACATCCGTCGGCCGAAACCACTGAGGATTCACGCAGACCAGCATCTTTCCGGTCTTTGCATCATAACCTTTTTCCTCTATGCCGCTGCCTTCCCACCTTACGGTGATTCCATTTGCTGCAAAAACCTTTTCTGTAAAATCCCGTACTGTGTGCTGGGTTCCGGATGCGATCACAAAATCATCCGGCTCATCCTGCTGCATGATCAGCCACATGCACTCCACATAATCCTTTGCATATCCCCAGTCTCTGAGAGAATCCAGATTGCCCAGCTCCAGATGATCCTGCAGTCCCTCTGCAATACGTCCGGCCGCCAGAGTAATCTTACGTGTCACAAAATTCTCACCACGCCTTTCCGACTCATGATTGAATAAAATACCATTCACAGCAAACATACCATAGGCCTCCCGGTATTCCTTTATCATCCAGAAGCCATACTGCTTTGCAATCGCATAAGGACTGTATGGATGAAAAGGTGTGGTTTCCCGCTGAGGTACTTCCTCTACCTTTCCAAAAAGTTCTGAGGTAGATGCCTGATATATTTTGGTTTTTTTCGTCAGTCCCAGAACCCGGACCGCTTCCAGAATACGCAGAACACCGATGGCATCCACCTCCCCGGAATACTCCGGTACATCAAAGGATACCTGCACGTGACTCTGGGCTGCCAGATTGTAAATTTCATCCGGTTGTATCATATTGATTATCCTGATCAAAGAGGTGGAATCTGTCATGTCACCATCATGAAGCGTAATTTGTCCTAACAAATGGTCGATTCTTGCTGTGTTGGAAAGAGATGCACGCCGCACGATCCCATGTACTTCATAGCCTTTTTCCAGCAGAAATTCTGCCAAAAATGAACCATCCTGCCCTGTAATACCTGTAATTAAAGCCTTTTTAGACATATCGTAACCTCAACTTTCTTTTTTCATAACATGTTCATTATATAAAAAGATATTCTAAATACAATTTCATATATTGCACATTATTTGCATTATATTGACATATTCTATTATCTGTTGCTATCATTATTTTGTAAAAAAAATCTTGAACATATAAAAATTGAGTTCTTATAAAATAGTTGTTAGAAAGGAGTACCCATGAATCAGGCACTGTTCCATGGAAGTCTGGTATCTTCCAGTCGTATTTTGTATACCCCATCCGATTTTGCCAAAATCAGTCTGATCCATCTTCAGGAAATCGGCCAGTTACAGGCCCAGAAGCCTCATATAAGCAAGCGTGAAAACCTGGCATCTTTTCTGTTTTTTACAGTTCTGTCCGGCTCCGGTAAACTGGTCTATCAGGATAAAGTCTATTATCTCTCCCAGGGAGACTGCGTATTTATTGACTGCAAAAAGCCCTACTCCCATGAAAGTTCCAATGATTTGTGGAGTCTGAAATGGGTCCACTTCTTCGGTTCTAACGTCTCCGGTATATACGAAAAATATAAGGAACGAGGCGGTGAAAATGTCTTTCACCCCAAAGATACATCCTCTTTTATTCAGATCATTGACTCCTTGTATCAGATTGCAGGCTCTGAAGACTATATCCGTGATATGCGCATCAACGAAGGGCTCACCACTTTGCTCACTCATTTAATGGCAGAAAGCCTTCACCCGGATCAGATACATACCGATCGAAAACGTCAGAGCCTTATGGAAATCAAAAACTATCTGGATGAGAATTATACCCAGAGAATCTCCCTGGATGAGTTATCAGAGCGTTTTTATATCAATAAATTTTATCTGACCCGGATTTTTAAAGAGCAGTTCGGTGTCTCCATCTATACTTATCTTTTCCAAATCCGGATTACTCATGCAAAACAGCTGCTTCGTTTTACTGATAAAACGGTGGCGGAAATCGGGGAAGAATGTGGCATGGGTGCCTTATACTATTTTTCACGAATGTTTAAGAAGGTAGAAGGGATCAGTCCCAGTGAATACCGGAAACAGTGGGAAAATTAGAAGTGAAAAGAATTTTTTTATATAGAAAAGTTTTTGTTAAATACAAAAGAGACCCAAAAGCCTCTTATCTGACTTTTGGATCCCTCTGTTTTATCCTTTTATTGCAATGTATTTGGTTTTCAATTGCAATACATTTTGTGTTCCTTTGCAGTTTTTCCTTTGCAATATCAGCCTTCAATTGCAATATATTTGTGTTCCTCGACCTCAGGTTTCTTTTCCTCAGCTTTCGGAATGGATAATTTCAATACACCGCTTTCGTATTTAGCATGTATGTCTTCCTGTTTGATCTCTTCACCAACGTAGAAGGATCTGCTCATACTGCCTGCATAACGTTCACGACGTACAAATTTTTTGGTTTTTCCATCTTTTTCATCTTTATCAATACCTTTTGCAGCACTGATTACCAGATAACCATCTTTCAGTTCCAAAGAAATCTCATCTTTCTTGAAACCAGGCAGATCAATGTCTACCTCGTAATGGTCATCATGTTCCTGCACATCGGTTTTCATCATGTTAGCTGCATGACGTCCATACAGTTTTTTCTGTGCTTTCTGCATTTCTCTGTCATCAAAAACAGGGAAACCAAAGAAATCATCAAAGAAATCGTTAAATAAGTTTTCTCCATAAATACTAGGTGTCATCATAAGTCATCGCTCCTTTTCCTATAAAAATATTAAATCATTTGTTACAAGAACCGGGGATGTTTGGGAAGAAACCGGAACCATTTTTCCTTATTTCTTGTTCCTTTCTTTCCTTTTCCTTTGTTCTATACACGTTATAACTCTTTTATTAGCACTCGTCAAGAGTGAGTGCTAATATTTTTTGTGAACTTTTTGTGTCCTGCTAATGGAATTTCATGATTGTTTTTATCATTGTGATTTCTCTTAGGAAATGATACCTCCGGGAAATCAAACTGCCTGCTGGTACTCTCTCAATTTTTGCTTTGCTGTATGATTCAGGCTGCGCGGAACCAGTATTTCTACTGTCACATACTGATCCCCTTTATTCGATGGATGCTCCATATACGGGATTCCCTTTCCCCGAAGTCGAATTTTGGTTCCGGACTGGGTTCCCTCTTTAATGCGGCAGCTTACCTGCCCATAAAGCGTTGGAACAATCACCTCTCCACCAAATACTGCTGTGGTATAAGGAATCTGAATTGTGGAATATACATCCTGACCTTTTCGTTCATAGCCCTCCTTATTGCCAACCTGTACTTCAAGGTACAGATCACCTGATCCGCCACCATTTTTTCCATTGGTACCTTTTCCTTTCAGGCGAATCTTCTTCCCATTATCAATTCCTGCCGGAATATGAACCTGCAGGGATTGTATCTTACCGTTTTCATCCTGATAGGTTATCATTTTATCACATCCAAAAACAGCCTCATCAAATCCTATCTGAATCCGAGCCGAAACATCTCTCCCTTCATATGGTCTCCGATGGAAACTGAAGTCGCCAAAGCCTCTGTTTTCTGCGCCACCAAATCCATATCCAAATCCTCTCTGATGCCCTGTTTCAAACTCGTCTCCAAAGAAATTCTTAAGCAGGTCATCTATGTTGCTTCCCTCAGAATGATAGAATCTGTATCCTTCCCCTGTGTCCGAGGCAGATTGATATGCTCCGGTGTTTCGATAAGCTCCACCACTCCTATTCTCCTCAAAAGCCGCCATTCCGAACTGATCATAAAGTTTTCTCTTTTCCTCATCACTCAGTACTTCATATGCCTCTGTGACTTCTTTAAACTTTTCGTCTGCCTTCGGATCGTCTTTGTTGATATCGGGATGATATTTTTTTGCCAGCTTCCGATATGC
>CAMFGH010000060.1 GCA_945949875.1 uncultured bacterium
CCTGCTTTTTATGTTCCTGCTTTTTATGTTCCTGCTTTTTATGTTCCTGCTTTTTGTATTTTCCTGTTTTATTTGTGCGTATGCATAATATATGCAAAGCACTCAGTTTTATCATATTATGATTTGAGATGATATCCTTAAGCCTTGCTAGTATAGCACATTTATTCGTGGTTGTACAGAATTTGTAGAACAAATGTTCTGCAAATTTTTTATAAAAAATCCACCCATATTTCTATGGATGGAGCTATGGATAGATTTATGGATGGCATTCCAGCCTTCTCAGTAGTTTCACATTACCTATTTCTGTGGCTGTGTATGGGTTTTCGGATTCCTGGCGATTTCACATCACTTATTTTTGTTAGCAGGTATGGATTTCTGGCCTTTTCAATGTTTTCACATCACACTTTTTTGTGACCATGTATGGTTTTTCGGATTCCTAACGATTTCACATCACACTTTAATCGTATCATGTCCCAATTTTATCATGGTTATTTCCTATTTCACTTATTTCCCATGAAACCATGTAGATTTATGTCATGGGTATGCAGACTAATCGCCATTTCACATGATGCCTTGCAAATTTTTATCATGGGAACACAAACTAATCACCATTTCACATACAATTATCTTGTTGCCATAGGTTTTTTGTAACTATGAGCTTCTGTTCCGGCCCTACAGCCACAAATAGTTTGTTACCACAAAAAGGAAACTGTAAAAAGAAAGCTCCCGGCCACAGGGCGAGAGCCACAAGGCGGGAGCCATAGGACGGGAGCCCAAAGACGGGAGCCATAGGACGGGAGCCACAAGGCCGAAGCCCAAAGGCGGGAGCCATAGGACGGGAGCCATAGGGCCGGGATCCATAGCATCGACGTAGTCATTCTATCGCTTTCTTCTATCACTTTATACTATCAGTTCTTCCCAATCCCTTCATCCCAACCAGCTCTTCCATCTTCCCAAGCACTTCATCCCAATCAGCTCTTCCATCTTCTCAATCACTTCATCCCAATCAGCTCTTCCATCTTCCCAAGCACTTCCTCCACCAGCAGCAGCAGGTTTTCTTCATCCCGCTCGATCATGCCACATTTCTGGTAAGGCATGGAAAAATAAGGGGTTCCCTTAGTCTGGAAGGTCATACGTTTCCGATAAGCTTTCAACAGAAGGGGGATTCCCTCTACATTGATTTTGGCATCCGGTTTCATGGTAAAACGAAGTTCCAGGCCTTTTCCTTTTACTTCGGTGATGTAAAGCTTGTGGGCATGCATACGAATCAGGGCGATTCGAAGCAGGTTGTCTGCAGACTTGGGGATTTCCCCAAAACGGTCCAGCAATTCCTCCCGCATATCATCACATTCTGCCTGGGTCTCAATGCTGGCGATTCGTTTATAGATATCCAGCTTCTGCACTTCATTCATAATGTAAGCAGGCGGAATGTAAGCATCCACGTCCAGTTCTACGGTGGTATTAAAATCTTCCGAAACGTCTTCTCCCTTTAAGGTTTTCACCGCTTCGTTCAGCATCTTGCAATAAAGATCATAACCCACCGCTGCCATATGGCCGTGCTGCTGTTTGCCCAGCAGATTTCCGGCTCCCCGGATTTCCAGATCTCGCATGGAAATCTTGAAACCGCTTCCCAGATCCGTAAATTCACGGATTGCCTGAAGCCTTTTTTCTGCTACTTCCTTCAGCACTTTGTCTTTTTTATACATCAGAAAGGCGTAGGCATTCCGGTTGGATCTGCCCACACGTCCACGTAGCTGATAAAGCTGGGACAATCCCATGTTTTCAGAATCATGAATGATGATGGTATTGGCATTGGGGATGTCCAGCCCGGTTTCAATGATGGTGGTGGAAACCAGCACATCAATATCTCCGGCAATAAAATCATACATCAGCCTTTCCAGCTGTTTTTCATCCATCTGTCCATGGGCATAGGCCACCTGAGCATCCGGCACCAGATTCTTGATCATACCGGCCACATCCGCTATATTATTGACACGATTATATAAATAGTAAACCTGTCCGTCTCTGGCCAGCTCTCTGTTGATGGCTTCCCGGACGATTTCTTCATTAAATTCGCAGACAAAGGTCTGTACCGGCATTCGTTCATCCGGCGCTTCCTCCAATACACTCATATCCCGGATTCCCACCAGGCTCATATGAAGAGTTCTTGGAATCGGAGTGGCTGTCAGTGTCAGCACATCCACCGACTCTCTCATTTGTTTGATCTTTTCTTTATGAGTCACGCCGAAACGCTGTTCCTCATCAATGATGAGCAGTCCCAGATCATGAAAGGCGACATCTTTGGAAAGCAGCCTGTGGGTTCCGATCACAATGTCCACCAGACCTTTTTTCATGTTTTCTATAGTCTTCTTCTGCTCTGCTGAAGTACGGAATCTGGAAAGCAATTCTACGGTCACAGGAAAATCTTTCATACGTTGCACAAAGGTATTATAGTGCTGCTGGGCCAGTATGGTTGTAGGCACCAGAAAGGCCACCTGCTTGCCTTCCTGCACTGCTTTGAACGCTGCCCGGATAGCAATTTCCGTTTTTCCGTATCCCACGTCACCACAGATCAGACGGTCCATGATCTTTTTGCTTTCCATGTCCGCCTTGGTGGCTTTGATCGCATTGATCTGGTCTTCTGTTTCTTCAAAGGGGAACAGTTCTTCAAATTCCTGCTGCCAGGTAGTATCCGGGCCATACTGATACCCGCATTTTTCCTGTCTGACCGCATAAAGTCGTACCAGATCCTGGGCTACTTCCTCTACCGCTGCCCGGGTCTTAGTCTTGGTCTTTACCCATTCCTGGGTTCCCAGTTTATTTAACTTGGGTTTTTTGGCATCCGCCGAAGCATATTTCTGAATAGCATCCAGATTGGTGGCAAGCACATACAGATTTCCGCCATCCCGGTATTCGATCTTCATGTAGTCCTTTACCACATGATCCATTTCCACCTTTTCGATGCCCTGATAAATGCCCAGTCCATGGCTTTCATGTACTACATAGTCCCCTACCTTCAGATCTGCAAAGTTCTGGATTTTCTGTCCTTCATATTTCCGAACCTTTTTCTTCTTTTTCTTTTCTCCGCCGAAAATGTCACTCTCTGCGATCACCACAAATTTCAGCATGGTGTATTCAAAGCCTTTTAAAATTCGACCATAGCAGGTCATGATTTCTCCCGGCTGAATCTCCCGATCTGACTGATCTGTGTAAAAAGCAGTCAGTCCATATACCCTTAAATCTTCTGCCAGTCTGCTGGCTCTGGTTCTGGATGCAGATACCAGAAGAACCCGGTATCCGTTCTTCTTATATTTCCGCAAATCCTTTACAAGGGTTTCAAAGCTGTTGTTATAGGGTGCTACACTTTGCACCGCAAAAAGATATTTCTTTTCCGGTTTCACAATAGGATTTTTCATATCCAGCATGGCTACCGTAACCAAAGGATACTTCTGCAGCCGGTTTATCACCATGTTTTTTTCATAAAGCAGCTGCATCTGCCCAGGCAACAAATAGCCTTTTTCCAGACGCTGTGACATACTTTCCCGAAATTCCAGTTCTACCCCCTCTGCATGTTCTCCGACTCTTACCGGTTCATCTATAAAAATACAGGTTTTCCCAATTGGAAACAGACTAAGAAGGCTGTCCAGCTCCTCATAAAAATATTTTACGTAGGATTCCAGATTGACCTGCATGTGAAATTCCATTACTTCTTCCCTAAGCTCTGCAATCTGCTTTTCAATCCGGGTTGCTTCCTCCGGCTTTCCCTGCCCGCGAAGGACCTCTGCCTGCTTTTTTGCTTCCAACTCCAGCACATGCACACCTTTTGTACGTTCTGCTTCTGTCAGAATCATTTCAGTAGCCGGATAAATAGACACCTCTTCCAGATTCTCAATGGAACGCTGGCTGAGCACATCAAAACTGCGGATAGAGTCCACGTCCTCCCCCCACAGTTCGATTCGAAACGGATTTTCCTCTGTCAGATCAAACACATCTATGATTCCGCCACGAACGGAAAACTGCCCCGGCTGCTCTACCTGATAGGTTTTCTCATAGCCCATATCTACCAGAGCATAGGCAAGTTCTTTTTCGTCTATCTGTCCGCCTTTTTTGATAGAGATCACACTTTTCAGAATACGTTCCAGAGGAATCTGGGGAGTCATCAAACTGTCAAAGGTGGTGATCAGGGTAAACCCTTCCCCTTCCAGCAGCTTTCTCATCATCCGGATTCGTTCTGTAACCAGCTTGTTTCCATGCACATCTGCCTGAAAAAAAATCAAGTCTTTCGCCGGATAGATTCCTACCTGCTTATCATAAAAGGCATAATCCTCCTGTATCTGCTGCATTCGTTTTTCGCTGTAGGTCAGAATCAGTTTAAACGGAAAATCTTCCCCCAACCCGTGAATCATATGCACTTTTTGAGAATCCACGCACCCGGATAAACTCAGTACCACTGGCTTTTTGCTTTTCAGTTTGTCCTGTATTTCACTAAATTCGCCCAGCTCACGCAGTGGGGCTCTTAAAGCTTCCATGTTCCTTCCTCGTTTCTACTTCTTGTTTCTACTTTTCGTTTTTACTTTTCGTTTCTGCTTTCTATTTCTGCCTGTACTTTATTTCTGCCTGCTTTTCATTTCTGCCTGCTTTTTATTTCTGGTTCTCGTTCTTCTTATTATATAGGTTCATTGCCTTGTCGGCACCCTCTGTGATCATGATCCGGATGGCATCCACCGCATTGTCGATGCTCTCCTGTATAACTACCCGCTCCTCTTTTGTAAAATGGCCCAGCACATAATCCGCCAGATCGTATCCGGCAGGTTTTTCTCCTACTCCCATCTTGATCCGCTGAAATCCGTCTGTTCCGGTATGCAGAATGATATTCTTCAGTCCGTTGTGTCCCCCTGCACTGCCTTTTTTCCGGATACGGATTTTTCCCACATCCAGGCTGATGTCATCTGCAATCACAATCAGGTCCTCTTCCGGACTTGCTTTATAAAAATCCAGCACCTGTCTGACACTTTCCCCACTCAGGTTCATGAAAGTGAGCGGCTTTACCAATATGACCCGCTTACCCTCTATGATTCCTTTTCCGGTAACTGCCTTATGTTTTACTTCCTTTACTGAGATACCATATTTATCAGCCAGCGCGTCGATCACGTCAAAGCCTATATTATGTCTTGTATTTTCATATTCCCGTTTCGGATTTCCAAGACCTACGATTACATACATATTTTTTCTCCCGTAAAAATTAATTATATAGTTCTTTTGACTCTTTACTTTTACAACCTTTTCTCTTCCGTTCTTTCCCTAACTCTCGCGAGAAATTCCATCCATAATTTCCCCATCGAATCGATTTCACATTTACATTACACAATTTATTCCCAAAAGACAATCTTTATACTCGAAAAAACTTCCAGCAGTTCCGCACAAAAAGCAAAAAAAGCTGCCGCTTTAAGAAATCAAATTCACTAAAGCGGCAGCTTCCTTTTGTACATCCCCGTATAAATATTTAAAGCTGCGTTAACATTACATTTACTCTGCCTCAGGGTCGTCGGGTAATAGCAGAGCCTTCTGGTAGCTGTCTAATATCATAGATTGAATCTTATCCCTGGTCTCAGAGTTAATCGGATGAGCAATATCTCTGTATTCCCCATCTGTGGCTTTTTTACTCGGCATCGCGATGAAAAGCCCCTTTTCTCCTTCTATCACCTTGATATCATGAACAACAAATTCATTATCAATGGTAATAGATACGACCGCCTTCATTCTACCTTCTTTTGCAATCTTTCTAACTCTAACATCAGTTATCTGCATGGCACTTCCCCCTTATTAGTATACACGGGTATGTCAGATCGCAACTTACATCACATATCTGTCATTTCTTTCAACTACGATCTTGATGCCGTCTTCACCCTTGTAATAAGAGTTTGCCCTCATGGTGCCTCTACTTTCAACAATGCAGTTTTCAATATGTGTATTATCTCCGATGTAAACATCGTTCAAAATAATGGAATTCTTTATGTAACAGTTATTACCGATATATGCTTCTTTAAAAATAACGGAATCTTCCACCGTACCGTTTACGATACATCCGCTGGCAATCAGACTGTTTTTTATCTTTGCCCCCACATTATATTTCGCCGGTGGAAGGTCTCCCACTCTGGAATAAACATCCGGGTACTGCCTGAAGAAGAAATCTCTTATTTCCGGTTTCAGGAAGTCCATATTGGTTTCGAAATAATCTTCTACGGTAGCGATATTTCTCCAGTAATCTGTAATCTTATATCCGTAAATGTGCTTCATATCCTTATAGCGGATCAGAATATCACGTACAAAATCATATCTGTCTTCTTCTGCACATTTTTCGATCATGTCGATTAACTGTCGTCTTCGAATGACGTAAATACCACAGGAAATCGTATTACTCTTTACAACGATCGGTTTCTCGTCAAACTCTTCAATACGACACTCTTCGTTCATCTTGACCGTACCGTAACGTTCCAGGTTCATGCCTGCCGGCATGTCCTTACAAACCACGGTAATATCTGCTTTCTTCGCAATGTGATATTCCAGTAATTTATTAAAGTCAATCTTGTATACGCAATCCGCTGAAGCAATGATAACATATGGCTCATGGCTGTTTTTCAGGAATGATAAATTCTGGTAAATCGCATCTGCGGTTCCTCTGTACCAGAACCCGTTATCTGCAGTGATGGTAGGGGTGAAAACAAATAATCCACCCTGTTTTCTACCGAAATCCCACCATTTTGATGAACTCAGATGCTCATTCAGGCTTCCTGCGTTATACTGTGTAAACACACCAACCTTCTGTATTCTGGAATTTGCCATACTGCTCAGTGCGAAGTCGATGCTTCGGTAGCTTCCGGCTACCGGCATGGCACCTACCGCTCTTTTCTCTGATAAGGCGCCAAGTTTGTGGTTATTACCACCTGCTAAAATAATACCTATCGCTTTCATCTCACTCACCTGCCTTAATCATCGTTTTTCCACTTGGCAAGACTCCATCCGGATAGTCTTCTTTTGTGGTAACACCGCCCACGCAGACATTCTTACCAATCGTTACGCCATCCGGGATGACACTCTTTTCGCCAATGGTACAAATTCCATGGTTATAAATATGAGGTGCAGTCTCATTCGGTGCTTCATCTCCAATGCCCATTCTGACATGATTTCCTACCACAACGTCTTCAGCGATAATCACTTTATTCAGTTCGCAGTCATTGCCGATCACCGTGTTGTTCATAATAATGGAATCCCGGACAATGGTTCCTTCCCCAATGGTTACGCCGCAGCCGATGACGGAATTATATACTTTACCCAGTATCTCTGTTCCTTCTCCAATGATACTTCTTTCAATCGCACTGTTTGCACCGATGTACTGTGGAGGAAGGGCATCTGATTTCGTGTAAATCTTCCAGTATTCTTCATACAGGTTGAATTCCGGAACAATATCGATCAGCTCCATGTTTGCTTCCCAATAGGAATTCAGGGTTCCAACATCTTTCCAATATCCATTGAACTCGTAAGCATATAATGGCCTGTCATTTTCTCTGCAGTAAGGAATCACATGTTTACCAAAGTCCAGATTCGGCTGGTCTGCATTGGCAAGCAGTGCCTCTTTCAATGTTTTCCAGTTGAAAATGTAAATACCCATGGATGCCAGATTACTTCTCGGATTGGCGGGTTTTTCTTCGAAATCAATGATTTTCTTATTCTCATCTGTGATCATGATGCCAAACCGGTTGGCCTCTTCCCATGGAACCGGCATAACAGCAATGGTAACATCTGCATTATTCTTTTTATGGAAATCCAGCATAACTTCGTAATCCATCTTATAAATATGGTCACCGGATAAGATCAGGACATATTCCGGATTATAGCTGTCCATATAATCAATATTCTGGAAAATCGCGTTTGCTGTACCGGTGTACCACTCGGTGCACTGCATCTTTTCATAAGGTGGCAAAACCGTTACACCGCCGATATTTCTGTCTAAATCCCACGGAATACCAATCCCGATATGGGTATTCAGGCGCAGCGGCTGATACTGTGTAAGTACACCAACGGTATCAATACCGGAATTAATGCAGTTACTCAGCGGAAAGTCAATAATACGATATTTTCCGCCAAAAGCAACTGCCGGCTTTGCAACTTTTGATGTCAGAATGCCAAGTCGGCTCCCTTGTCCACCAGCCAGAAGCATGGCTATCATCTCTTTCTTTACCATTTCTGTCACCTCTTACATGTTTATATTTTTTCTTCCAGCATGTACATCTCCATACATGTAATGATCCATATACTGTTTCGACTATGTAAAGTATATCATAGCGAACATAAAAAGTGAATAATAAATACAAAAAACATAGCGATTTTTGTAAAAAATATGTATTTTTTTTACAAATAATTTCCATTGGACTTACTAATTTTATACATATTATATAGAAAATATTACCAATTTCTCTTTTTGTATTGTAAACCTGCTACACAACCGCAGAAACAATATCCCCTTGTCAAAATCCGCTTTTCTTTTCCTTTTCAAATGATATAATATGATATAAGGAAGCTGCAAAGCGGCGGAGCAATTCGTATATCATATATATTTATATAATAAGAGGTGCCTATTGTTATGTATCAAATTGATTTTAAAAATCCCATTCATATACATTTTATCGGTATCGGCGGTATCAGCATGAGCGGTCTTGCCGAGATTCTGCTGAATGCCGGTTTTACCATTTCCGGTTCGGACAGCAGGCGTTCTGCCCTGACCGAAGATCTGGAGAAAAAAGGAGCCCGCATTGCCTATGGCCAGCGATCTGAAAATATCACCCCGGATATCGACCTGGTTGTCTATACCAGCGCCATCCATCCGGACAATCCGGAATTTATGGCTATGAAAGAAAAAGGCCTTTCCTCTCTTTCCAGAGCACAGCTACTGGGGCAGATCATGAAAAACTACGGTACTCCCATTGCCATCAGCGGTACCCACGGAAAAACCACTACCACTTCTATGGTTTCCGAAATCCTATTGCAGGCAGACACAGACCCTACATTATCCATCGGTGGAATTTTAAAAACCATCGGTGGCAATTACCGTGTGGGCAGTTCTGAATATTTTGTAACGGAGGCATGTGAATACACCAACAGCTTTTTAAGCTTTTTCCCAAAGATCGGTATCATATTAAATATAGAACCAGATCATCTGGACTTTTTTAAAGATCTGGATGATATTCGGAATTCTTTCCATCAGTTTGCACGCCTGCTTCCTGCAGATGGCAGCCTGATCATCAATGGTTCCATCGAGAGGTTAGATGAAATCACTTCCGATTTATCCTGTCGCATCATCACCTTTGGAAAAGGGGAGGAAAACACTTATTATCCCACCGATATTTCTTATGATAATATGGCCAGAGCTTCTTTTGTCTGCCACGGACCGGAAGGTTTTACCATGCCGGTTACCCTTGGGGTTCCGGGAGAACATAATATTTACAATGCCCTGGCTGCCATTGCTCTGGCAAATCTCCTGTCCATCGAAAAGGCAGATATGACAAAAGCACTGCAGACATTTCAGGGCACCGACAGACGTTTTGAATATAAAGGTACCGTTGGCGGCGTTACAGTGATCGACGATTATGCCCACCACCCAACGGAAATCACTGCCACCTTAAATGCTGCCCGGAATTACCCACACAAAACGATCTGGTGTGTTTTCCAGCCCCATACCTATACCCGTACCAAATCCTTTATGAAAGAATTTGCCCAGGCACTGAGTCTGGCCGACAAGGTGGTTCTTGCTGATATTTATGCTGCAAGGGAAACCGATACTCTGGGTATTTCTTCCCGTACTCTTCAGGAAGAAATACGT
Source organism: uncultured bacterium (assembly GCA_945949875.1). Lineage (GTDB taxonomy): Bacteria > Bacillota > Clostridia > Lachnospirales > Lachnospiraceae > 1XD8-76. The sequence goes on from CAMFGH010000060.1 coordinate 9,878, forward strand.
GCCCTTGGATGCGAATGCTATTATTTTCCATCTTTTGATGAAATCGAAAATTTCTTACTAGGAAATTGCACAACTGGTGATCTGTTGATAACTATGGGGGCCGGAGACGTGCATAAAATCGGGGAAAATCTCCTCGGAATTTAGTTTTCCACATATCCACATTTTTGAAGCTCAAAAACCGGCTTCAAAACATGTGGATATTTTTTCTTTATTTGGATTTTATATAGATTTTACATTCTCCCCATATTTTAGGGATTTTTTCCGATGCTTTCCGGACATATGCACCAGGTTATCCACATTGTCCACATCATCCACATTTTCTCCCCTTTCTGCGGAGGCTTCTTTTTTTCTACGTTTTGCCCATATCTATTTCTTTAAATCGCATGCTATAATCGGTTATGTTTTGAATGAAAAGAATTTGGGGGATAATAATGAGTACAGTAACGGTTTCACATGGCGGTCGTTCGGGGATGACGATGGTCTCTAATCGTTTTATTGATGAATATATGAGGGATGCAAATGATACACAGGTAAAGATTTATCTTTATCTGTTACGTGTTGCGGGCACCAATCTGCCTTCCGGCATCTCAGATATTGCTGACTATTTTAATCATACAGAGAAAGATGTGCTTCGTGCATTAAAGTACTGGGACAAGCTTCATGTCCTTACACTTTTATATAATGATGCCCAGGAGCTTCACGGCATTCGTCTGGAAGATCTGGAAAGCAGACCGGCTAATACTGTGCCCGTTACCGACAGCAGGTCTTCCGTTCCGATTACGGTTTCCTTCTCTACCCAGCTTGCCCCCTCCATGGACAAACCGGTGCAGAAGCAGGATTCCGGCAGCAGCGAAGGCTTTGACAAATCCTCCATTACCCTGGATCAGCTGAAAGCTTTTAAAAACAGGAACGAAACTTCCGAATTACTGTTTATTATAGAGCAGTATCTCGGAAAGCCGATCAGTGCAAATGACATACGCTCTATCTTTTTTATGACAGACATTCTTCATTTCAGTACGGATTTAATCGATTATCTGGTTCAGTACTGTGTAGAACGGGGCAAAAAAGACTTCCGTTATATGGAAAAAGTGGCCATATCATGGTCTGAAGAAGGAATCACTACCCCGAAGCAGGCTGCCAGCTATGTGAAAAAATATGACAAAAACGTATATACTATTATGAACAGTCTGGGTAAAAACGCGGCTCCTACCGCCCGTGAAATGGAATTCATCAATCGCTGGCTGAAGGAATACGGTTTTTCCCTTGATCTGATAAAAGAAGCCTGTCAGCGCAGTGTCATGGCTACCGATAAGCATCGTTTTGAGTACGCAGACCGGATTCTGCAAAGCTGGAACCAGGCCTCTGTGCGTACCCTGAAAGATGTCACCACGGCAGACGAGGCTTTTCAGCGCAAAAAAAGCAATTTAGCCGCTGCAAAAACTACCGTGAATGCATTTAATCAGTTCAAGCAGAACCAGTATGACTATGATGATCTATTACAGAAAATCAAAGTTAATTGATTTGTAACTATTCCATTCTATATAGCAATGTGGTTCTGAATAGTTACATTGATTTATATAAAGGAGACTTCTGTGGCACTTACCAACGCACAATACGAATCCATTATTCGTGAGTATGAAGAAAAACTAAATACCAGTCGTCATGCTCTGGAAAAGAGGAAACAGGAGATTTACGACTCTATTCCGGAATACGCTGCTTTGGAAAACAGTGCTGCGGAATTATCGGTAGAATATACCAGAAAAATCATCGATGGGGTTCCGGGAGCCAGACAGCAGTTATCTGTTGCCATTTCCGAAATTTCCCAAAAGAAGAAAGCGCTTCTGCAGGCACACCGATACCCTTCCGATTATCTGGAACAGACCTATGAATGTCCGGATTGCAAAGATACCGGATACATCGGATCTGTCAAATGTCACTGCTTTGAGCAGCGCATCATTGATCTGCTCTACAGTCAGTCCAATATACGGGATGTGTTACAGAAAGAAAACTTCCAGACCCTGTCCTACCGTTATTTTGCAGGCGACACTCTGGCGGCCTATAAAAAGACAGTGGATGTATGTCTGGCCTTTGTGGACAGATTTGATACGGAATATAAAAATCTTCTTTTTACCGGCACAGTGGGTTCCGGCAAATCTTTTTTGTCAAACTGCATTGCAAAGGCTCTGCTGGATACCGCTCATTCCGTCATTTACTTTAGTGCGATCGATCTTTTTGATACCCTGTCAAAAAATGTTTTTGATAAAAACAAAGAGAATCTTTACAGTTTTTATGATGACCTATATAATTGTGATTTGGTAATCGTGGATGATTTAGGAACAGAGCTTCCCAATGCATTCGTTAATTCCTACTTCTTTGCATTGTTAAACGAGCGAAACGCCCGCAGCAAATCCACCCTGATATCCACCAATCTGAATTTGCAGGAAATCGAGATGCGTTATTCAGACAGAACTTTTTCCAGGCTTATCAGCGGATACGATATCTGTCAGTTCACCTGTCCTGATATCCGGATCCAGAAAAAATCCTGATTTATTTTATCAATTGATTTAAAGAATCTTTTACTTTAAATTATAAATTATCCTTTATTTTAGGCTGTCATTTACTTAAAGCTATCATTACTTAAACTTTCATAAGCAGAAAAGGAAGAGAGGCACTTTTTCATGATCAAAAGAGAAGAGAAACGAAACTTGGAATCCATTCCTGTTGGCTCCCTGGGTATTATTCCCCTGGAGGGCTGTAAAGAATTAGGGAAAAAGGTAGATTATTATCTGGTAAAATGGAGAACCGAACGAGAAAGCGAGCATAAAGACAGTCTTGCTTTTGCCGGTTATCAGCGTGATACCTACTTATTAAATTCAAAAGTTCCCCGTTTTGGTTCCGGTGAAGCCAAGGGCATTATCATGGAATCAGTTCGAGGCGACGATCTCTTTATCTTAGTCGATGTTTGTAATTATAGTATGACCTATTCTCTTTGCGGTCGTGAAAACCATATGTCACCTGATGACCATTATCAGGATTTAAAACGTATTATTTCTGCAGTTGGCGGTAAAGCCAGAAGAATCACCGTCATTATGCCTTTCTTATATGAAAGCAGACAGCATAAGCGTACTGCCCGTGAGTCTTTGGACTGCGCCATTGCCTTACAGGAGCTGGTTCGCATGGGTGTGGACAATATCATTACTTTCGATGCTCATGATGCACGGGTTCAAAATGCAATTCCTTTATCCGGTTTTGAAACCGTACAGCCTGCATATCAGTTCATCAAAGGTCTTCTTCGCAATGTAAAAGGCCTTCAGATTGATTCCGATCATATGATGGTGATCAGTCCTGATGAAGGTGGTATGTCCAGAGCAATTTATATCGCCAATGTCCTTGGTCTGGATATGGGTATGTTTTATAAGAGACGTGACTATACTCAGGTTATCAATGGAAAAAATCCTATTGTTGCCCATGAATTTCTGGGTTCCGATGTTTCCGGAAAAGATATGATCATCATCGATGATATGATTTCATCCGGAGATTCCGTTCTGGAAGTTGCATCCGCGTTAAAAGCACGAAATGCAGGTAAAATTTTTATTTGCGCTACATTTGGTCTGTTTACTACCGGTCTTGCAGGCTTTGATGAAGCATACAAAAACGGTATTATCGATAAAGTATTGACTACAAATCTGGTATACCAGACTCCGGATCTCTTATCCAGAGAATGGTACATTAACTGCGATATGAGTAAATATGTTGCATATCTGATCGATACCTTAAATCATGACTCTTCTATCGGGGATCTTTTGAATCCAAGTGAACGAATTCAGAATATCGTTTCCCGATACAAAGCAGGAGAGTTATAATATAGCGTGCACTGCACGCAAAAAATAACGGTCAGTTCGAGACCTTCCTGACCTAAAACAAAACTAAAGGAGAAAACTTCATATGAAAAACAAAAAAACACTGTTACTCTGTCAAGGAGCACTGATTGCAGCTCTCTACATTGTGCTCACCTTTGTTGCCAACGCTTTTGGGCTTGCCAATTATGCAGTCCAGGTACGTTTCTCAGAGGCACTTACCATTCTTCCGTTCTTTACCCCTGCTGCTATTCCGGGGCTTTTTATCGGATGTCTGCTCAGTAATATTCTGACCGGATGCGCTATCCCCGATATCATTTTCGGAAGCATTGCCACTTTGATCGGTGCCATTCTCACCTATGCTTTGCGGAAGCAGAAATGGCTTGCACCGGTACCTCCTATCGTAGCAAATGCGATCATTGTTCCACTGGTTCTGAAATATGCATACGGAATCGAACCACTGTGGTTTAGCTTTGTCACGGTAACAGCGGGAGAAGTCATTTCCTGCGGAATACTGGGAATGATTCTCTTATACGCCTTAGACAAATATAAAAATGTGTTGTTTCGTTAGATGAAACGTATCAGGATTTCGTCGTACGAAAATAGGCCCTTGGGTGCAGATACTGGGAAAACTTTTTTACAATTCTAAAGGGCTTACGGAGCAAAATGCACAAGATAAGATTGTGTTCATGCTTAGCGCAATGAATGAAGACAACTTATCTTGTGCATTTTGTTTTATAAATATTTCAGATAGGCTTTTGCCCCGAACATCATGCAAACCTTTAATAGAAAATATGTCCCCCAATGGAGATTCCGCTCAGGCCCTCGATCGGCGTCCGGAAGTACACACAATCCCCTACATTGGATACCCCGGACATGGCTTCATCTGCCGCATCATAGCAGGCCTGTGTCGCTCTTCCTTCTGCAAGAGCAAGCGCCAGTCTTCCACTTGCCACCGGCGAAAACTGGGCTCTCTGATATATGACTCCGGTAACCGTATCCGGATAGACCGAACTCAATACCCTGTTGATTACCACTGCACCTACCGCAAGCTTTCCTGCGTATGGCTCACCACCGGCCTCACAATAAATCAGATTGGCCAGAAGATACCGATCTTCTTCTGCAAAGGACACCTGGGAGATATCTCTTTTATAGGACTGGGCGGCCAGCTTGGACATGGCGATTTCTTCTGCCAGTTTTTTACGCAGGGCCGTCAGGTCTGCTTCCTGCTGTTTAATCTGGTTTTCATAGGCTTCTGCCTCTGCTTCTGCCTGGGAAATCTGATTAGAATATTGAGAAATACTATTAGAGGTAGAGCTTACGAGGCCACTGACTCTGGACTGTTCCGCTTCGACTGTTACCTTATAGTCCGAAAGTTCCTGCTTCTCCTGCTCCAGCTGCTCCTCCTGCCGGGCAATGGAATCCCTGGTTTCCTGATATTGTACCAGCATTTTTCGATCATAGGCCGAAAGCGCATTCACATAGTCAAAATAATTCAGCATATCTGAGAAGGTTCCTTCTCTCAGAATCGCATCCAGCATCTGGAAATCGCCTTTTTCATACATATACTTAATTCTTTTTTTCATGGCCGCATATTGATCATCTGCTGTCTTTTGTGCTTCTTCCAGGGCGGCCTGGGTATCGCTGATTTCCTGCTCTTTCACATCGATTTTCTGTTCCAGATCAGCCAGATTATCACTGACCTGTGCAAGCTGCTCATTCAGATTGTTCAGCTCTCCCTTTAAGGAATTCTGCTCCTGCTGCATGCCACTTATA
>CAMFGH010000061.1 GCA_945949875.1 uncultured bacterium
AAAGATCGGATTTGACCCGGCGGTTATGGCAAGCCCGTTCATTACAACCATTGTGGATGCGGTATCACTTTTGACCTATTTCAAGATTGCCACAGTGATGCTGGGATTGTGATGAAAATTGTTTTGAAAATAGAAAAAGGAACCTCATATGACAGAACAGCAGCAGACACCCCATAAGCGCAGAAAACGATACAGCGGGACCCATCCGAAACATTTTGATGAAAAATATAAAGAGCATAATCCGGAAAAATATCAGGATACCATTCAAAAAGTAATCAGCAAGGGTTCCACCCCTGCCGGTATGCATATCCCGATCTGTGTAAATGAAATATTGGATTTTTTGCAGATTCAGCCGGGACAGATAGGATTTGATGCCACCCTGGGATATGGCGGGCACTCAAGTCAGATGCTGAAAGCACTGCAAGGGAAGGGACATTTAAATAGTCTGGATGTGGACCCTATTGAAAGTGTAAAAACGGAAAAAAGACTGCGTGATATGGGATACGGTGAAGAGATATTTACGGTGTGGCATATGAATTTCGCAGAGATTGATACGTTAGTGGAAAAGACCGGGAAGTTTGATTTTGGGATGGCCGATCTGGGGGTATCCTCCATGCAGATTGACAATCCGGAGAGAGGATTTTCCTATAAACTGGATGGTCCACTGGATTTGCGGCTAAACCCGGAAAAAGGTGTTTCGGCAGCTAAGCGGCTAAGAGAAATGGACCAGGAAGAGCTTATGGGAATGTTCATGGAAAACGCTGATGAACCATATGCGAAAGAAATTTCACAGAAAATCATAAGTACGTTTCGAAAAGGTCAGTCCATAGACACCACTACAAAACTGAGGGAAGTCATAGAACAGGCACTTTATAAAGTACCGGAGAAAGAACGGAAAGAAGCGGTAAAGAAATCCTGCCAGCGATGCTTTCAGGCATTACGTATCGACGTAAACAGTGAATTTGAAGTGCTGGATGCGTTTTTATCGAAGCTTCCGAATATCATGAATCCGGGTGGAAAAGTAGCAGTACTTACCTTCCATTCCGGAGAAGACCGTCTGGTAAAACACTATTTTAAAGAAGGGAAAAAAGCGGGGGTGTATAGTGAAATTTCAGAAGAAGTGATCCGCCCTTCCACACAGGAGTGTGTAAAAAATCCCCGTGCCAGATCCACTAAGATGAGGTGGGCCATTAGAGCATAAACTTTAAAAATGTGTGCCGGGTTATAGGATAAAAAGTGTTGATAAAAACCGTCTTGAGCCATTGGAAATGCTGGTTTCAAGACGGTTTTATTTTTTCCAAAAGAACGAAAGATGATTCTCATAGGAGCATTTTGTCAGTTGCTTTTGCTCATGGGATATACGTTACTTACTTCTTATTAATAGCGGCACGTTTCCGAAGGGTAGGATCCAGGATCTTTTTACGGATACGCAGATTCTTCGGAGTTACTTCCAGAAGTTCATCGGTATCGATGAAATCCAGAGCCTGTTCCAGACTCATAACCTTTTTCGGTGTCAGACGAAGAGCTTCGTCGGCACTGGAAGAACGGGTATTGGTCAGATGTTTTGTTTTGCAAACATTGATTTCGATGTCTTCTGCCTTACCGGTCTGACCGACTACCATGCCGGCGTATACCTTTTCACCGGGACCGATGAAAAGGGTACCACGTTCCTGTGCATTGTACAGACCATATGTGATGGCTTCTCCGGCTTCAAAGGCGATCAAAGAGCCCTGTTTGCGGTACTGGATATCTCCCTTGTATGGGCCATAGCCTTCGAACTGGGTGTTCATGATACCGTTTCCTTTGGTGTCAGTCATGAAATCACCACGATAGCCGATCAGGCCACGGGATGGCATGGAGAATTCCAGACGGGTATATCCGCCGGATGCTCGTCCCATATTCTGCAGCTCCCCTTTTCTCAGGCTTAATTTTTCGATAACCACGCCGGAGTATTCTTCCGGTACATCTACATAAACCGTTTCCATTGGCTCAAGGAGTTTGCCATTTTCATCTTTTTTATAAATAACTTCTGCTTTGCTGACTGCAAATTCAAAGCCTTCCCGTCGCATATTTTCAATCAGAACAGATAAATGAAGTTCACCACGGCCGGATACTTTAAAGGCATCCATATTGTCGGTTTCTTCCACACGCAGGGATACATCTGTGTTTAATTCACGGAACAGTCTGTCACGAAGGTGTCGGCTGGTTACGTATTTCCCTTCCTGACCGGCCAGAGGAGAATCGTTTACAATAAAATGCATGGCAATGGTAGGCTCGGAAATCTTCTGGAAAGGAATCGGCTGCGGGTTTTCCGGAGAGCAGAGGGTATCACCGATATGGATATCAGAAATACCGGAGATGGCAACGATGGAACCGATGCCTGCTTCCTTTACTTCTACCTTATTTAAACCATCGTATTCATAGAGCTTGCTGATCTTCACTTTTTTCTGTTTGTCAGGTTCATGATGGTTTACGATAACCACTTCCTGATTTACTTTCACGCTTCCGTTATCAACTTTACCTACTCCGATACGTCCCACATATTCATTATAATCAATGGTGCTGATCAGTACCTGGGTACCGGCATCGGGATCCCCTTCCGGAGCAGGAATGTGTTCCAGAATGGTATCAAACAGTGGAGTCATATTGTTGTTTTTGACAGTAAGCTTTCTGGTAGCGCTGCCTGTTTTGGCAGAGGCATATACAAAAGGACAGTCCAGCTGTTCGTCACTGGCATCCAGTTCCAGAAAAAGCTCCAGTACTTCATCCTCGACCTCTTCCGGTCTTGCTTCCGGACGGTCAATTTTATTGATACATACGATAACAGCCAGATCCAGTTCCAGAGCCTTTTTCAGCACAAATTTTGTCTGTGGCATAGGTCCTTCAAAGGCATCTACCACCAGAATCACACCATTAACCATTTTCAGGACACGTTCTACTTCGCCACCGAAGTCGGCATGTCCGGGAGTGTCTATGATATTAATCTTTGTATTTTTATAAGTAACCGCAGTATTTTTAGAAAGAATCGTAATACCACGTTCCCGTTCAATATCGTTGGAATCCATCACACGTTCAGCCACTTCCTGATTCTCGCGGAAGGTACCGCTTTGTTTTAGAAGCTCATCCACCAGTGTGGTTTTGCCATGGTCTACATGGGCAATGATCGCAACGTTTCTCACATCTTCTCTTGTTTTTTTCATACTTAACTCCTTTAGGTCTTTTGAAAACAGTATACCTCTCAAACCGTAGAATTATAGCACCACTGCGGAGAAAACGCAAGAAATAGTGCGGAAACCTGCTAAGAATTTTGCAGAGAATTTGGTTGGCTATGGAGAAAACCTGTAGAGGAACAGGAAGTGCAGGAATGGAAAAGATAGATGGAATTTGCGATGGATGAATGTCATATATAAGAAAAAAAGGAATATACATATATTACAAGGGGAAAATCCTGGTATTAAGAAACCAAGGAGAGCGCTGCATGGCAGCAGAATGGAGGAATTATGACGGATAAAGTAATTGAAAACAATCAGGTAACGATTATGGGGAAAATCGCAAGTGAGTTTTTCTATAGTCATGAAATTTACGGAGAGGGATTCTACATGGTCGATGTGGAAGTGGAAAGGCTCAGCGATTCTACGGATCTGATACCGGTTATGGTGTCGGAGAGACTGCTGGATGTGAACCAGGACTACACAGGGCAGCTCATCAGTGTAAGCGGGCAGTTCCGATCCTACAATCGTCATGAGGAAAAGAAAAACAAGTTGGTTCTCTCTGTTTTTGCAAGAGAAATCGAGTTTATTGATCAGGTGGATGAAAACACAAAATCAAACCAGATCTTTTTGGATGGCTTTATTTGCAAAGAGCCCATCTACAGAAAAACTCCTTTGGGAAGAGAGATCGCAGACCTGCTTCTGGCAGTAAACCGGCCTTATGGAAAATCAGACTACATACCATGTATCTGCTGGGGAAGAAATGCCAGATTTGCCAGCACCTTTCAGGTAGGTGACCGCTGTATCGTATGGGGACGGATTCAAAGCAGGGAATATATGAAGAAAATCTCCGAAGAAGAGCTGGAAAAAAGGGTTGCGTATGAGGTGTCTGTAAGTAAGCTGGAAACAGAAATTTGCAAAAATCCGGTACCTGTGCTATGATATGTTCGTTTTATGCAAGGTGGAGACCTTCGTAATCCGTTGCGTTTTGTGTGATAGGGGTTATGGAAAGGACGCGGATTTCAATATGAAACAGGGTAGAATTTCAATTTATACCGGTGATGGTCACGGAAAATCACCAGCAGCTCTCGGATGTGCTCTTCAGGCAGCATGCAAAGGGCAGAGAGTGGTTATCATACAGTTTTTGAAAGGAAAAGGACTGGAGGATTCTGAATTTGCCAGAAGGCTGGAACCGGAAATCAAAATATTCCGATTTGAAAAAGCGGATGAAGATTTTGCCAGCTTAGACGAAGCTGGGAAAAAAGAAGCTATCATGGACATCAAAAACGGGATGAATTTTGCCAGAAAAGTGATAGCTACCGGCGAGTGTGATCTTCTCATATTGGATGAAGTGCTGGGACTTATCGATAAACAGATTATCACGGAAGAAGAGCTGAAAGAACTGATGAGTTCGAAACAGGACGACATGTCTCTCATTCTCACCGGAATTACACCCAATGAGAATATTTCCGTTCTTGCAGACGAAGTGTCCGGTATTCAGACGGTTCGTTCGGCAGAAGATTAAGACATAAAGCAGATTATGTTATAAAGCAGATTATGTTATAAAGCAGATTAGCATATATAGCAGATCAAGCTATAAAAAAGAATAAGCATTATCTTATATATTTGTGGCATTTTGTGCGTTGACAGCCGAAATGCCGCATGTTATATTGTGATTGAGATAGAGGTTGCGTTAGCTATTAGTAGCATTCTGGATGTGGCAGGCACAGAAGAAGGTTTGTGAAAGGGGTATACGCCGAAAGAATCGGATGTCTGTAGTCTGATTCTTGGGCATGCATTTAAGAGATGCATGACTGTCATCGATGAGATGGGGCGCTATCAAAGATTAGAAGTGTAGTCGGCCCATATTTTATATGGGTCGTTTTTTTACGCGAATATCTTAACCATTTCTGAAAGATAGCAGCAAAATAATAGGTGCAGATGCATTGAAATTAGGAGGAAAGAATATGTCAGTATTTACAGGTGCAGGTGTTGCAATCGTTACACCATTTCATGAGGATGGGAGTATTAATTATGAAGAGTTTGCAAAACTGATTGAGTTCCAGATTCAGGGTGGAACCGATGCGATCATTGTAATGGGAACAACCGGCGAAGCAGCTACTTTATCCCATGAAGAACACTTGGAGGCTATCAAATTCTGTGTGGAACAGGTAAAAGGCAGAATCCCTGTAGTAGCAGGAACCGGCTCCAACTGTACAGAAACATCCATTTATTTATCCACAGAAGCTGAAAAGTATGGCGCAGATGCAGTGCTTCTTGTCAGCCCATATTATAATAAAGCCACACAGAATGGTCTTTATGAACATTTTAAGAGAACCGCTGAGGCAATTAAAATTCCGGCAATCCTTTACAACGTTCCCAGCAGAACAGGCTGTAATATTTTACCGGAAACCATTGTAAGACTTTGCAATGACGTAGAAAATATTGTAGGTGTAAAAGAAGCTTCCGGCAATATTTCCCAGATTGCAAAACTGTTTTCCTTAGCAGATGGAAAGATCGATGTATACTCTGGCAATGATGATCAGATCGTTCCGATTCTGTCCCTTGGCGGAAAGGGTGTTATTTCTGTACTGTCCAACGTAGCACCAAAAGAAACACATGATATCTGCCAGCTGTATTTTGACGGAAAAGTAGCCGAAAGTGCAGCACTTCAGTTAAAGGCAATCGAACTGGTAGATGCATTATTCTGCGAAGTTAATCCGATTCCGGTGAAAAAAGCAGTCAGCCTGATGGGATATGCAGCAGGTCCGCTCCGTCTTCCGCTTACCGAGATGGAACCGGCTCATGCAGAGACATTGAAAAAAGCAATGATCAAATTTGGTGTACCGGTGAAATAATAGATGCCAGAAGAAACAAATGGTGTTAATATAGTAATATAGAAAGAAAACAAAAAGGCAGATGTGATTCTGCCTTTTCTGTTCATGAGGGAGAAAAAAATGACAAAAGTAATGATGCATGGATGTAACGGAAAAATGGGACAGATGATTACCGGACTCTGCGCAGAAGATGATGGAATCGAAATCGTAGCAGGGATTGATGCATATACGGAAAAGGAAAATACATATCCTGTTTTTAAGGATATCTTTGATTGCGATGTAAATGTGGATGTGGTGATTGATTTTTCCAACGCAGCAGCGGTTGACAGACTGCTGGATTATTGTGTGGAAAAACAGATTCCCTGTGTGCTTTGCTCTACAGGGCTTTCTCCGGAGCAACTGGAAAAAGTAAAAGAGGCTTCCAAAAAAGTGGCGATTTTAAAATCTGCCAATATGTCTTTGGGAATCAATATGCTGTTAAAACTCCTGAAGGAAGCTGTAGCTACCTTATATCCGGCCGGATTTGACGTTGAAATTGTGGAAAAACATCATAATCTGAAGGTGGATGCACCAAGCGGTACAGCCATCGCCCTAGCAGATTCCATGAACGAAGAGATGGACGGAGCTTTTGAATATGTATATGACAGAAGCCAGGTCCGCAAACAGAGAGAAAAGAAAGAACTGGGCATTTCTGCTGTCAGAGGAGGTACCATTGTGGGAGATCATGATGTGATCTTTGCAGGCTCCGACGAAGTGATCACCTTCTCTCATCGGGCATATTCCAAAGCGGTATTCGGAAAAGGTGCGATTCAGGCGGCAAAATACCTGGCTGGAAAACCGGCAGGTCTTTATGATATGTCAGATGTGATTGGATAGAATATAAAACAATCTGCAAAATACTTATGATAAATTGACGAAGCTATCATAGTGACTGATACGAGAAAGGAAATCCTATGAATGAAATAGAACTGAATTTTCTCAGAAGTTTATCGGCCCAGTATCCGACTATTGCTTCTGCTTCCACGGAAATCATAAACTTACAGTCGATCCTGAATCTGCCGAAAGGAACCGAACATTTCATGACAGATATTCATGGAGAGTCGGAACAGTTTAATCATATTTTGAAAAACGGTTCCGGTTCTGTCAGACGTAAGATCAATGAAGAATTTGGAAATACCATGAGCGAGAGAGATAAAAAAGCTCTGGCAACGCTGATTTATTATCCAAAGGAAAAACTGGACATCGTTTTACAGGAAGAAGAGAATATTGAGGACTGGTATAAGATTACCCTGCACAGACTGGTACAGATTACCAAGCGTGTGGCATCCAAATATACCCGTTCCAAGGTCAGAAAAGCACTGCCGGAAGACTTTGCTTATATTATTGAGGAGCTGATTACCGAAAAGGCAGAGCTTCTGGATAAAGAAGCCTATTATAATGAAATCATTCATACGATCATTCGTCTGGACCGGGCACCGGAATTTATCATCGCACTGAGTAACCTGATCCAGAGGCTGGTTATCGATCATCTCCATATTGTGGGAGATATCTATGACCGTGGACCGGGTCCTCATGTGATTATGGAGACCCTGCGCAATTATCACTCCGTGGATGTGCAGTGGGGAAATCACGATATTGTATGGATGGGAGCAGCCAGCGGACATATGGCATGTATCTGTAACGTGATCCGGATGGCAGCCCGTTATGGCAATCTTTCCACCCTGGAAGAAGGGTATGGTATCAACCTGATCCCTCTTGCAACCTTTGCCCTTACCACCTATGCAGATACCAACTGTGATGTATTTGCAGTGCATTATGATAACGATTATAATACCAAGGATCTGGCACTGGATACCAAAATGCATAAAGCCATTACCATGATACAGTTCAAGCTGGAAGGCCAGATCATAAAAAGACGTCCATGCTTTGAAATGGAAGACCGGCTTTTGCTGGATAAGATTGATTATGAAAAAGGTACCATTCTTCTGGATGGAAAGACTTACAAACTGAAGGAGTGTGATTTTCCGACCATTGATCCGGCAGATCCTTATGCACTTTCCAAAGAAGAAGAAGAGGTGATGAAACGTCTGCAGAAAGCCTTTCTTTCCTGTGAAAAGCTGCAGAAGCATGTAAGATTTCTGTTTTCCAAAGGCGGTCTTTATAAAGTATACAATTCCAATCTTCTTTATCATGGATGTATGCCGGTGGACGAGAACGGAGATTTCCTGCAGGTAAATCTGTTCGGTACCAAATACAGTGGAAAGGCCTTATATGATGTACTGGAGCATTACGCCAGACGAGGTTACTACTCCAAACACCATCCGGAAGAAAAAGCCAAAGGACAGGATGTGATCTGGTATATCTGGAGCGGACCGAAATCTCCGGTATTTGGAAAAGATAAGATGGCTACCTTTGAACGTTATTTCATCGAAGAAAAGGAAACCCATAAAGAAGTAAAGAATAGTTATTACAAGCTGCTGGACGAAGAAGAGTTTATCAACAAAATTCTGGCAGAATTCGGACTGGACAGCAAAGATGCCCATATTGTAAACGGACATGTTCCGGTGGAAGCGAAAAAGGGTGAATCCCCGGTAAAATGCGGTGGTAAGCTGTTTATCATTGATGGTGGTTTTTCCAAGGCATATCAGGATAAGACAGGAATCGCAGGATATACCCTGGTCAGCAATTCCTACGGTATGCGTCTGGTTGCCCATGAGCCTTTTGAATCTGCTGAAATGGCTATCAAAAAAGAGTCAGATATTTTCTCAGACAGTGTGATCATTGAAACCATGAAGCGAAGACAGAGGGTAGCAGATACGGACATCGGTGTAGAGATCAAAGAACGGATCAGAGCCCTGGAAGATCTGTTGCAGGCATACCGGGATGGCAGCCTGATCGAAAAAGGAATTTAAGGCGAAATTAAAAAATTTGAAAAGGAATTTAGCAGAATGATAAAAGAAGCTGCACACCATATAAATCCGGTGTGCAGCTTCTTTCGCTTTGAAGTCTCTTTCATTTTGCAGCTTCTTTTTGTGTGAAGCATTTGAGAGTTCTCAATTACCTGCTTTTTGTGGTATTGGTGTTGGAACTTGTAGTATTGTTCCCGTTGGTATTTGTGGAAGAATTTGTGTTATTTTCGTTCACATTATCCGTACCATCTACCAGATCAGAAGCTGCATTGGATGCACCGTCAACGATATCCGTTGCAGCATTGCCGATACCATCCAAAGTGTCGGAAACAGCATTGCCGGCATTGTCTACGATATTGTTGCCATTGTCTGTTCCATTACCGACACCATTATCTATGGTATTATCTGTCATATTGTTATCCGTATTAGAAAGGTTATCCTGGACAACATTATTATCGGTGCCATTTCCATTTGTCTGGCCATCTGTGGTGTTTTCCGTCTGGTTTTGTGTCATATCGCTTTCATTTCCATTTCCGCCATTGCATCCATACAATGTGAATGTAGTCATTAACAGAAGCGTGGAAATAAGAAGCTTTGCTTTCAACTTTTTCATAAAATATGCTCCTTTCAAATTTTTTAAATGACTTTTATAATACAGTCATCAAAGTTAGTATGGACAATGTTAAAAAATCTATGTACTATGGAAAAAAGTTGTTTTATGGGCTGGAAAAAGTTGTATTATGAGATGGAAAAAGTTATTTTATGAGATGGAAAAGTTGGTTTGAGGAATGGTAAAAAATGGAATTTAGACCTTGTATTGATATTCATAACGGAAAAGTAAAACAAATTGTAGGAAGCAGTCTGAAAGACCAGGGAGATGCGGCAAAAGAAAACTTTGTGGCAGACCATGACAGTACCTATTATGCAAAATTGTATGCAGAGCATCATTTGAAAGGCGGTCATATTATTCTGCTGAACGGGCAGGACAGTACTTATTATGAAGCAACCAGGCAGCAGGCATTAAATGCTTTAAAAGCCTATCCCGGCGGAATGCAGGTGGGTGGCGGAATCACAGCGGAAAATGCAGCCCGGTTTATTGCAGCCGGAGCATCCCATGTGATTGTCACATCCTATGTTTTTCAAAAAGGAGAGATCAGAACCGACCGGCTCAAGCTGTTAGATGAGAGCGTGGGAAAGGAACATGTGGTACTGGATGTGAGCTGCAAAAAGAAAGACGGTGCCTACTATATCGTGACAGACAGATGGCAGACCATGACAGATATCGAAGTCTGCCCATCCCTTCTTTCTGATCTGGCAGAATACTGTGATGAGTTTCTGATCCATGCAGTAGATGTGGAAGGAAAAAACAGGGGAATCGAAGTGGAACTGATCAAAACACTGGCGGATTTTACAAAAGTACCGATTACCTATGCGGGCGGCGTGCACAGCTTTGAAGATCTGGAAATGTTAAGAAAAATCGGAAAGGGTAAGATTCATGTGACCATCGGTTCGGCACTGGATCTGTTTGGAGGACAGCTTTCTTTTGAAAAAGTAAAGGAATTCTGTGAGGAATAGAAGATGGATCATGTCAGGCACTTTGCTCATTAAAATAAGTAAGAGAATACCGGGAGAAATAAAAAATGGTTTTTGCACGATGCAAAAACCATTTTCTTTTAATCCGTTATAACAATATTGCAAATTCCAAATAAAATGCAAATCAAGGGTAAAACTCTGAAGTCTTATCAATTTATATTTATATTTAAGAACGGGCACAATTGTGATACTGATTAATACTTTTATAATTCCTTATATTCAGAGAATTATAATTTTGTTACGTTTACAGCCTGAGGACCTTTAGCGCCATCTACTACTTCGTATTCTACTGCAGCGCCTTCTTCCAGAGATTTAAAGCCTTCCATATTCAGTCCTGAATAGTGTACGAATACATCGTTACCCTGTTCATCAGAAATGAAGCCGTAACCTTTCTGGTTGTTGAACCATTTAACTGTACCTTTGTTCATAATGATACCTCCAAAAAAAATAAAAAAATTATGTTGTCGAAACAACACCATAAGAATATCATGAAAGTGTATGATTGTAAAGAAAATATGTACTTTTTTGTCTGATATTTTTACGCTATAATAGGCTTATCAGAAAACCAGAAAACAAATAGAAACGGAGGAAAAAGCGGTGAAAAAATTTTTAGAAGAGTTTAAAAACTTTGCCTTAAAAGGAAACGTTATGAATCTGGCAGTAGGTGTTATTATTGGTGCAGCATTTAGTGACCTGGTAACATCTTTGACCACAAACCTGATCCAACCCCTGATCGCCTGTCTGGGAGCCAGAGAGATGCAGGGAAGAATTCAGCTGTTCGGAACCGAAAATTATCTGAATTACGGAGCCTTTATCAGTGCAGTGATCAACTTTATCATTATGGCTTTTGTTGTATTTTTGCTGGTAAAAGCAGTAAATGGTGTTATGAGTCTGGGAAAGAAAAAAGAGGAAGAAAAAAAGCCTACTACAAAAATCTGCCCATATTGCAAAAGCACAATTGATGTAGAGGCTGTAAAATGTCCATGTTGCACATCGGATTTATAAATGGAAACATATCGGATTTATGATCAGAAGCCGGTGTTATTTCTTCATCCGGTTAAATACTAATTCATAACCATCCGTACCATAGTTGAGAGATCGGTTCACCCTGCTGATGGTAGCAGTGGAAGCACCGGTCTTTTCTGCTATTTCCAGATATGTTTTTTTATCACGTAGCATGGATGCTACTTCAAAACGCTGCGATAAAGACAGCAGTTCATTTACCGTACATAAATCTTCAAAGAAATTGTAGCATTCTTCTCTGTTTTCCAGTGCGAGAATCGCATCAAAAAGGGAGTCTACAGCGTCAGTTTTAAGTTTTTTGTTCATGAGAATCCTCCACCTTCACTTTCACACAATAAAATTTTAAAGTTGTAAACTACTGATATTCTAGCACAGCACATGTTTGAAGTAAAGTGAAAAAAATCTTGCCATGTAGTAATAAAAACCATATAATGTAGATGTGACATTTGAGACTTGCGATGAGACTGCTCACAAGCGGCAGTATTTACATTTGGGGTAAGAAAAAATGACAATAGATTCACATGATCTTTTAAACAGTATTTTGAAAAGCCTTGACAGAATAGAACATATTAAGCCGACAGATCTGCCCAACATTGAGCTGTATATGGATCAGGTTACTACGTTCATGGATGAACGTCTGAAAAATACGACGAGAAATCCCGGCGGGGATAAGATCCTCACCAAGACGATGATCAATAATTATGCAAAAAATAACCTTTTACCATCTCCTAATAAAAAGAAATATTCCAAGGAGCATATGCTTCTGCTTATTTTTATTTATTATTTTAAAGGGGTAATGTCTATCGGTGATATACAGACGCTCCTTACCCCACTTACAGAAAAGTATTTTGGAGACGATAAGGATTTTAAGCTGGAAGACATCTATAATGAAGTGTTCAGTATGGAAAAAGGTGAAGTGGATAATCTGAAAAAGGACGTGGTTCGGAAATTCCGTGTAGCCGAGAAAACATTTCAGGAGTGCCCAGACAGCGAGAAAGAATTCCTTCAAATGTTTTCCTTTATCTGTCAGTTATGTTTTGATATCTATATCAAAAAACTGCTGGTAGAAAAAATGATAGACAGTATGAACCAGCTGGTTCTGGAACCGGAAAAGAAACCGACGAAAAGTAAAGTAAAAGATAATGCAAAATCAAAAGATGCTTCATAGAATACATTGCCGGAAGCCTGTGGGTGTTCCGGCAGTTTTTTACTTTATAGGAAGTCCCTTTGAATGATAAGATATGTGGGTATTGAAACAATAAAAATGAATAGAATAATAGAACTTGGTAAGAAAACTTTCAAAAAATTTCATAGGTACAGATGGCAGACAGGGTGGATTCTTTTCAGTGTTTTTTTAAATGTTCTGTCCTGGAAATGCCGGGGCTTTTCCGACTGGTTCCGGAAATGGATATTCCCTGTATTTCGAGGTGTGATGGGGAGAATTACCAGTCTGTTTTCCGGCTCAGTAGGAGAGATGATGCTGGTGGCAGCAGTTTTGCTTGTGCTGTTCTGGATTCTGCTGGTTCTTCTCAGTCTGTTTCGGAAAATCAGCCGGTTTCAAAAACTCAGCCTATTTCAAAAAGTCGGGAAGCTTTTCCGTAGATACCATTATTTTTTAAGCTGGGTTGTGGCAGCAGTATGCTTTATTATGACGACGAACTGTTTCATTCTCTATCATTGCAGCAGTTTCGAAGAACTGTATCTGGATAATGAGGCAGAGAAAGATTACACGGTCGCCGATCTGATAGCAGTAAGAGATTATGTCATATCCAGAGCAAATGAACTGGCTCCTAAGATGGCAAGAGATGAAAAGGGAGATCTGGTCTATGCCGCGAATATGGAAAAAAGAGCCGGGGAAGAGATGCAGCGGTTGGGAAAGGAATATGATCTTCTGGCAGGCTACTATACGGATCCAAAGATATTCCGAATGTCAAAGTTCTTCAGCCAGCAGTATATGATGGGGTATTATTTTCCCTTTTCCATGGAGGCGAATTATAATGGTATGATGTATCTTTCCAATATGCCACCTACCATATGCCACGAATTGTCCCATATTAAGGGTTTTATGTTTGAAGATGATGCCAATTTCATCGGCTATCTGGCCTGTGTCACCTCGGAGGATCCTTTTTTTCAGTATTGCGGTTACATCAGCGTGATCGATTATCTGAATAATGATTTGTATGAAAATCTGGGTGAATCCACTGCAGCATATTTGTCATACAGGCAGTGCAGCCAGCTGGTGGCAAGGGATAATATTTTCCTGACGAAGCAGGCCTGGGAAGAAGTGGAAGAATCGGCGATTCTGGAAACGGAAACGGTCCGGAAAGCATCCAGTAAGTTTCTGGATACCAATTTAAATTTGAATGGAGTGGAAGAAGGAATTGCCAGCTATGGCAAAGTAGTAGAACTCCTTCTGAAATATTATGATGAAAGCGGAAAATGTAATTGATTATGTAAATGAATATCAATATAGCTTCAGGGAACGACCATTCAGTGAAGTGGATTCGCTGGTTTTGAGCCAGATTGTTTATTTTAAAATGAAGGGCTTGATCCCTACTCTGGAAAGACAGGAAGACTTTGTGCCTTTTTCGGTTTTGATGGAGGAAAAAAATCATAAAAAGCTTTTCCGGGACAAACGGTATCGAAAGGATAATATGGCACTGGCCTTTGCAGTTCTGGGCAGCAGAAGATATCAGAATCTGGCTCTGAATTATCATATCGATATTCTGGATAAGGTAATGGAGATTCAATTTTCTGCTGTAACGTTTCGGCTGGAGGATGATCTGTATTATGTGGCCTATCGCGGTACGGATGAAAATCTGGTGGGTTGGAAGGAGAATCTGTTTCTGGCTTTTTCGGAGCCGGGCCTGGGGCAGCTATATAGTGCCAAGTATCTGGAAAAGGCAGCAGTGAGAATTCCCTGTGATTTCTATGTGGGTGGACATTCCAAGGGCGGAAATCTGGCCACTTTTTCAGTGATGTGTGCTTCTCCAAGTCTGCAGAACAGAATTAAAGCAGTATTCAGCCATGATGGACCGGGAATGAAGCAGGAGGTTCAGGATCGTTACCACTATGATGCCATTGCAGACAAAGTGCAAAAGACCATTCCGAAAGCTTCTCTGGTAGGTATGCTCATGGAAAACAGCGATCGGTGCCAGATCGTGGCAAGCAACCGTTTTGGTCTGGGACAGCACAATCCGTATATGTGGAAAATCAGGGACGGTCAGTTTGTATTAGAGGAAAAGCTGACAGGAAATGCCCTGCTTTTAAAGAGCGTACTGAATGACTGGATCTCTTCCCTGGAGGATGAACAGATTCATTTGTTTGCGGATCTTCTGTTTCAGGTTTTGGAAGCCTCGGAAAGTGATAATCTGATCGACTTTGCAGCAGACTGGAAAAAAAGTCTGGCGGGAATCTATCAGGCCCTGAAGGAATTGGAACCGGACCGTTGGGAAGAAGTGGATGCTTTGATCAAAAGTTTTCTGGAAGCTATGCGGGAGAGTACCAAGAAAAATCTGCCGCTGATCGTAGAGGAAGAGATTGCCGACTGGCAGAATAAAATCCGGCAGGATAAGGCAGGGAGCGGATTTGCTCCGAGGAAGAAAAAAATAAGAAGACAAAAAAAATAAGAAGACAAAAAAAATAAGAAGACAAAAAAATAAGAAGACAAAAAAGAAGCTGTCGTTAAAACGACAGCTTCTTGCTGCAGAAGAAGGGACTTGAACCCTCACTGTATTGCTACAACAGGCACCTGAAGCCTGCGCGTCTGCCAATTCCGCCACTTCTGCGAACTGAACAAATGTTATTCTACACATTAGCAATGGAAATGTCAATACTAAATTTCACATATGATAGTGTAAATTTACCTACGGAAATAAAAGGTT
The DNA here is from genome assembly GCA_945949875.1 of uncultured bacterium. GTDB lineage: Bacteria > Bacillota > Clostridia > Lachnospirales > Lachnospiraceae > 1XD8-76. Next base: position 15,456 of record CAMFGH010000061.1, read on the forward strand.
AGAGTTCACCTAAGATGCTC
>CAMFGH010000062.1 GCA_945949875.1 uncultured bacterium
ACATTCAAGGCATTCCCCTTTCCCTTTTTTCGGATATAAATCTCTCGTATCAAATAATCCGAATCCTGAAAGAAAACATCTTTTTCTGCAACGTCTGTGCCCTGTGGAAGGTCTTGAATATCATTTCTGAGAATCAAAATCTCGCAATTCGGACATTCCTGTCGTATAACAGATTCTATCGTTTCGTTTATGATTCTGCGTCCGGTTAAAGGAATCAGAATACTTACTGAAAATCCGATTTATTTATCATCCTTGTCTCCTCTGCTATTCCCAGACCTCTATCCGAAACGAAAAATCCATGTTTATCTATTAATAGTGGCTTTTAACCAGTCTGAACCCCACACTCCTGTGAGGACATCAAATCTACCAGACTAGTCTTCGTCAATGAAATGTAATCATTCCAACTATCCTTGCTACCATAATCAGAATCTGCAAAACCATCTCTTCTATTATTGTTAAAATCGGCTCCGGCATCCATTTCAAAAGACTCCACATATTCTTGTATATTTATCTTCAACAGTCCTCAGCCTTGTTTTTATCTACCCAATAACCATCATCATCTCAGCTTTATTGTCACCAAGTTGATAAAACAGTTTTCTCAATTCTCCCCGGTCTATGTTTCCACACCAGCAGTCATCAGTTTTTTTAACTGCCCTTCTCTGAAACATATCCCTCACCTCGTCCTTTAGGTTTTCGCTTCTAACCCAATGGACGATGTCCCTAATATCACCAATATCCAATGTGTATGCCTTTGTGTCTTTCACGCCACGGTAAAGCGCTACACGCCACTCCTTCTGGTATGCAAAATTATCCATTTTCACAAAAGCATCACCTGCGCCATCCATGATATCGAATTTCTCATCGCACTTTAGAACAATATTGTGAGACTCCTTAACATTTTCGTCGTTCAGCTTCGGCTTTTTATAACGAACCGAACCACACAGGTATTTAAATCCCTGTTTCTCAGCTACTCTATTTATCCTTCTAAGCAGTTCATCCTTATCGTCAATAACTACTACGTATTCTCCAAATTCCTTCATATCGCCAAGATAGTATTTATAGGCCATACCATTATTAACCAGCTCATAATCCATCTTGTAGAAACACAGAACATCACAATAGCCCATACCCACGGAGCGATATGTCATATCCATAAGCATATGGTTTTTAAACTCATCAGGCAGCTCAACATCTTTACTTGCCACAGTTTTAACCACACCCTCAAACAAATCTATTTGTCCGGTGCCAGGTCCACCAGTTCTAGAAAATCTTTCAAATATTCTTTTTTACTAATGAACTTTAAAAGCATATGTTCCATGAATCATTAACTCTCTATATCTATCCACAATCTCTCGATTGCAGTCCCCATATGCCAATCCGGAACACTAACCTCTACTCCGCTCCACTACCTTTCACACACACCACAATCGTCTTCAAAAGCAGTTTCACATCCAGTCCCACACTCCAGGTATCGATATACTTCAGATCCAATTTCACAATCTCATCAAAGTCATATACTTCGCTTCTTCCACTGGTCTGCCAGAGTCCTGTTATTCCCGGTGTGACAGAAAGTCTTCTCTTCTGTTCTACACGATATTTTTCCACCTCATCCACCGTTGGTGGTCTTGTCCCCACCAAACTCATATCACCTTTTAATACATTAAAAAACTGTGGCAGTTCATCGATGCTATACTTTCTGATGAATTTCCCTACTTTCGTAATACGTGGATCATCTTTGATTTTAAACATGGCACCTTTCATTTCATTCTGTGCCATCAGCTCTGCTTTTCGCTTATCTGCATCCGGATACATGGAGCGAAACTTGTACATTTTAAAGTGCCTTCCATTTTTCCCCACACGCATCTGAGAATAGATAATACTGCCCGGTGACTCGATATAGATGGCAGGCGCCACAATGATTCCTACCAGAATCGTAATCGCACATCCAACCAGTGCTCCTGCGATATCCATCAATCGTTTGATTACCAGCTGTCCTGGATCCCGTAGCCTGCTGGCATAGGATACCACTTTAAAAAAGCCCAGATTATCGATTACCTTCTCCGATACGTCCAACTCCAGAGCATCAATATTGACATGCACAATGACTCCCAGACTCTGAAAATCGTGCAAACACTTTTGTGTATCAAAAAAGCTATGTACATAAGGAGGTACATTAATAAATACCGCATCCAGCACCAGCTCTTTTGACACTTCCAGCATAGTATCATTATTTGCTACCACCGGGATTCCCTGTATCTCTTTCCCCTGCATATCCTGATCGATGATGCAGATATAGGCTAGATCAAAGTACCAGTTATTACGCAGTGCAAATTTTTCCAGTATTTCCTCCACTTTATCAGAAGAAGTGATCAGCATGATTTTCCTGCAGGAGCGGCTTCTTTTATAATAACCGGCAATGACAGGTTTCAAAAGCTGATGCCCCACATAGGAGAGCACAAAATAAATAGCGAAAAAATACACAAGCTGTGCTCTGGAGTAGTGGATTCCTTCCTGAGACATAAAAAGATATGTCAAAACTACTACAGCGATACATACACAGGATTTTACTACCGCGATAAATTCCTGATAATACCCTCTGTCAAAGATATGACTATCCAGTCGAAAGGCAAGATTTCCTATCATACATGCCGCTACTGCTATTATATAAACATGAATATACAATTTGTCATATTGGAATAAATCTACAGCACCAAAACGTATCAGATTTGACAAAACAAGTGCCAATGTCAGTGCTACGATATCGATTCCCATAAATACATATCTTTTAATCAGTGACTCTTTATAAAACATTGGTTTCTTTGTCCTCTTTGCTACTTCGAGAAAATTTCTCGATACTGTTCTTCTGCATTATCCGCCCGATAACAGTCTGCAAAAATCATACAGGCATCAGCCCTGTTTTGCATACCATCCCTGGATAGATTAATATACTTTTGAAGTTCTTGCGTAAACTTCTGTATACTCTCATAATCATCACGCAGTTTTATACATGATAACACATTCTTTGTCTTTTCACTATTCCATGGTGTCCGGTCACTGATGACCGGCACACAACCGCCTGCCATTGCCTCAAAGATGACATGTCCGTAGTTTTCTGCCATAGTCGGGAATAGGAAAACATCATAATCAGAGAAGATATCTATTACCTTCTCCGAATCTGCTTCCCCTTTGTATGACCATTTTATATTATCCGGTAATTTCCGCAGTTCCTGCTCGCATTCCTTCCAGTAATCCGCATCTTCTTTATTACCGTATATATCAAAAATAATATTACCTTCTGTTATGCCTTGCAATATTTTAGCACACAATAATAGATTTTTCTTCTTGGAAATTCTGGATAAAAAAACGACTCTCAGACTTCCTTTATCGGAAACAGTAGTATGTGTGATTTTCTCCGGTTTTCTGGGCAGGTCCTCTGCCAAATGACATATGGCATTTTTCCCCACCTGCCTTCTGATATCGGATGCTTCTTTTTCATCTGTTGCAGACCACTCAACATTTTTCAAATAGCCAAGTCCTTTAAGTAGCATCATATAGGCTTTTTTCTTAGGATATTTAATCCGAAAAGCTCCCGGTGAAAAAAGCCCCATGGCAGCAATAACGACCCTGCATGAAATTTCTCCCATTTTCTTAAGCCGCAGAGTGGTTCTGGCATAATCGTTGAAGCAACCGCACAGATAAATCACATCCATATTCTCAGCACATTTCTTCACCGTCTGAGCATCAAATCCTCCCGGCTCCACGTAGAATACCTTTGCTTTTCCAACCATATTCCAGTCACGTATCTTGATTTTCAGTTCCGGATATGCCACAGCATAGCTCTGGGTATCCCCGTGATCCCGGTCCACAGTCAGAATATGGAAATCATATTCATCTCCCAGACGATCTATTAAGTTTTTAATGCTTCGAACAGGCCCGCCGTCTTTGTATCCCGGCAGGTATCTGCCCATAATGATCAAGATTTTTTGCACTTTTTATCTCCCAAACTGTTCTTTTCAAATAATACAACGGACAATAAAATGACCGTCAGATTCCATCCCCCATTTAGTGGAAGTCTTTCTGCCAAGGCATATCCAGCCATAATCGCCAGGATGATCCCTAATTCTTCTTCTCCATATTGTACCAATTTCACTATGCAAAGAATATATACTACCAACACCACTAGAAATACAATCCAGCCGTAATTGTATATCATCCATATAAAAGACAGGTCCTCACTCATAGCTGGAGTACAGCCCAGTATTGCCCTTTCCATTTGCGGTAAATAAGGTTGGGCAAGAGCAAATCTTCCTGTAAAAATAGCATTTAAACGTTCACCCAGTACATTCCCATCTTCCAGAAAAGCCTGATACAGGTAAGTCCCTGCTAGAGTAAAACCGGCAGAAAGGACAGGAATTGCCATAACTCCATACATATAATATCTGCTCAAATGTATTTTCCGGGTCAAATAGTATCCCGCAAATAGTAATATCCCTGCAAGCCACATATACCATCCGGTTCTGCATATAATGATACAATATGCTACATACATAACTATTGTTGCACCGATAAAATGATACCACTTTAATGTCTCCCGATAAACAATGGAGCCTAAAATCATAATCGTAAAAAGGTTGAAATAAGTATGATTCGGGTGGTCATACCCATATGAATATATCGTGGGATATTCCCATATCCCATCTATGAATTTTGGCATTCCCACATGTCCTTTGTTGGGCAAAATTCCCAGAACCACCAGTCCTACATTCACTATCGTTAACAGTAATCTTTCCCAGAATGCAAAACGAAATACCCGATCCAAATCAACATCTTTTGCCGCAATAATCAATAAAAAGCAATACAATAAATCCTGTTCCTGATTGATGCAGAAATCCGCACACAATAGTCCCCCAATAAGTGCTATCCATATCCATTCTTTTCTTGTATACTTTGTAACAAGAAATTTTAGCAAAAATGCAGTCAGAGAAATCGGAAGAACGATTTTAAAGATCATATAGGAAGAGTTTTTTCCTATAGTCATGAGTCCAAATAAGGACAATGCAAAAACCATATATAGTTCTTCTGAATAACGATATAAAAATTCAATACATCTGTATTTGCGAAGTTTCTCCATTTTTCCCTCTCATGCACATATAAATTCTTTTAATTACCATTCAAATTGCTTTTTTCATACTCATATATTTTTGCATCTACCAGATAGCGATACCAGTATGCCTGTAGGAAGGCATATATTTTACCTTCTTTCCCATCCAGAAAGCCCATTTTAAAATAATATCGGTAAAGATAATACAAATGGGCACGCATCCCCATGGGAAGTCTATAATAAATATGGAATTTAATAAAGCGCTTTAAGCTTGCACTTTTATCCAGTTCTTTTCCGCTTTCATTTCCCAGTTCTTTATGCAATATATAGTCCTTTACTTCTTTGCTGGAATACCAGTTGTGCTTATTGACAAAAAATGTCAAATCTTTAAAATCATGGTGCTCACAATCTTCTTTTGCTTCTATACTTTTCCCTTCCAGCAAAATAATGTGTTCATCCATATTTCTATCTTCAATAGTCCCTTTACCATACTTAAAAACCAGTAGCTTTTTAAATGGATAAATGCCACCATGACGCAGTTTTTTCCCTAAAAACGTCACTTCAAATCGTAGCACAATACCGTTTACATCTGTTTCTGCATGTTTTTCACATAGCTCTTGGATTTCTTTTCGTGATTTATCAGTCAGTCTTTCATCTGCATCAATACGCAAAACCCATTTTGTTTTGATATCAGCCTTATCCAATCCAAATAAAAACTGCTTCGCATGGGTCTGGAACTCATGTTGATATACTTCCGCACCCATCCCTTCAGCAATCTCCTTTGTTTTATCCTGACTATAGCTATCAATAACAATGATTCGTTTGGCAAGATCTTGTATGGATGTAATACAATCACGAATATTTAATTCTTCATTTTTCGTCAAAATAATAGCTGTTAAATCTGTCATACTGCTTATCCCAATAATCTTTTTATTACTTCTATCGCTACACATTCAAACCAGTACCATCTGCTATAGCCATTATTCCGATAAATACGATACCTGGCTTTTCCTCTTTTTATACACCTTTTGATATCCTTATCATTACTGGCTCCACCCATCCGAAAATTGGCCAGCACTTCATTTAACACCACAATCTTAAGTCCCGCTTTCCGAATGCGCAGTACCAAATCCCAGTCATCATGCAGGCTTTCCAGTTTATACTGATATTGATCATATACTTTCTTTGTGATAAAAGTTGTAGGATGATTCCAGTCTCTCGACACTGCCAATTTCCGCAGTCTGGAATGTTTTACCAGCTTCTTTTTCAGATATCCCGATTCATCCTCAGTCCAAATCTGCAAATCCGCATAAAACATGTCAAAGGGTGATTTTTTATATGTAGCTATCACTTTTTCAATGGCATCTGCTTCATACCAGTCATCACTGTTGATAATCCCAATGATTTCTCCGGATGCATGTCTGATCCCTTTATTCATGGCATCATAGATCCCCTGATCCGGCTCACTTATTACAACATATTCTATCCCCTTTTGTTCCAGCTCCTTTCGGTAACTTTCTGCAATCTTTACCGTATCATCTGTAGAACCACCATCAATAATAAAATACTGTAAATGGGTATATGTCTGTTCGCATATAGCCTTGATTGTTTTACCGATGGTTTCGGCACTGTTAAAACTGGGGGTTATGATACTTACTAAAATGTCCTCTGCCATTTTATTCATTACAGATCCTCTTAATCGACTCCCTCAAAGAATATTTACAATAACCAAGTTCCTGATCAGAAGCCTCCTGTTCATATTCCAGATTGCCAAAGATTTTATTGATATAACCTGTTATATGGGCAAGCATTTTAAATACAAACTGAAATCCCGGCACTAATATAACTTTTTTTCCACTTTCTTCTGCCAAAAGTTTTACCAGCTCACTGGTGGATATGATTTCTTTGTTCTGTGGTAAATAAATACCATTTAGATTTTTTTCTGCTGCTATTTTTATAAATTCACACAAGTTCTCTATATAAATCATACTTCTTTGATTTCGAATTTTAGGAAATAAAGGTGACACTCTTGCCAGTTTCAGCAGCTTTGGAAAATTTCCTTTTGCATTTTTTCCATATACCATAGGGGTCCGAATGATCAGAATCTGAAAATCATCTGTTTGCAATGGAAGAATGGCATTTTCCCCCTGCAATTTACTGTCTCCATAGAAATTGGCCGGAGTAGGTTCTGTCTGTTTTGTAATAATCTTTGGTTGTCCTATTGGACTGCTTTCCCCATAGACAATAGCAGAACTCAGGTAAATAAACTGCTTTACGCCATCTTCTTTCGCCTTTTCTGCGGCCCGTCTCGTCAGATCCCTATTTACCTCATAGTATCTGTTTTGTTCTTCAGCAGTCACATGGGATACATCTGAATGTGCAATCCCAGCCACATGAAGAACCACATCAAATTCTGCCCAGGAATGGTTCTGCCAATCCGAACCACGCAGGGAACATTTTTCTATTTCAAATGAACTCCCCATATATTCTGCAAAGGCATTCCCTATATAGCTGTTTTTTCCGGTAATTAATATTTTCAATCTGACTATTCCTTATTATTCAATGCTTTTGTCTTACTCTTGTTGTTATACTTTTGCAACACTACTCTATACTTCCTGTTTCCAACCATCTATTAGAAATTTAGGTGTAAAAAATGCCAAAAACAGTATCATTTGCCCGGGATACCATACGCATTCAAACAGACCATATGCACCAAATAATACTAGGTATAATAAACAAATTAATGCCGCATCATTTCCTTTTACAGTCTTACTAATACTGCATATGATTGCCCATCCCAATGCTATAATGAACAAAATAGCACTGGGTATACCATAATAATACCATAATTGTATAAACATGTTTTGAGCATGCCATACATACCAGGTGCCCCATCCGATGTCATGACCTTCCGTAGAAGAATGTCCAATTAAATTTCCATGCTGCAGATAGTATTCCCAAATAGCTAACCTGCCCAAAGAAGAGGAAAACTTTTCCACCGTCTTCTGATCGTATTCACTTGTAATCTTATCTTCTGCCGCATACACTACACTCATGCGGAGACCTGCCTTTTTGAAAATCAGTTCCACAAAAGGTTTTACTCTAACAATAGTTCCTTCCATAAACTCATCAAAGGATACATATTTTTCCGAATCCCAGGGATCGAATGAATGAACCTTGCTCTCAGCGTATTCCCCTTCATACCAGATAGGATGATGGAATATGGGTGGGATATACCGAACTGCTGAATATACGATAGGAACACTTATGCACATAACCAGCAAGCTGGTAAGAATGGATAAAGTAACCTTTCCTGCTTTCTTCTTTAAAAATACAAAATCTGCAAATATCACATAAAAAATTCCAACAAAAAATGCTGATACCCATGCTGTTTTACTGATTGTCAGAATCATAAAACCTAACAATGCTCCTGAAAAGAGGAAACATAATACAGTTTTCCATTTTTTATCATGATTTTTTCGGCAGTAAAACATCTTTATCAAAAATGCAATCCATACCACACAGTAAAATAGTGCATTGATATTACAGTTGCCGTAAATTCCACAATATCTGTTATGCCCATCATCAAACGGTCTAAATATAAATGCACCCCCCTGCAAAACAAAAAAGCCTATAATCACACCATTTAAAAGCCCCTGAATCATGTCTGCCTTGTCTTTTTCGACATAGTCTGTATGATAGAACAGCTCAAACATAACTAAAAACCAAATCGGCCATACATCTTCATTAATCGAAAAGAACATCCATAGCAAAAGAACAACCACTATGATTTCTAACTTGCTGAAATGTAATTTCTTTGTCTTATTTACAAAAACATCCAGTAATAATCTAATTAGTAAAACACCTAATAGCCATACATTTAGCACTGCTGTCAGGAGTTTATCCCTGTAGATTGCCTCCTGATGTAGATTCCACCACCAATAAGCCAGTGGTAAAACAATAACGCAAACAGCAGAATATACCAGATACACCGGCTTTAAAAAAGTCTTGAAATCATAGGCACTAAACAGAATGATCGCCATGACGACACCTGTCATATTGACAGTCCATGCCCAGGTACTTCCTACCTGACTTCCTCTGGTCCAGTCGATAACCATAAGAAAGAAAAAGCACAAGGTATATAACATTCTTTTTGATATCAAAACACTCTTTATTTTACTTATAATCATCCTTTTTCCTTCCGGTTCCGCCTTCAACCACGCCATCCTGCTTTGCTACACTGATAAATGTTCCAAGGAAGCATTTCAGATCAAATAAAAAGCTACACTTTTCTACATATTCCCCGTCGAATTTTGCCTTCACCGGAATCTCCAGTTCATCTCTTCCGTTGATCTGTGCCCATCCGGTCAGTCCCGGCATCACATCATTGGCTCCATATTTATCCCGTTCTTCTATCAGATCATACTGGTTCCAAAGGGCAGGTCTTGGGCCCACCCAGGCCATCTCTCCTTTTAAAATATTAAAAAGCTGTGGAAGCTCGTCCAGGCTTGTCTTTCTAAGGAATCCTCCCACCTTGGTAATGTAGCTCTCCGGATTCTGCAGCAAATGAGTTGGTTGATCCTTGGGAGTGTCTGTCCTCATGGAACGGAATTTATAGATTTCAAAAAGTTTCTTATGTTTACCTACTCTCTTCTGCTTAAAAAGGACAGGACCTTTACTCTCACATTTGATGGCAATAGCAATAATCAGTAAAATTGGAGACAGCAAAATCACCAGAATCAGTGCCATCAAAAATCCTATTATTCGCTTTATGAAGTTCTGATACATTGTTTTCTCCTTCTTCCAAATGACTATTTGCAATCGTTTTACTGTCGTTTTTCGCTTATGCTGTTCTTTACGCATCTTTTGCTTCACTTTTTTGATATACATAAGTCGGGACGATTTTCTGAACCAGCTTCCGTATACTGTCACCTTCTGCGTTGGCGGCTTCTCCAAGAGCAGTCAGGTCAGCTACAAACTGTTCTTCATCGATTTCGATAGGTTTCCCAATATGAATCATATGGTTGTCCGTATCCTGCAGACCTTCTTCGTCCATCAACATCTCTTCATACAGCTTTTCACCGGGACGAAGACCGGTAAAGGTAATCATAATGTCTTCATTTGGAGTATATCCGGAAAGACGAATCAAATTCTCAGCCAGATCATAGATTCTGACCGGTTCGCCCATATCCAGCACAAAGATTTCTCCGCCTTTGGCATAGGCCCCTGCCTGCAACACCAAAGATACGGCCTCCGGAATGGTCATAAAATAGCGGATAATATCCGGATGGGTCACTGTAACCGGCCCACCCTGTTCAATCTGTTTTTTAAACAGTGGAATGACTGAACCGTTACTTCCCAGCACGTTTCCGAATCGAACTGCCACAAATTCCGTATCGTATCGCTTATTTAGAGTCTGAATAATCATTTCGCAGATTCGTTTGGAAGCCCCCATGATATTGGTCGGATTCACTGCTTTATCTGTAGAAATCATAACAAAACGTTTGGTTCCGTTTTCTCCGGCTGCCGTCGCTGTTTTCAACGTTCCAAATACATTGTTTTTAATCGCTTCATTAGGGCTGTCCTCCATAAGAGGTACATGCTTATGTGCTGCCGCATGATATACGATATCCGGCTTGTAGGTCTGGAAAATGTCATTCATTCGATTGGTATTACGTACTGATGCAATGAGCACTACCAGATCCAAATTAGGGTAATTATGCTTCAACTCCTGCTGGATTTCATAAGCATTGTTTTCATAAATATCTACAATGATCAGTTTTGCCGGCTTATGGGATGCAATCTGTCTGCAAAGCTCGCTCCCGATGGAACCACCGCCACCGGTGACTAAAACCACCTGATCCTTTACATATCCTATGATAGAGTCTGTGTCTACCCGGACAGGATCACGCCCCAGCAGATCCTCCACATCCACATCACGCAGATTGTTAATGCTGATATCTTCATTTACCAGCTGGTACATGCCGGGCAAGGTCTGCAGTTTACAGCCTGTCTGGCTGCAGATATTGACGATATCCCTGATGGCAAGTTTGGAAGCCGATGGAATGGATATGATAATCACATCAATATCGTATTTTTCTGCCAAATCTATAATGTCATCCCTGGTTCCTTCCACACGTACTCCGTGGATAAACCTGCCCTGTTTTTCTTTGTCATCATCAATCAGACATTTTACAGTCATACGAAGATAGTTGCTGGAATTAATCTCCTTTAACAGCATATTCCCGGATTCTCCGGCACCAACAATCATCACATTTTGACCAAGCCTCTGATTCAACCGTTTTTTCTTTGCAGTTCGTAAAAACCGATAGCCAAATCTGCTTACCAACGTAAACATGGCAAAGAACATAAAGAAAATAAAATAATAGCTTCGGGGCACTTTCAATCCCAGAATCTGCATGCCCAGGAACTGGCATACAGACACTAGAAAACTGCCGGCTACCGCATTCTGCATTTCCGTTACACTGGCATATTCCCATAAACTATGATATAGACGCAGTAACCAGAAGATGATAATCATGGTAGCCACGTTAAATGGTGCATATTTCCAAATGGAATCCAAAAAATGTGGTGTAATACTTTCCAGCACAAAATCAAAGCGAAGCGCCAGGGCAATGATACTTGCTGCCAGTACTGCTAAGATATCATATGTGATAAGAAACATTCTTCTATATAACAAAATATGTTTTGTTTTTCTCTTTAAACTCATAGATTACTCCTGATTATCAGACCAAATCATAATTCTATTTGTATATTGAATAATCTTCTATCTATGTTTGGTATGAATCATCTTATTTTATTTTGTACACCCAGATCCTGTAATAACTATCTTCCGTGTCATACACTCCCTGCAGTGTAAGTCCCAGCCTTTCTGCATTCTCCGGTACAATCTCTGCCGCAGAAAACAGATAGTCGCATCCCAGTTCTTTCATTTTCTCAGTATTTAGTTCCAGATTCTGGTACTGGAAGTCCGCATCCTTTTTCAGATAATAATAGTTCTGCGATTCCTGGGTAAAAAGATAGCACCTGCTACCCCAATCGTCAAAATAGACTCTCATATCAGGACACTTGTCCAGTTCCTTTGCGATAATCTCACGAAACTGATGTTTATATTCTAAACTATAATTGTTGGAATATCCATCGATACAGTAAAATCCTGCCTCCAGAGGCACTGCCGGGCACATACCCAGACTGGCGATCCGGTACTCAGACTGCTCCATTCCGGTTTCTTTCCGGATGGCATCCCGGATCTCTGCCATCAAATCTTCTGCAAAGTAATCCTTCCAGCTCATCAAACCTACACTGCAGTTATTTTTATACTGACTTTTATTCAAAATCCAGTTACTGTTTTGCCGGATATTCCACGCAACAGGAACCATCATTACCAATATTAGCATCCCTGCCAACACATCCGGGCATTTCCCGTGCTTTTTCCATACCAGCGTCGCTGCCAGTCCCAGGGACACATACCAGCTGGTTGGATAGATCCAGTACACACGATAGGCTGAAAAGTAATGTAAAAATCCGCCTACACTGTTTCGGAAATCTACTACCGGATTGGACTGGCAAAATCCATAAAATAATGCCACAAGCAAATTTACCACAAAAATGGTAACAAGCCATATATATATATTTCTGCAGTTCCTATCTAATCGCTTCCATAGGAAACCATATAGAATTATAATAATCAGAATCGGCAGAATCAATTTCTCATGGAGAGAGGGTGCATGCTGTGCACTATGAAGAAATACTTCTTTCGCACTGTTCCAGAAATCACCACCGGCTACCACCATTTCTTCCCTGTGGCTCACATATCCGCCATTTCCCAAGATAAGTTCCCGAAAAAGAGAAAGATTGATAAGGATGTAGGCAATGAGTAGTTCCAAAGTACAAAAGTAAAAGTGTTTATTTCTTTTTTTGATTTCCGCTTCTATTTCATCTTTCTTCCGGTCTGAAAAATACCATCTAATAACAATCCAGATGTCTGCACAAACTGCAAGCCCCAGTGCCACATATCCCAGCAAAACCAGGTTGGCTCCCAATGCAAAGTACCAGATTAATATATGACTCAAAATCAAATGCTTCTCTTTATAGATGCACAAAAAGGCAAAAAAGATTAACGGTCCTCCCACAATCGACAATCCATATACAGGCTGATAGGGCAGAAACATAAACATGGTTCCACAAATCACTCCCAGAATACTACTGTCTGTCAGTTCTTTGACGCACAAATACATTCCCAGAAAGGCTGTCGCCATGACTATTACGAACTGTACCATAAATGCCTGAAATACCGGAAGTATCCGATAAAGTGGCACAAAAATCCAGGAGGAAACCGTCATCCCCCCGGTAGGAACCCCACCCAAAAGTTCCGGGTATTCCCGGACATTTTGGAACATGTATTTCGCATTCAGTACATAGGTAAAAAGAGTCTCATCCAACTGGTCGTTGATTTCAAAGACACAGTTTTTTCCCAGACGGATATAGTAATACAAAGCAAGTGCAAGCAATGGGAATACCAGATATGCCAGGGGCATTTCATCCAGTTTATGGATGAAAGAATCTATCTTTTGGTATGCGATATGAAGTTTTGAGATAGATTCTTTTTTTATGCCTTTTTCCATGGTTTCACTGCTTGATTCTTTGATTACTTTCGAATATTGTTTTTAATATTTGCTATGTGTACATAGTTATTTATAAGTATATCATAGTTTTATTTTTTCGTGTAGAGGGCTGGCAGCACCTCTCTTTGCGATAGGATTATTCATAGCGAATTATTACTATAATTTCTAACACAAAAATACTTTTCCTCGTATAAACATTCTCCAGCCATGAAGGGATATTATCCATAATAGTATCCTTTGTTATTTGAATTAACTTCCTTCTTCCAATTGTATCGCTAATTTTCTCCAACGAATTATCCTTTTTACATATTCGAACAAGTTGTTGAAAAAAGAAGATACTGAAACAATAACTTTATCTCGAATCATATTATCTAAATAGAATCGCATCATACTATCAAACGATACATGACCATTTTGTCACTATAAGACCACTCTGTTCCATCAATCTTGGAAACTACTCGCTCGTCGGGATATGCCCCATACCAATATGCACCATATCCGGGTAAGTAATCACTTCTAGCCCCCCTAAATCATTCACCTTTGGATAATTACTATACCACATTTGAGTTTGAGTCTATCTATATATGAGTGATTTCAGTATTTCTGTTATGCGATTTCTAGTTTACAATCTGTACACGTATAACCCAAAATAATACTTTTACTGGAGGTAAATTATATGAACACATTAAATGACTGCATTGACAACTATCTTTTTTTCTGCCAATACCAGAAATGTCTGGATTCAAAAACTTTAAAAGCATACCGTATAGATTTGACACAATTTGCTAATATGGTTTTGGAAACAGACATTGCAAACATAACCATAACTTCCTTAGAACATTATATCACTTCTCTTCACCAAAAGTACAAAGCCAAAACAGTCAAGCGTAAAATCGCATCTGTTAAAGCATTTTATCACTATTTGGAATACAAAGATGTCATTACAGCCAATCCATTTAATAAACTGCATATTAAATTCCGCGAATCTATCATACTTCCGAAAACAATTCCTTTACATACCGTAGAACACTTTCTCAGAACGATATATCAGCAATATGCTAATGCTCCAACGCCTTACCAGGTAAAAAGAGCATTACGTGATATTGCAATAATAGAACTGCTCTTCGCCACAGGCATTCGTATTTCTGAGTTATGTACATTGAAAGTAGGCAATGTAAATCTAATTGAAAATAATATACTGGTACATGGAAAAGGAAGAAAAGAGCGCCGAATCCAGATAGGAAATGATGATGTGGTCAAAATTCTCAGACAATATAAGGCAATTTTTCATAAAAATTGCACTTCATCTGATTTCTTCTTCGTAAGTACGGAAAAAAAGCCCATATCCGATCAAGCTGTACGACGAATGATTAAAAAATATACTGTTCTTGCAGGTATTGATTTACATATTACACCACATATGTTTCGGCACACCTTTGCAACTTCCTTATTAGAGTCTGATGTGGACATCAGATACATACAGAAATTACTAGGACACAGTTCCATAAATATTACCGAAATCTATACACATGTTACTGCCGCTAAGCAAGGAGAGATTTTGCGAAACAAACATCCAAGAAAGGATTTTAAGGTGAATCTGTAATAAAGATATGCTATCCATAGCCTATCCGCAAATTAATGGATAATCAAGTATTATCCGTCAAATAAGTATCTTTAATTAATTCTAAGGAGG
>CAMFGH010000063.1 GCA_945949875.1 uncultured bacterium
AAGGGGCGTTTGTACTACTCCGACTTAACCCTTAAAAGGGTCTTCATACTCTTTTACACTTAGTTTATCCTGCATGATATCGTACTTCTCTTGATCTTGGATATATTTTTTTATTGTCGCTTCATTCAGTCCTACCGTACTGACATAATATCCTTCTGACCAGAAATGTCTATTTCCAAATTTATACTTCAAATTTGCATGCCTATCGAATATCATAAGTGCTGATTTTCCTTTTAAGTATCCCATAAAACTTGACACACTCATCTTTGGTGGAATACTTACCAACATATGAATATGATCTGGCATTAAATGCCCTTCAATTATTTCTACTCCTTTGTAAGAACATAACTGTTTCAGAATATCTCTTATATCAGCTTTTAATTGATTATAAATTACTTTTCGTCTATACTTGGGAGTGAATACGATGTGTTACTTGCACATCCATTTTGTGTGAGCTAAATCGTTATTCTTATTTGCCATAAAATCACCTTTCCTTTCTTGCAATAGTGCCTGAACAACTCTATTGTAGCGGAAAGGTGATTTTTTTGTATAACGATTTGACTCCACCCGCATAGCAGGTGGGTTTTGGTTTCAGGCATTTCCATTTTTCGGAACACGAAAAACTCCAATGCCCTCAACAGGCTAAAGCCCATACACAAAAAAAGACTGCTATAAAACATACGTTTTATAACAGTCCTAATGTTTATATATCAGCCGAAACCGTTTCTTCCATAGTAGGAATCGAATCGGCAGCCCCCGGCCGGGATACTGTGATGGCAGACGCTTTTGCACAAAGTCTGAGCCTTTCCTCTATAGGAGTTCCTTTTAACATACCGGCGATGAAATAACCTGTGAAGGTATCACCGGCTGCAGTGGTATCAACAGCCTTCACTTTAAAAATCCCCTGTTTCACTATTTTATCAGCGTCTTTATAAATAACGCCATCGGAACCCAGAGTAAGAACGACCTTTGCACTGGGATATTTAGACATCATACAGTCTAATATTTCTTCCGGTACATCCGTTCCTGCAATCATCTTTCCTTCTACTTCATTGATCAGAAAAATGGTGACTTTGGAAAGATCGCATTCATCCAAAAGGGAATCATAGGGTGAAGGATTCAGCACAATCTGCATTCCTTTTTCATAAGCTTTATCGATGATGTAAGGTAATTCATTGATTTCATTCTGAAGAAGAATAATGTCATCCTTTTCGAAATTCGAGAACACTTCATCCACATACTCACGGGTAATCATACGGTTGCTTCCCCCGTAGAGAATGATGCAGTTCTGTGCCTCTTTATCTACCTGTATAACGGTGTGTCCGGAAGGTCCTTCTATCTGGCGGATATAATCTGTCCTGATTCCATTTTTCTTGCATAATTCTAAAAATGCCTGTCCATCTTCTCCCACCATTCCGGCATGAAAAACTTCTACACCGGCTCTGGACAGAGCCATGGACTGGTTCAATCCTTTTCCTCCAAAATGTGTTTCCCTTCCTTTACAGGACTGTGTCTCTCCCGGCATCATAATATGGTCTACTGCATATACATAATCATAATTCAGAGAACCAAAATTCAACACTTTCATATGCACTCACCTATTCCATTTTCAGTTTTATGACAAGTTTACGGAACTGTGTTTCCTTTTCTACATGCCGACATGGCATGTGCCCATCATGAGGAAATACAATATAAAACATATCTTTTGCGATTTTTACCACAGTTCCATTCCCGGTTGCTTCAAAAAATGCAATATCTTTATCCGTATCATAAGCAACCGTTTCTTTCAAATCAGCAACATCTTCAAAAACTACTGCTTCTGTACCATTCAACATGATCTGTATGTCTAAATAACGATGATGGTTTTCCAATTTGCCTTCTGTTATCGGTCCTGTTGTACCTTCCTGTACCAGAGCAAATAACGTTCCTTTCGGTAAATTCTCATACTCATAACGTCCTGCTGGTTTATCGGTAAGAGTTTTGGAAAAATCAAATGCAGTTTTTATGTGTGGCAGGAGATTATAATAATCTTCTGCATGTTGTAAACTATCTAAAATCATGTTGTGAATATTCCTTTATGTATTTTTGATTTTGTATCTTTCTAAAGTAAAGTATAACACTCATCATCCACCATATCCAAGCAAAAGTCTTGGCAGGAATAATACAACATCCGGAATAAACGTAATAATGAAAAGTACGATCAGCATAGCAATCAGCGGTGCCCATATTTCTTTGATAACTTCTTTTAATGGAGTGCCGGATACACCAGCTGTGATAAAGTTCAGCATACCAAATGGTGGTGTTGACAAACCAATCATCATATTAAATACCAGAATTAAGCCAAAGTGTACCAAATCTACGCCAAAAGCCTGCGCCATGGGAAGTACAATTGGAATGAATACTACCTGAATAACAGAAGTATCAATAAACATACCAAGAATCAGAACTACCACATTGATCATCAGCAAAAATACATATTTATTGTCTGTTACCCCAAGCATCCAGGAAGCTACCTTAGTAGCCAGCTGTTCTTTGGCAACAATATAAGAAATAGATGTGGCTGCGCCAATCATAATGGATACAGAACCTGTACTTTTGATGGTCTCCAGAAGAACCTGTTTTAATCCATCCCATTTTAATACCCTATAACCAAATGCTGCTACAATCAAAGCGTATAAGCCGGCAACTGCACCGGCTTCTGTTGGAGTCATGATACCGGTGTAAATACCAACTAGAAGAATAACCGGTGTCAAAATAGCAGGAATGGCTGTTACTGTATACTTCAGGAATGCTTTTCCGCGAATTCTGGCACTAACCGGATAATTTCTCTTATGTGCAATAAATGCCACATAGATCATTAATGCGATTGCCAGAAGTACTCCCGGAACCATTCCTCCCATGAACAACGCACCCACGGATGCTCCGGAAAGCATCGCATAAATAACCATGGGGATACTGGGCGGAAATACAGGACCGATTGTTGCAGATGCTGCCGTGATAGCACAGCTGAATCCATCATCATAGCCTTCTGCTCTCATGGCATCGATTTCCATTTTTCCAAGACCGGATGCATCTGCTATAGCAGATCCTGTCATACCGGAAAAGATCAGGGATGCAAGAACGTTTACATGTCCCAGACCACCTTTAAAACGACCTACAAAGCACTTAGCGAAACCAAATACTTTATCCGTCACTTTACCACTGTTCATGACATTAGCTGCAAAAATGAATAAAGGAACGGCAATAATCGTGTAGTTTGTATAGAAAGTTTTCAGAGTCTGTTGTCCAACCATTTTAACGTTATCACCGGAAATAAGAAAATAGAAAACGCAGGCAGACATCATACCCATCGGTATTGGCATTCTCAGGATAAACATGAGAACAAAGATTATAAGAAATACGATAAACGCGGTACTTAAATTCATACTATGCTTCCTCCTGATTTACTGAATTTTCAATAGCTTCCTGTGTTTCATTCTTGGTATTATTCAGCATTTTATCAATAGCTGCCTGGCCGCCAAGTCCGGTAAATACCATAAACTGATTATACATATCAGATAATGTATAAATTAGAATGAAAATGAGGAAAAGAATATAAGGCGCATATACGATATTTAATCCGATGTGAAATACACTTGTTTCCTGCATTTTCATAAAAGAAACAAATTTAATACTTGGAACAATGGATACTGCAAATGCTACTGCAATAATCAGGTTTCCAAGAAATGCACAAACCGCTTTTGCCTTAATTCCCAAGGCATCATATACAAGAGTAAACGTTACATGGCTTCTGGATCTCTCGGCGTAACATGCACTTAATACTACTGTCCATAAGTAGCAAGTAACTGTAATTTCATATGCCCATGGTAATGGATTATTAAATACGTATCTTGCCGCAATCTGGATAACAAAAACGACAAACATAATTACAAAACTCAAAACCGGAATATATACTTCTACAAAATTACGTATAAATTCAAGTAATTTTTTTGCCTTTTCCACGAATGTACCTCCCAAAATCTATAAAACTTTAAAACTGTTATTTAAAAAGGGGCATACCAACAGCATGCCCCTATGATATTTCCGCATTGAATCACTAATACCGATTAATCTTCTAATATGAATTAGTAATTTGCAGACATATCAACGATCTTCTGATATGTATCCATATCCCAATCTGCAGAAATTGGATCATTAAGATAGCAATCAAGAACTTCTTTCTGGAATGCATCTTTATCAGCTTCATACACAGACAATCCCTGTTCTTTAAAGAATTCAACTAAGCTTGCTTCTTTATCAAGGTTTGTTTCATCACAATATTTTCTACCTGCTTCAACACCACCAAGAATGATTTCTTTCTGTGCATCTGTTAAAGAATTCCATTTTTCTGTATTAATAGCCGGCCATACAGAGTCTACCAGATGATCTGTTATTGTAATGGATTTCTGTACTTCATAGAACTTAGCACTTTCTACTGTTGGAAGTGGATTGTCCTGTCCATCTACAGCACCTGTCTGGAGAGATGTATAAAGTTCTGAGAAAGAAATAGGTGTTGGGTTAGCACCCAGTGCTTTGCCAAGGAATAACCAAGCGTCTGAGTTAGGCATTCTAAGGTTGATACCATTTAAATCTGCAGGGGTTTTGATTTCTTTATCCTGTCCAAGAGAAATCTCACGAGAACCAAGATAGAAAGCACCAAGTGGAAGAATTCCCTGCTCTTCAGAAATCTTTGCAAATACTTCTTCTCCGATTTCACCATTGAGAACATCTGTCATATGCTGATAACTCTTGTACAGATAACCAGCTGTAAACATGGATACCCATGGAGAACCTGTTGTTAACCAAGATGCAGATGTAAGTGTCATATCAGCATCACCACCAACTACTGCTGCAACTTCTTCTTCCTGAGCAAATAACTGAGCATCTGTATAAACGTCAACTGTGATGTTTCCTGCTGATTCTTTTTCTACATACTCTTTGAATTTCATCATAGCCTGCGCATGTGTATCCGTAGATACTGCTGTAAGAGTTACTGTTAAAGTAACAGGATCTCCCAAATCTGCTGCAGCTTCTCCAGCAGCTTCTTCTGTAGACTCTTCTACTTCTTCAGCAGCTTCTGTAGTAGCTTCTTCTACTTTCTCTTCTGCTTTCTCCTCTGCCGGAGCTGCAGATGAACCACAGCCTACAAGCATACTGGCTGTCAATGCTACTGTTAAAAGTAAAGATAATGCTTTCTTTTTCATATTAGTATTTCCTCCTAAATAATGTGTTAAATGTATCTCATTGCCGACTCCTAGGCCATCAGCATATGATTCTTATTTTTTATAACTATTACTCTTCTATTTATTTTCCAGTGTAAAATCTTCTACATTTTTCTTTGAGAATAGTAAGTGTTCTGCCATCATTTCTTCTGCTTCTTTTGCATCATGTTTTTTCAGTGCATCCAGTATTTTGGCATGTCGCATGGAAGCATCGTCAATACCACCCTGGACAAATATTCCTTTTTCAATCATGCTGATAAAAACATTTTTCATGGCTCTAACGAAAATAACAAGAAGAGGATTTCCTGTCGCTTCTGCGATAGAAATATGAAAGGCAAAATCTGTTTCTCTACGCTCTTCAACAGATATTGTTTTATCTTTCATTCGATCAAGCATCTTTTCCATTTTGGAAAGTCGGCTACTCGTTATTTTATCTGCTGCCAGCCTGCACGCTGCAGTTTCTAAAATGATTCGAACATCATAAATGCACTTAAAATCGATATCTTCATCCATTAAAGCCATTCTGTTTATTACATCCGAAATATTTTCTGCTTCTGGCTTGGTAATATAGGATCCGGTACCGTTTCTTGAATCAATAAGTCCTCTTTCTTTTAAGAGTTTCAGAGATTCTCGAATAACATTTCTACTTACACCAAATTGCTCTGCAAGTGCTGTCTCAGACGGTAATTTATCTTCCTCCTTCAAATCATCATCTGATAAGATCATTTCTTCAAGATGATCTGCCACCTGCTCATACAAATTTGTTCTGGTTAGTGTAAAACGTTCTTCTCGCATATCGTCCTCTTTCTAAAATGATATGATCTACTTGTTTATTACGGTTGACAAAAACTCAAAAGTCGATTTACTCCCCATGGAAATGTAACTTATATCATCTCCACATCCGATAAAGGTTGCACCCTTCTCGATCCAGTATTTGATGCTCTCATGATCGCCTGCTCCAAGAGAAACACCAAAGGGTCTTCCAGCCTCTTTACAGATACGGATTATTTCTTCATAGAGCTTTATTACTTCCGGATGTCTGGTATCTCCCAAATGTCCAATGGATGCCGACAGATCATTTGGTCCAACCAACGGTAAATCTATTCCCTGCACCTTTAATATCTCCGGCAAATTATGCACTGCATCGATATGTTCAATTTGTACTATCTTTAATAATGTACTTTCTGCCTCTTCCAAATATTTTTTTGTATCTATTGCTCCATATCCGTTCGCTCTTCTTGGACCAAATCCTCTCACACCTTTTGGGGGATACTGACAGCTTTTTACTGCTTTTTCAGCATCTTCCCTGGTGCAGATCATGGGAAAAATAATACCATCTGGTCCCATTTCCAAAATTGGTTTTACAAGAACCGGATCGTTCCATGGAACGCGGAAGATAGACGCTGCGCCACCAGAAGCCGCTGCCATGATATGCGTCAGCGTGCTTTGCTTATCAAATGCTGAATGTTCCCCATCAATCCAGATAAATTCAAATCCATGACAGGCAAGCGCTTCTGTAATAGCTGGATCCATATAAAATGTATGTCCGCCAATTACTACTTCGCCGGCTGCCAGTTTTTGTCGAATGAGCTCTGCCCTGTTTACTCTACCATTCATCTCTGTATCTTCCATCTTCTATCTGTTACTTACTTGTTACAATCTGCCACTTTTCTCATCATTTGCAGTACTGTTCATATGTACGATTACAAAGTCTGTCCATCATGCGGACTTCTTCTTTCCAGGTTTCAAACAATTCACTATCATCCTGTTTTCTTGACTTTGTAGTAAAGTTCTGGAGCTTTTCAATATTGGTAAGATGCCATTTTGCATTTACAGGATAAAGCTGTCTCTCGATAAGAGAGCATGCCATAAGAACTTCCTGCACCTCATCTGCTTTTTGAGGTTCATCTTTAAAATGTTTGCAAAGCCATACCCAGAGCTCCGGGTGGAAATTTGCCATTACACCAGAATAACCTGCAGCTCCGTCCCTTAATGATTGAAGAGCTGTTGTTGCATTGGCATTATAAAGTTTCAGGTTTGTTCCCTTAATAGCTTCAATTTTTTCTTTGATATCTGCTGCTACACAACAAGTGTCTTTCAGGAAATAGAATCTTCCTGTTGCAGCAATTTCTTTGATTACTGGAATGGAAAGAAGTCTCTTATATGGCTGTGGACACTCATAAACACCAAGCTTTATTTCAGGATCAATGAGTGTTTCCAATTTTCTCAAATTAGCAAGCCAAACTTCATCACTTTCATCCTGTTTTGCAAGTGTATTGGTAAGAAGAACCACTACTTCTACACCTGTTGCATGAATTGCTTCAATTTCTTTTGCCATCTCTTCAACAACGTTAGATGTGATACCACTTGCAATAACCGGAACTCTTCCTGCTGCTGCTTCAACAGTTGTTTTTGTAATAAGAACTCTTTCTTCCAAAGTAAGATTAAAAATCTCACTGGACTGACAAGCAGCGAATAAACCTGTACATCCGTTTTCGATATACCAGTTAACAAGTGCTTTAAGCGCAACAGTGTCTACTTTTAAGTCTTCTGTGAATGGTGTAAGCATTACTGGCCATACACCATCCGGGTAGTTATTCGCCGGATAAACTACTGCCATAATCATTCTCCTCTCATTTTGTTTATACAAGTTGACATTTACAGAATTCACAATTTTGTCGTTCGTTTGCTCATACTGTATACCTGTCCTACAGCTATACTACCACACAGCAGGTTTTCATGTCTA
Source organism: uncultured bacterium (assembly GCA_945949875.1). Taxonomy (GTDB): domain Bacteria; phylum Bacillota; class Clostridia; order Lachnospirales; family Lachnospiraceae; genus 1XD8-76. The sequence goes on from CAMFGH010000063.1 coordinate 8,008, forward strand.
TTGTTCTATATATTCAATAATTTAAAAAAATTTTTGTTAAAATTTCACAATTTCATAGTATCAACGAGTTATATTTCGTGGGTAAAAGGATAAAAACATTTGCTATAAATTGTTTAAAAATATAAAATGAAATTAGCAATAAAAATACATCTGTAGGAAATTTTAGGGAATCAGGATGAATTGCAGAATCATACACGATTATTCAAATTTAGAGCTTGTTCAGGCCGGGCTTCTCCCGGAGAAATACAAAGATACCATAAATCTTTTTGTATTTGGATTGGAAGCGGAGAATGAGAAAAAGAGGATAGAGAACCTCTTGGGAATCGTTGTCTTTTCTCCAGACAACAACAGATTTTCAGTTATGAACTTACTTCATATATCCATTCGCGATAAAGAGAAAGAAAATGGCTAATTCCTCTTGGACTCTGGATAATATTTGAGATAGTAGCTGTTACATTGTGGCTGACAAAAGATAACGTGTTCTATCTTCTTAACTTTAGCTATATAGGTACATCCATTGCATTGGGGCTTTTGCTCTTTCAGCTGAATGAAAAATATGCTCGCAGAATCGTTCAGCTCTTGGTTGGCCTATATATGCTGATTTATCTTGGCATTATCTGTCAGGAAAATATGCAAATTGAAGGATTTTGGTACTATCTTTTTACTGGCGTATTTGAAGCAGCCACCATTCATTATGCTGTTGCAAAGATTTTTGGTCCTCTCCTGTTTGGCCGAGGCTGGTGCGGATACGCCTGCTGGACGGTAATGGTATTAGACTTTCTGCCATATAAAGCACTGCCAGCTCCAAGAAAAAAGATTGGATTTATCCGCTATATAACTTTTTTGGCATCACTTATTTTGTAGCCGCACTGTTTTTGTGCCATGTTGGAAATATTGAACAGATTATGTTCTGGGCCTTCCTCATTGGGAATATCCTATATTATGTCGTTGGCATCATTTTGGCATTTGCTTTAAAAGACAATCGGGCGTTCTGTAAGTATATTTGTCCAATCACAATATTCTTGAAACCGATGAGTTACTTCTCTCTGCTCAGGGTAAAATGCAATAAAGAAAAGTGTGTTTCTTGTGGCAGATGCAAGAAGGTCTGCCCAATGAATGTTGATGTAACTGACAATTCAAGAAGGCGAGATAATGGAACAGAGTGCATTCTTTGTATGGAATGCGTGAAAGCATGCCCCCAAAAGGCTCTATATAGTTAATACTTATTTTTCCGATATCTGCAGATTGAGAAGGAAATCATATATCTGGAAGAACCAAGTAAGAGGATAGCATTTGCTCTTGCTTTTACACCTTAAAACGGTACCCTACACCCCAAATAGTTTCAATATACTGTGGCTTGGAAGTATCAAATTCAATCTTTTCACGTATCTTCTTAATATGCACGGTAACGGTTGCAATATCACCGATGGAGTCCATGTCCCAGATTTCTCTGAACAGTTCTTCCTTTGTATATACATGGTTTGGATTTTCGGCCAGGAAAGTAAGAAGATCAAATTCTTTAGTAGTAAAGGTTCTTTCCTCACCATCCACCCAGACCCGTCTGGCTGTTTTATCAATCTTGATACCACGGATTTCAACGATATCGTTTCTGTTCCGGGATACTCCAACCAGTCTGTCGTATCTTGCCATGTGTGCTTTTACTCTTGCTACCAATTCACTGGGGCTAAAAGGTTTTGTCATATAATCATCTGCTCCTAGTCCCAGACCCCTGATCTTATCGATATCATCCTTTTTCGCAGATACCATGATAATCGGGATATTTTTTTCTTCGCGGATAGTCTTACATACTTCAAATCCGTCCATGCCCGGAAGCATCAGATCCAAAATGATCAGATCAAAATCTCCATTTAGTGCTGCACGAAGTCCATCATCACCGGTATATTCAATCTGCACTTCAAAATCGCTGAGTTCCAGATAATCCTTTTCTAAATCTGCAATAGCCTCTTCATCTTCAATAATTAAAATCTTACTCATATTTCAATCCTTTCCAGCATTTACTATTGTTATTTTTTCGATATTTTATCTTTTTGTTTCATTTTCTGCTTTTATTTCTACTTCTATTTCTGTTTCTTTTTTTCTTCCGATTCCTGATATTTCCGGAGAACGATATGCATACAGGTTCCTTCGCCTTCTTTGCTGGTAGCCCAGATATATCCTCCATGATCTTCTACAATCTTTTTCACAATGGAAAGACCTATTCCGCTTCCCCCCTTTGTAGAATTTCTGGATGCATCTGTCCGATAAAAACGCTCAAAAATTCTCGGCAGGTCACGGGCCGCAATCCCCTTTCCATTATCTTCGATTTCGACCCGTATGGCATCCACTTCATCCAGGATACGAATTTCCAGAAGACCCGGTTCTTTATCTATATATTTGATACTGTTACTGATGATATTATTGATGACTCTTTTCAGCTGTTCCGGATCCGCTATGACCATGGTGTCCGGAGAAACCAGATTGCTGTAATTTAATATGATATTACTGGATTCCAACTCCAGTCCGACTTCTTCCAGGCAATCCTGAAAATAATCCGCCACATTAATCCTGTGAAAATTATAGGGGATTCTGTTGGAATCAATTCCGGAATAAAGGGTAAGTTCATTGATCAGACGATCCATATCATTTGCTTTATTGTAAATCGTCTTGATATATTTATTCATTTTTTCCGGGGTATCGGCCACGCCATCCATGATTCCTTCCACATATCCTTTTATGGATGTAATGGGCGTTTTCAAATCATGGGAAATATTGCTGATCAATTCTTTATTTTGTCTTTCATGCGACAGTTTTTCTTCAATAGACTCCTTTAATCGGAGCCTCATTTCTTCATAATTTACAGAAAGCTCTCCCAGTTCTCCTTTCTGTTCCTGTTTTGGCATCTGATAATCCAGGTTTCCATCAGCGATATTTTTCATGGCGATATTCAATTCTCTGATTGGATTAAAAACACTGGAATAGATCCAGAGTACAAGTGCAAGAGCTGTTACGATTAAAATAATGATAATTGCAACAATCATGCACATCATAAAATTAGGAGCAACCAGCATTCCCATCTCTGTCTCAAGATCTTCGAGCATATGTGGATCAATTTGAAGTCCAAGGCTTGCTCCCGAATAAAATGCCACCATTTTAAGCAGCCAGAAGGCAAAGCCGATCAGGCTTAATGGTACGAAAACAATAATTAGAAATGTAATAAGCAGCTTTGTTTTAAGTTTCACTCTTTTTCCTCTTTCAACATCACATAAGCGAAAAAAAATTTTTCTATTTGAATCTATAAGTGGAATTATAACACACGTAGAGAATAAAATTGTGAAATTGGAAGAATAATCTTATTAAAAAAATATGAAAATATCTTGACAGTCTCAGTCATACATCATATTATAATATTAGTAATGATTACTGTTATCAATTAGAGGTGTTATGGCTCTTAAATATAGTAAACAAAGAGAAGAAATCAGAAGTTTTTTAATAAGCAGAAAAGATCATCCAACAGCTGATGTTGTATACACAAATGTCCGTAAATCCTATCCGAATATTAGTCTGGGTACGGTTTACCGGAATCTACAGCTTCTTTCCGATCTTGGTGAAATTCAAAAAATCAATGTGGGAGACGGACTGGAACATTTTGATGCAGATACTTCCACTCATAATCATTTCATATGTTCCTCTTGTGGAGCAGTTATAGATCTGGAAATGGAAAACATTGATTTTTTAACCGGTTTGGCTGAAAAGTCTTTCGATGGTAAAATAAATGGATATTCTGCTTATTTTTATGGATTATGCAGTAATTGTTGTCATAAATAATGAATTTTCTATGCATAATAATGATAAACATGTTAAAATAGGGTTACCTATTAAAATATAAAAATTTATATAAAAGGAGAACAAAAATATGAAATATGTATGTCAGGTATGTGGTTATGTTTATGAAGGAGATTCTGCTCCGGAAAAATGCCCTGTTTGTGGGGTAAGTGCAGATAAGTTCACTGCTCAGAGCGAGGAAATGACATGGGCTGCAGAACATGTAGTAGGTGTTGCAAAAGGCTGCTCCGAAGATATCATCGCTGATCTTCGTGCAAACTTTAACGGAGAATGTTCTGAAGTTGGAATGTATCTTGCAATGGCCAGAGTTGCTCATCGTGAAGGTTATCCTGAAGTTGGTCTGTACTATGAAAAAGCTGCCTGGGAAGAAGCAGAACATGCAGCTAAATTTGCAGAACTTTTAGGTGAAGTAGTAACAGATTCTACAAAGAAAAATCTTCAGCTTCGTGTAGATGCAGAAAATGGTGCTACAGCAGGTAAGTTTGATCTTGCTAAACGTGCAAAAGCTGCTAACCTTGATGCAATTCATGATACTGTTCATGAAATGGCTCGTGATGAGGCAAGACACGGTAAAGCATTCAAAGGCTTACTGGAAAGATATTTTGGTTAATTTTTAGCTCAATTTAAAAAATTAAAGTATGTTCTTAAACATTGTGTTCTTAAAATAAGGGTATGTTGAACTGATTTAACATACTCACTTACTTCAGATATAATTCATTTTCTATATTGAGAAGGAGATAAAATACTATGGATAAATATTTCTGCAATCCTTGTGGCTACACATATGATCCTGAAAAAGGTGATCCGGAGCATGGTATCAAACCAGGTACTGCTTTCGAAGATCTTCCGGATGATTGGGTATGCCCTGTTTGTGGTATCGATAAGAGCATGTTCATGCGTTGCATCGAAAACTATAACTAAATTTAAAGCTTAATTTGATTTTTAAAGAAGCTGTCACTTTACCTGCAATTTATTAAAGTGGCAGCTTCTCTTTTGCTTTTCTAATGAACAACATTAAAAATTGCAAACACAATATCCGATGATTTATAATATTTCACATATATGACAAAGAGAATATGAGGAGAACAAACTATGGAATGGAATCAGTCCAAAGAAATCCTGGAAAAACAGTTGTGTGCAGACTACAGTATAAATTCTGCACTTTTACAATCTGAAGAAAATATTTTTGTTCCCATACATCCGGATCCTTACCGTCGGGTTTTTCGCGACAAAGATTCTTTTTTGAAGGTACTTTCCTATCGGAATAAACTGATAATCTGCTGTAAAGACGATAGTATGCTTTCCTGGTGTCGTGAAAAATATAAAAACAGCCCTTCCGAATGGTTTGCTAAATACGAAAATCTCCGTATACTGGATCAAAAGTTAAAAGAATATGGTCATAAAATCGGTGATACGCATCATTACTATATTCCGGGAAAAAATTGGAAAAAGACAGATTTTCATCCATCCTGTAATGATTATGTCCTTTATCTTTTAGAAAAATCCGACCTGCTCCCTTTTAAGGGAAATCCACTATTTACAAATGCACTTTCCTTTGATCCAAAAGCACCTGATGTACTGGCCATAGCTGCTATCGCTAAAACAGATATGGCTGCTGATTCTCTTTCCGGGGACTGGCATAACAAAATCTGTGGAATGGCCGGTGCCAGTATGGACAGCCCGCTTATGTGGCAAATCGGAATCGATGTTTTAAAAAATGCACGTTCCTCCGGTCTTGCAACTTATCTTGTATGGCACCTGGCAGAAGAGATAGATAAACGAAACATACTTCCATTTTACGGAACATCTGAATCTCATAATCACTCTAAGGCAGTTGCTTTTCGATGTGGTTTTGTCCCTACCTGGTGGGAGCTTTACTCAGAATCTGTTTTGTAATAGAATACTTATGGTTGAATTGGAAAATTTCATATAAAAATGTGTTTTCCAAATAAAAAGTATCTCTAAAGAATATCAATAGAAATACCAACGTAAGAAGAAAGGAAACTCTAATGAAAATCGTTATTTTAGAAAGAAACAGTGTAGGTACTGATATTGATGTGGAACGTTTCTCTGATTTCGGAGAACTCACCTGCTATCCTGTTACAGTCACAGAAGAAGAAGTGGCAGAACGTATCGTAGATGCAGATATTGTCATTGCAAATAAAACGCCTATGAATGAATCCTCTTTAAAAGATGCAAAAAACTTAAAACTGATTTGCGAATTTGCAACCGGTTATGACAACGTAGATTTGGATTATTGCAGAAAAAGAGGTATTGTAGTGGCTAATGTACGTGATTATTCTACTGCAGCCGTTGCACAGCATACCTTTGCCATGGCCCTGTTTCTTTTAGAAAATCTGCATTATTATGATACTTATGTAAAATCCGGTGTTTACAGTAATCAGCCACGGTTTTCAAATTTCGATATGCCTTTTGTTGAGTTGGAAGGAAAAACCTGGGGTATTGTAGGTATGGGAAATATTGGTCGAAAGGTTGCCCGCATTGCAGAAGGTTTCGGCTGTAAAATCATTTTCTATTCTGCTTCCGGAAATAGTTCCTGTACAGATTATGAAAGGGTTGATTTTGATACATTACTTACAGAATCTGATTTTCTTTCCCTTCATTGTCCACTCAGTGACAAGACCAAAAATCTGATTGATCTGAATGCCCTTAAAAAAATGAAGAAATCTGCAATTTTAATTAACGTTGCCCGTGGGCCGGTAGTTAACAATAAGGATCTCTATACTGCTTTAATGGAAGATGAAATTTTAGCTGCAGGTCTGGATGTTCTGGAAAAAGAACCCATTACGAAAGATAATCCTTTAGGTAAATTCTTTGACAGTAATCGCTTGATCATCACTCCTCATATGGCATGGGCAAGTACGGAAGCAAGAGAACGCTGTGTTTCCGGTGTATATACAAACATCAAGAATTTCTTAGATGGGGCTCCATCGAATATTGTAAATCCTTAATCCTTATCATAATTATCATAAAATGTAAATACCGATGGTTTAGAGCACTCTGCACGGTCATTTAGAGCAGACCTTCCG
>CAMFGH010000064.1 GCA_945949875.1 uncultured bacterium
CTGATCGTATCTACCTGTTCCATGATATTGGATACGGATTCTACAAATTCACTGGTAGTTTCCTCAATGGTATCAATAGAATCTTTAATCTGTGCTACGACTTTTTCATATCCCTTAGAGATATCTGCAAAGGAAGCAAACTTCTGTGCCATATCGGTTTCCAGGAAACCCATGATATCACTGAAGCAGTCTCTGACTTTTTCAATACTCTTATTTGCCGCCTCACAGATTCCCTGAATCTGGGATACTGTTTCAGAAGAATCTTTTGCCAGTTTTCCGATTTCATCTGCTACAACAGCAAATCCTCTTCCGCTTTCTCCTGCTCTGGCTGCTTCAATAGAAGCATTCAGGGAAAGCAGATTTGTCTGGCTTGTAATGTCCAGAATCTGAGTAGCCATGTCGTTAATCTTATTCAAAGCCTGAAGCTCTGTGATGGCTTCTTCTACCTTTTCTCTGGTCTGTGCTATCTTTTCAACACTGCTTTCCATGGACTCATTTGCCATGGCATTCATATCTTTCGCAGCTTTGGTTAAGTCTTCGCTGTCTGAATTACTCTTCTGCACGCAGGTTTCAATATGGTTAGCCATATCCTTCATACGGGATACTTCACTTGTCATATTACTGATAGATTCATTGGTATTGATAATACCTGCAGACAACTCTTCTGTCGTAGCAGAATCACTTTCCACACTGCTCATAAGTTCTCTGGAAACATTACCCATGGTATCAGAACTTATCGTAAGGGATGCCGAACAGTTATCCAATGTTTCAACAATATTTCTAAAGGTTTCTCCCAGAGAAATAAGCGCTTTTGCGATCTGGCCCACTTCGTCTTTTCTTGCTGCATATTTCTCCAGTTTTTTATCCTGCTGAAGATCCAGTTTTTCCAGTTTGTCAATCGCTTTTGTAACTCTGGTAAGCGGATTGATTTTGATTCCGATAAAGATATAGGATATTGCTGCAATCAAAATAATGGTAAGCAGACAAACGATTCCCAGAATAATCTGGCTGCTCTTAACCAATCCGAAAATCTCTGTTTCTGTATCACGAATTACAAGAAGCCATCCTCTGTTACCTAACATCTTATAAACTGAGAAATAGGACTGTCCATCTTCCTGATACTCAACTGTATTCTTTTCTACTCCGGATTTTGCTTCTTCCATAATCGCAAGAAGCGGTTCTTTTTCAACCTCTGTATTGATCAGCGTTTCATCTTTATCAAAAATATAGACATCTTTGTTCAGATTGATCAGTGAGTATTCTGCATTTTCCAGGCCTGCGATTTGCGCTGCATCCAGAATATCCTTCATACCCTGTGCAAGTGTAGCACCACCTACAAAACCGATGATTTCTTCTCCGTCAAATACCGGAGCATACATGGAAATAACCTGGTTGCCGGAAGCTGGTGAAACCATAATACCGGTATTATAAACACCATGACCTGCGGCTGTAATACTATCCTGCAGATTCTTTAAGCTATCACCTTCACGCATGATCATTCCTACTGCGCCGGCATTGGAATGTGTCAACACTTCAGATTCCCAGCTACAAAGGTAAATACCTTCCCAATTTCCCAACGCTTCATGGTATTTCTCCGTATACGCCTGTGCAACAGCCTTTTTTGATTCATTCGTAGGGTCTTTCAAGAAATCTTTGATTTCCCCACTTTGTGAAAACGCATACAGACTTGTTTCCGCACTACTGATGTACTCGTCAATGATCTGTGTCTTGGAATCCAATGAGGTAATAATATTGTTCTCTGCTGTTTTACGCATAGCTGCTGTCATATTGCTGTTGGAAATAACAAACAATATCAGCACACATACAACCGTTACCCCGGTGATGATCATTGCGATACTGGTGCTCATTTTTTTGAATGCCTTCATCTTACGTACCCCCCATATTCAATTTTTATTGATTTATATTATTGTAAAATTATAGCCTCTTTAACAACGCCTCTCTCTGCTCTTCATATCCCGGTTTCCCAAGCAGTGCAAACATATTTTTCTTATAGCTTTCTACACCCGGCTGGTTGAACGGATTTACGCCCAGCATGTAACCGGATACACCACAAGCAAATTCAAAGAAATAGAATAACTGTCCCAGATAAAATTCGGTTGCTTCCGGAATATGAATCATCAGGTTCGGAACCTGTCCATCTGTATGAGCCAGAACTGTTCCGTTCATGGCAGATTTATTAACAAAATCCACTGTCTGACCTGCCAGATAGTTCAGACCATCTAAGTCTACCGGTTCTTCCCCAATCAGTAATGTTTCACGGCTCTTTTCCAGATCCAGAACCGTTTCGAACATAATTCTTGCGCCATCCTGAATAAACTGTCCCATGGAATGAAGATCCGTTGTCAGATCCACACTTGCCGGGAAAATACCTCTCTGGTCTTTTCCTTCGGATTCGCCATAAAGCTGTTTCCACCATTCAGAAACATAATGAATGCTTGGTTCATAGTTGGCAAGAATTTCCACTTCTTTGCCTTTTCTTAACAGGATATTACGAACTGCTGCGTATTTTAACGCATCATTTTCTTCAAAAGGAAGATTCAGTGCTGCTTCGCGTCCGCTTGCTGCACCTTCCATCAGTTTATCGATATCTGCACCAGAAACAGCGATTGGTAAAAGACCTACTGCTGTCAGTACAGAGAAACGTCCACCTACATCATCCGGAACAACAAAGGTTTCATATCCTTCTTCTGTTGCCAGCTTCTTCAAAGATCCTCTTGCTTTATCTGTGGTTGCATAGATTCTCTTTGCAGCTTCTGCTTTACCATATTTCTTTTCACAGATTTCTTTGAAAATACGGAATGCAATAGCCGGTTCTGTTGTGGTACCGGATTTGGAGATCATATTAATGGAGAAATCTCTGTCCCCTACAACATCCATTAAATCTTTCAGGTATGTGGAACTGATAGAATTACCACAGAAATAAATTTCCGGAGTCTTTCTAACAGACTTATCAACAACGTTATAAAAGCTGTGACGTAAAAATTCAATTGCAGCACGGGCTCCCAGGTAAGAACCACCGATACCAACTACCAGAAGTACATCGGAATCACTCTGAATCTTTGCTGCTGCCTTTTTTATTCTGGCAAACTCCTCTTTGTCATAATCAACCGGGAGGTCAATCCATCCTAAGAAGTCATTCCCTGCACCGGTTTTGCTCACCAGAAGATTGGTTGCATCCACTGTCTGCTTTTTTATATTTTCGATTTCATGATCTGCAATAAAAGAAGCAGCTTTTGAATAATCAAACGAAACTTTGCTCATTTTTATCTCCTTGTTTATCTATATTTTTACTGACAATCAAATCATGTCGTTCATTTTTAGTGTATCAAGATTCCTCTTTTCTTTCAACACTTTGTCACGAAATAAACTCCTGCAAGAGGCTTTCCAGCTCCGCTTCTTCCTCTGCGGTCAGTTTATCCCAGACAGGTGTATTTCTTCCTCGCTCTTTCCTCTTCCAGAAAAAAGTTTTTTCTTCTTTTTCCGCCTTTTGAAGATTTTCTGCTTCCAGCTTATCCAGCCTGTCCTGTTCTTTTCTGGTCTGTGGTATACGGATGCTCATGACATTTTCTAAATAATCAATCAGGTTTGTTTTTAAAATCATTCGTTTCCCTTTTATGTCTATAATTGCCGCAACCGCAAAAAAGATATATAACATAAAAAAAGAACCAACGTAATAAGGTACAATTTTATCCAGTGTCTCGTTGGCTGCAATCGCCCTGCATGCACCTGTACCTGCCGTAAAAATAGCAAACAGCAGAAGCTGTCCACTCAAATGATACAGACCTTTTAAGGAAAATCTGCCAATTCGAATGCTATGCATGAATTTTTCTACAAAAACAGGGATATTGGATACTCCTTCATGCAGTTCATAATAATTTGTAAATTTTAATTTGCAGATTTTCAGCATTTTATTTTCTGTAGATGACATATTGTGTGTCTCTTTTATCATATTTTGGTAAAGAAAACCCGTTGCAGCCTGGGATAAGAGACTCAAAATGAATAATACTATGATTAGTCCTGATAAAATATAATGCTCCTGTATAATTGTGCTCATATACCTTTTCCCCCTTTTTCTGAATGAAAAAATCGATTCAGAACCTCTTTCACCAATAAACTTTGTTGTATAGTTATCATTATAGAAATCCCTTGTTTTGTCCTCAATGGAAAGGCATCGCTGGATTTTACAAAATATGTCAGGTTTTTTTCCCTTCCTCTGGAAAGGTATATTTTTTTCTGCTATAATTTGTTGTTAGCAATGAATTTTGTAAATCAAATTTTCCAAACAGGAGGCTTTGTTATGCATTATAAAACAAGTGGTGTTTGCTCATCCGGAATCGATTTTGAAATCGAAAACGGAATCATAAAAGAGGTAAAATTTATCGGAGGATGCAGTGGCAATACACAGGGTATTTCTGCACTGGTTGCCGGCATGCCGGTGGAAGAAGCAATCAGCCGATTAAGCGGTATCCGATGCGGATTCAAACCTACATCCTGTCCGGATCAATTAGCAAAAGCTCTTCGTGCTGCAACACAAGCATAGTAAACCGGAGGTTTTTCTTATGTCTAAGAAAATAGTTTTAACCGGCGGCGGAACTGCCGGTCATGTCACTCCTAACATCGCACTTATCCCACATTTAAAAAATGCGGGATTTGAAATTTCCTATATTGGTTCTTACGATGGTATCGAGAAAAAGTTGATAGCTGATTTTCCGGATGTCCCTTATATGGGAATTGCTACCGGAAAATTCCGCAGATATTTTGATGTAAAAAACTTCACAGATCCATTCCGTGTCATAAAAGGCTATACAGAGGCCAAACGATTCCTGAAAAAAATTTCTCCGGATATCGTTTTCTCAAAAGGAGGCTTTGTCAGTGTTCCTGTCGTTCGTGCCGCAGCGTCTCTGAATATCCCCTGTATTATTCATGAATCTGATATGACTCCGGGGCTTGCAAATAAATTGTGCATTCCGGTGGCTGCAAAGGTTTGTTGTAATTTCCCGGAAACTTTCCAGATGCTTCCAAAAGAAAAAGCAGTTCTGACAGGTACTCCTATCCGGGAAGAACTTGCAAGCGGAAGTAAGCAGGCCGGTCTCAGCCTTTGCAAATTCACAGATTCTAAACCGGTCATTATGGTCATCGGCGGAAGTCTTGGTGCAACACATGTAAACCAGCTGGTTCGTGAAGCACTTCCGGATCTGTTAAACGATTTTCAGGTTGTTCATATTTGCGGAAAAGATAAAATGGACAATTTGCTTTTAAATACTTCGGGTTATAAACAATTTGAGTATCTGAAAAACGAATTGAAAGATGTGTTTGCAATGGCCGACATTGTCATATCCCGTGCCGGTGCAAATGCAATCTGCGAAATCCTCGCCCTGAAGAAGCCTAATATTTTGATTCCTCTTCCGGCAAACCAGAGCCGCGGTGATCAGCTTTTGAATGCAGGTTCTTTTGAATCCCAGGGCTATAGTATCGTTTTAAATGAGGATGACTTAACTCCTTCTCTTTTAACGGAAAATGTTCACGAACTCTATTTTACACGTCAAAGCTATATCGATTCCATGAGCAGCTCCCCACAGGGAAATGCCATTGAAACCATTATGAATCTTATTGAGAATACATTATAGCATTAAAAAGGTCTGGCATTTCTGCCAGACCTTTTTAGCTTAAATAACCTGAATACTTGTTATATTATAATTTCTTATGCTTCTTTTCTCTTGGAAGCCATGGCTGCTGCTGCACCGATTGCAGAGCTTCCCATTACCAGCATCCAAAGGATCGCTTTTGCAGAATCGCTTGTCTTTGGTGCTCTTGTTGCGCCAAGTACGTCACCTTCTTCTGCTACCATTGCGATATCTTCACGTTTTGCACCAAGTACATCACCAGCTGTGCCAGCTGTTCTTCCGGCACCACCAGGATTCCCGCCGCCTGGATTTCCGCCGCCTGGGTTTCCACCATTCGAATTTTCTTCATCTGTTGGAATTACAGTAATTTCCGGCTCCTCATTATCTTCTTTTGGAAGTGTGATTACTATTTTATAAAGAACTCCATCAATATGATAACCATCCTTTTCATGCTTAAAGGTATATCCAAGAAGTGCTGTGTATTCATATTTGAATTCTTCAGATACGTTTTCACTCTCTTTTGTTGCTTTTACCTTTGCTGCCTCATCCTTTGCTGCTTTAATCATTTCTTCCATAGTCATTGGTGTTGCATCTTTCTGAAGCTTGTTATCTTCATTCAGAATCCAGAATAACTGTGTCATCGTATCTGCATCACCTGTATTGACTTTTTGAACTATTGTTCCATCTTCCTTTTCAATAGTCTCTGTTAAAATCTTACCAACAGAAATTCCGGTACCATTTTTAATATTTTCAAACTTCCCTTCTGTCATTTTATACTGTTGTACAAGATATTCGTGCATTACTTCATATGGCACTTCTACGCCCTGGCCATTTCCCATTGTAATTTCCTGGAATTTAGAAACTTGCTGGGATTTTACATCTGAATTACTGGTATCAAGATCATTTGTAAATACTAAATCACCGTCTACTACTCTTACATAAATTCTGGTTTCCTGTACACTTGCTAATGCATTTGCCCAACTTGCGCATCTTTCCGCTTCTTCTTTTGCTTTTTTGGCTTTTTCTAATTCGTCATCAGCATCTTCCATTGCAGCTTCTGCTGCTGCAATTTTTGCTTCTAAAGCTGCTAAAGCAATTGAATCAAATGAGCCACCGGCAACTTGCTGCTTTAAAACATCCAGTTTATTTTTTGCATCTGTATATGTCTTCTGGGCTTCATCAATCGATGCTTGCGCAAGTTCCACGTTTCTGTTGGCACTTGCTAACGTGCCTTCAAACCCAGTAATCTCTTCTTGTTCTATATTATCTTCTATTTCGTCGATTACTTCCTGGGCTGCTTGTGCAGCATTATTTGCAGTGTCTACTGCTTTCTGAGCATCTTCAACTTTTAATTCAGCCATTGCTACTGCTGTATTTGCAGTTTTCACTGCTTCACTGGCTGTATGAATTGTATTTTTCTGATCCTCTGTTAACTTGTTTTCAATATCTTCCTTTACATCAACCTGATATGTCATTCCTGCTGCTTCTACTGCAGCTTTTGCTTCTTCAGTGGAATAGTTAACATCATCATATCCATATAATGGAAGTCCATAAGCCATTGCATATAAATTATATTGATTAACAGCAGTATCTTTCTGATTAGTAGCTGCATTATATGCTTTATTGGCTTCGTTATATGCATTTTCAGCTTCTTTCGCTATTTCCTTTATCTCATTTACTTTATCTTTAATTTCCTGTGTTACTTCCTTGGATTCAATATCAAGAACCTCTTCCAGTTTTATTTTCGCTTCTTCTGCTTTCTTTTCAGCAATTTCTGCCTTCTCACCTACATAGTCTTCCAATGTAACGTCGGTTTTTGTACCATTTTCGTTTTCAACAGTTCCTACAATAATTGTATCATTTTCAAGTTTAACCTCTGTCAAATTATCGATACTGTCAATGACACCCTGATCAGTCGCAACCTGTGTGTTATAAGCCTCTAATTTATCTCCAGCTGTTATTGGTGTACTGTTTGTTCCTTCTGTATTTTCTCTTTCCTCTGTTCCGACCGAACTTTCTGTAGCTGCAATCTCTTCTACAACTATATTATCCAATACTACTTTTAATTCTTCTACTGCTGTTTTTACATTATCCACTGCTGTTGTTGCATCTTTTACTGCTTCTGTTGCTGTATCTGCTGCACTTGTTGCTGCGCTTGCTGCTTCTGTTGCTGTATCTGCTGCGCTTGTTGCTGTTTCCACTGCGCTTGTTGCTACTTCTGTTGCAGATGGAGCAGCTTCTTCACTTGGAGCTTCACCTGTTCCAAGCTCATCAGCATAAACTGTCATCACACCAAAGTTTCCACCGATAGAACTGAGTGCTATAATGACTGTCATCGTCCATGTAATAACTCTTCTCATGATCTTATTTTCTATTTTATCTTTTCTCATTTTTCTTCCCTTTCCAAGTATCAATCACTCAAACTCTATTCCCTTAGTCTATTGTCACAAAATTATATTTAAATCAAATTTATTTTTCTTTCATTTATACTAATTAAGACGTTGATTTTTATAAAAACGGCTCAAAATATGTACAAAAAACATTAATTTTTGTCATTTTTTGACAAAAGATTGTTAAAAATGACAAAAATAAAAAGAACTACCCTTTCAGATGTTCTGTTTAACATCTCTGGGCAGTTCTTTTTTGACTCATTTCTATTTGTTTTTCTACCTGTATTTGTTCCTGTTTGTTCTTTCTATCCTTATTTTTCAAACAGCTTTTTTATAAATGTTAAAATTGGAGACTCCTCATCTTCACGGGATACCAGCTCCGGCTGCATGCCATCTTCGGATACAGAAACCATCCAGATTTCAGATACATCATCCAAAGATTTTTTCTCTACAGTATCCTCTACCGGATTATTACCGGAAAGAGTTACTGTGTCGGATGATTTTTCGCTTTCCGACTTTGTTTCTTCAGTAGTCTGTTTTGTATCTTCTGTTTCCTGCTTCGTTTCTTCTGTGGTCGGTTTGGTCGTTCCTGTTATCTGCTTCGAAGCCTCAGTTTCCTGTTTTGGCTGCTCTGTCTGTTTTACTGTTTCATCTGCAGCTTTTTCTTCTGCATCCGTTATGTCATTACCGGAAACCGTTGCTACTTCTTCCGTTGTTTTACCTCCGTTATATAGGAAAACAAGTATTTCTTTTTCTCCATCTTTGTCTGCGTCGGTATAGGAAAGTTCCGGAAGCTTATTCCGTTCATCCAGATAAGTCCAATCAAAGCAGGTAAATGTATCTTCGATTCGAAGTGCTACACCGCGAACAGCTCCATTTTCATGATAGCCATATAAGCGGATATTCTCTTTGGGAAGCTCTGCCAGCAGAATGGTGTCTGTTATCTCTTCCGTCTTGGATTTCTGTTCTGTTTCTGCCTCCGTTCCCACTTTATCGGTTTCTTGACTTGCCCCCGGTGCCGGAGTTATCGTGGTTGCCGGTTCCTTTGTGACTATCGATTCCTTAGTGGTTGCTGTCTTCTGCTCTGCATCTTCTGTCGTTTTATCAGTGACTGTTGTAGAATTTTCTGTTTCCTTAGAAGCAGTATCCTGCTTTGTTTCTTCTACGGTTTCTTCTGTCTGATTATCTTCGATTTCGTCAGAGGATTCTTCTATTACAAAAAGCTCTGTTACCTGATCCAGCTTTTCAATCGTTAACTCAGATGCCCATTTTTCATATCCTGCCAATAATGCCTCTTCATCCATCACAGGCACATCTGCAGTTTCTTCCTGTACTTCCTGTACTTCCGGTACTACTTCTTCCGGAATAACCTCTTCTACAACCACTTCTGCTACCGGTTCCGGATTTTCCTGCGCTGCCAGTTCTTTCTGCAGTTCTTCATCTGCTGCCTTTTCTGCTGTGTATTTTCTTACGGTAAGGACTTTGGCAACAGATTTCACCACCGGCATTTTGCTGACTTTCTTGGAAAATGCATAAGAGCTGTTTACACCAATGGTAAGAGTAAGGAACAAAAGAGCTGCAACGGATGCCACGCTTCGCATAATATAACTGCGTCGTTTTTCCTGACGTCGTTTTTTATCCTGCATAATCGTCTTTTTTACAAGATACCGCAGTTCGTCCGGTATTTCGATCTGCTCGTATTCTTCCCGTTCTTTTTCAAACGGATTCTCTTTACGACTCATATTGCCCCTCCTCCCTTGTTTCTTTTCTCGTTCTTTGTTTACTAGATGCAGAAATTCCTGTTTTGGTTTTTCTCTTTTTTAAATTTTCCAGCTTTTCTTCTGCCTTTTTGTTTCTGGTCACCAGTTCTTCATCTTCCGCTTCCAAAAACCTTCCCAGCTTTTTACAGGCGGCATACAATCTGGATTTTACAGTATTCAGATTTGTTCCGGTTATTTCCGCGATTTCTTTTAACGTCTTGTCCTCGAAAAAATGAAGCTGAATGATGATCTGCATGTCCGTAGGCAGTTCCTCTATTTTGGAAACTACTTCAATCTTTGGTTCATATGCCGGTTCTTCATAAGAGCCCTCCAGCAGGTCGCTTTCGCTCTCATCCCAGGCTATGTACTTTTTCTCTTTTCTTAAATACATCAGACTTTCGTTGATCACGATCCGATAAAACCAACTTGCCATTGCTTCTTCGCTCTGAAGCTTGTCATAATGTTCCAGGGCTTTACAAATTGCATTCTGCACCACGTCCAAAGCTGCTTCTCTGTTTTTCACATAGCTGTAGGCAGCCCGGTAAAACTGATTTTGGTTTGTTACAATATGGTCTACCAGACTGTCATATATGCTTTTCTTCCCCATAACAGCCTTCCTCTCTTTTCCTAAAGATTCCCTTTCCTTTTACAAAGTTTTATTTTGAACAAAATTATCCCAATCTTCCCTTGATCCATTGAACACATTTAAATCAATATATTTCTGCGTACCATGATATCCTTCCAGTTCTCCTTCACTGCTATACTGCCAGAACAGCCATTTGCCCGGCATACTGATATTAGGAGAAAAATAGACATTTCGAATCCACAATGGATATTCTTCGAAAGCACCTCTGATATATCTGCTATAGGCACTTTCTGTTGCATAGATGATCGGCTTCATTCCATAGTAAGCCTCTATCTCATCCAGAAACTCCTGCAGGCGCTGTCTGGTTTCTTCTACTTCCGGTTTTTTCTTAATATAGTCCCCATAAAATTCTACATCCACAACCGGAGGAAGCATACCCTCTGTTTGTGGCACTACTTCCATAAAATGCTTCGCCTGTTCTTTTCCACTGCTTTCAAAACTAAAGAAATGATATGCTCCAATCTGCAGATCTGTCTGTGCCGCATTTTTCCAGTTTTCTTCAAACTGTGCATCGATGTGACCAGACCCTTCTGTTGCCTTGATGAATGCGAACTGTATATTCTGTTGTTCTATGATCTGCCAGTCGATCTTTCCCTGATAGTTGGAAACATCAATTCCTCTAATGGGATATTTCTCCTCCGATGGCGTATTAAAGGATATCTTTTTCTGAAAGATCAGAACGCCAAGCAGAAGCAGATTGATCAAAACAAGAAGGCCTATATAAAACCATACTACATGTCGTTTTTTCATATAAGAATGTCTCCGTTCATATATCAAAATTGGCATATTAGTCGTGAAGCATCATTGAAAAAAGCTCTTTATCTCCACTTTCGTAACCGATATGGAAATATCGAGCCCCTTCTTCATAATACGCAATCATATAATTTATATCAATATTATATGTAATGATGCCTTTATTATTTACTGTCCTGCCTATTTACTGTGCCTTCCCTCCTATTTCATCTGCTGTTGCATTTTTCGCATATAACAATTTTAAAATAATAGGTGTTGCAATGGAAGACACTATAATCAGTAAAATAACGGATGTAAAGTATACAGAAGAAAGCAGTCCCACAGAAAGTCCCTTCTGGGAAACAATCAGTGCCACTTCTCCACGGGTCATCATACCTACGCCGATTTTTAAAGAATCCGGCCAGTTAAATCTGCAGGCTCTTGCAGTTAGTCCACAGCCAACGATCTTTGCAATCAGAGCCACTGCCACAAATCCGATGGAGAAAGCAAACAGTCCCCAATCCAGATTATCAATATTGGTTTTCAAACCAATGGACGCAAAGAAGATCGGTCCAAACAGCATATAGGAGTTAATATCCATCTTTTCAGAGATATAGTCTGCATCTCGAATGGAGCAAAGAATGATCCCGGCAAAATATGCTCCGGTGATATCTGCGATTCCAAAATATTTTTCTGCGATATAAGCCATAGCAAGACATAATGCCAGTCCGGCAATGGGAATACGTCTGGTATGTGGATAACGGTTATCCACCTTCCGGAAAATGCGGTAACATATATATCCTACGATAATTGCAAAAACAAAGAAGAGCAGGGTATTTATACAAACCTGCATCGGGTTTGCATCCGGACTCTTAAATCCGATAACAAAGGTAAGCACAATAATCCCGATGATATCATCAATGATCGCTGCGCTTAAAATAGTGGTTCCTACTTTACCCTTCAGTTTCCCCATTTCCCGGAGCGACTGAACAGTAATACTTACGGATGTAGCTGTCATAATGGTACCTACAAAGACAGCTTTGTAGAAATCATCAGAACCCCAAGGTGCAAATCCGTAAAATACGAAATAATATAAAGTACCCAGAGCCAGCGGAATAAATACACCGGTACACGCGATCAAAAAAGCAATGGGTCCAGTTTTAATAAGCTCCTTTAAGTCAGTATCCAGACCGGCTTCAAACATCAATAAAACCACACCGATTTCTGCCATCTGGGATAAGAAATCCGTCTGCTGTACCAGTCCCAGAACACATGGTCCGATAATCAGACCGGCTATAATCTCACCCACCACCTGCGGTGCCTTGCATTTCCTTGCGATAATGGCAAAGAGCTTTGCAAAGATCACAATGATGGCCAGGTCCTTAAACACATCATATGCTTCCATAATACAATACACTCCTCATTTGTCTTTATGCCTATCTAAAAATCTTTTCGTCGTTTTCTGATTATACCATAGGTTTTCTATATTTCAAGTAAATTCATACTTTTGTGAAGCAGCATCTTCTTTTCCGGCAGAGATCTGCGCACTGTGCCACCGGCAGGTTTTTTCTGCTTGCAAAATATATCCCGGGAGCTTCTTTCTGGATAGTATGTTTTTCCACGGATGAACAACGGGAGCAGCGTGTCACTTTTCCCCCAGTGTCTGTATAAAAAGGACACGCCTTCTCCCGGTGTACAGTTTTGGAAAAATATACTTTATCGAAAAGAAAGAAGTTCCCGGGATATAAATATTTTGCTGCAGAAAAAACCTGCCGGTGGCACAGCGCGCAAATCTCTTTCGGAAAACAAAGATGCCGCTTCACGAACCCTCATTCGTTAAAGCGGCAGTCTTTGTTCTCTATGTAAAGTTAACCCTCCCAAAGAATGGTTTCACCCATTCGCAATGACTCTTGTACCAAGATAATTCGCTGATTTTCCGATCCCCGGAAGCGCAGGCTGATGTTTTTCAATTCCTGAATGAATTTACCGTCTACCAAAACATCAATATAGCTAAGCAGCTCTGACGTTTCTTCCCATTCCCTGCACATATGGTCCAGAATGTCTGTTTCAAAGGTATATCCGGTGAAGCACCAGATGCTCTTACCCGGACAGGATTCTCTTACTTTTCTTAGAAAAGGAAGCAGTCCTTTCTGGTTTACATGTTCCAAGGGTTCTCCGCCGAGAAGTGTAAGTCCTTTTATATAGGAAGGCTGCAATGTTTGAATGATATAATTCTCGGTTTCGGCAGTGAAGGGTTTGCCATAATTAAAATCCCAGGCGATTTCATTAAAACAGTTTTGGCAGCGATGGGTACATCCGCTGACAAACAGGCTGGTTCTTATACCGGGACCATTGGCAATATCACAGGTCTTTATTTCAGCATAATTCATAGCATTTCCCTTTTATAAATAAAACCATTATAAATGAAGTACACGCTCTTTGATTTCCTGAGTTCTTCCCTGATTCCAGAACTGAGTGCCGATATATCCGCAGGTTCTTCTGGCAACATTCATCTTATCCTGATCTCTGTTTCCACAGTTTGGACACTCCCAGATCAATTTGCCTTCAGAGTCTTCTATAATCTGAATCTCACCGGTATAACCACACTCCTGGCAGTAGTCACTCTTGGTATTCAGTTCTGCATACATAATGTTATCGTAGATATACTGCATAACAGAAATAACTGCATCAAGATTATTTTCCATATTGGGTACTTCTACATAACTGATCGCACCACCAGGAGATAATGCCTGGAATTGAGATTCAAATTTCAGTTTTTCAAATGCGTCGATCTTCTCTGTCACATGTACATGGTAACTATTGGTAATATAGCTCTTATCTGTAACGCCGGAAATGATTCCGAATCGTTTCTGCAGACATTTCGCAAATTTATAAGTAGTAGACTCCAATGGTGTGCCATAGATACTGAAGTCGATGTTAGTTTCCTTTTTCCATTTTGCACAGGCATCGTTCAGTCTCTGCATCACTTCCAGAGCAAACGGTGTAGCACTTGGATCGGTATGGGAACGACCTGTCATATATCTGGTACATTCACAAAGTCCTGCATAGCCCAGAGAAATAGTAGAATATCCGTTATATAACAGTTTGTCAATGGTTTCCCCTTTTTTCAGTCTGGCCAGTGCACCGTTCTGCCATAAGATCGGAGCTACATCAGAAGGTGTGCCTTTCAGACGGTTATGTCTGCACATAAGAGCCCGGTAACACAGATCCAGTCTTTCATCCATGATCTTCCAGAATTTATCCTTGTCTCCACCGGAGGAACATGCGATATCAACCAGATTCAGTGTGACAACACCCTGATTAAATCTTCCATAGAATTTGAATTTATCATTTTCATCTTTATATACTGTGAGGAAAGATCTGCATCCCATGCAGGTATAGCAGTTGCCCTGCTTTAACTCTTTCATCACCTTTTCGGAAATGTAATCCGGTACCATTCTTTTTGCGGTACATTTTGCAGCAAGCTGTGTCA
>CAMFGH010000065.1 GCA_945949875.1 uncultured bacterium
CAGAAGCTCTGCATCGATTCCGAATAAGTGATACAGCATATCCTCACCGCTGCTAGCCAGATCACCCATGGTATAGATACCTACACTGGCAAGGCGTCTGGAAATCCCACTGCCGACACGCCAGAAATCGGTCAGGGGTTTGTGATCCCACAGAGTTTTCCGGTAGGATTCTTCCGTTAATTCCCCGATAAAATCAGCAGCATGCTTGGCACTGATATCCAGGGCTACCTTAGCCAGATAAAGATTCGTGCCGATACCACAGGTGGCACGGATTCCCAGCCTTTCATAGATTTCAGAGATAATTTTAACGCCAAGCTCCCGGGCCGACATCTGATATAGATTGAGATAATCCGTCACATCCATAAAAACTTCATCGATGGAATAGACATGGATATCATCTTTGGAGATATAGTGCAGGTAAATGCTGTAAACCTCCGCCGCATAATCAATATAAAGCTGCATCCGGGGAACCGCTGCAATATAATCTACTTCTTTGGGAATTTCAAATATGCGGCACCGGTTTTTGATTCCCAATGCCTTCATGGCAGGAGTGATCGCCAGACAAATGGTCTTTTCTGTCCTTTCCAGATCTGCCACCACCAGACGGGTGGTCATAGGGTCCAGCCCGCGTTCCACGCACTCCACGGAAGCATAGAAGCTTTTCAGATCGATGCAAAGATAAGTATGCTGTTTGGAGGGCATGGCAGATGCTGTTAACCTGGTAGATGCATTGGGCATGATGAATCATAGACTCCTTTCCGGGATATATTTTTCGGGATATATAAAGATTATATCCTAAATTGAGTAAATTGTAACACAGGTTTGCAATTAGGAAAGCAAATGAGGAGTAGGGAAACTAAAAGAGAAGAAGATAACAGGACATGAGAGAAAAAGAAGATAAAAGGGTATGAGAGAAATGAAAATTTCCTGAAAAAAAAGAAAGGAAAAAAAGGAATTTCGAAACCAGTGCAGAATATATAAATTAGGCTATATAAAATTGCAGGGAAACAGCGAATCTGGCAGCGAATCTAATAGCCGGTCTAACAGCGAATCTATCAGCTTAACAGCAAACCTATGAGGTAACGATATGCAGATCAGAGAAAGTCTGGAGCTATGGGAAAAAGAATATTTAAGCCCCTATGCCTGCCATAGCATTGACTCCAAAGGAAGAAGCAGGCAGGAAGAACAGTGTGATATCAGGCCTGTTTTTCAAAGGGACAGAGATCGAATCTTACATAGTAAATCATTTCGAAGATTAAAAGACAAAACACAGGTCTTTTTAACGCCGGAAGGAGATCATTACCGGACCAGACTGACTCATACCCTGGAGGTTTCCCAGAATGCCAGAACCATTGCAAAGGCACTGCGTCTGAACGAAGACCTGGTAGAAGCCATTGCTCTGGGACATGATCTGGGACATACTCCTTTTGGACATGCCGGGGAGAGAGCCTTAAACAGAGTCTGCCCTCTGGGATTTGAGCACAATGTACAAAGTGTCAGAACGGTGGAGCTGTTGGAAAAAGGCGGGCAGGGATTAAACCTTACTTATGAAGTAAAGGATGGCATCCTGCATCACCAGACCAAAGGAACTCCCTGTACGCTGGAAGGAAAGATTGTCCGGTTTTCGGATAAGATTGCATACATTCACCATGATATGGACGATGCCATTCGTGGTGGGATTTTGAAAGAAACCGATGTGCCAAAAGAAATCGGCGACGTGATAGGCTATACCTGTGGGGAAAGACTGGATCATTTTATTCATGATCTGGTTTCCACCAGTTATGAGAAAGGATATATTTTAATGTCTGAGCCGGTGGCAGAAGCAATGAGTAAGCTACGTCAGTTCATGTTTGAAAATGTATATACCAGTCCCATTGCCAAGGCAGAAGAAGGAAAGGCAGAGATGCTGATTGAGACTCTGTACGAATATTATAGGAAAAATAAGGATAAACTGCCTGCAGAGATGCTGGCACTTCTGGACCGGGGCGAGCCGCTGGAACGAGTGGTCTGTGATTTTATCAGTGGCATGACAGATCGTTTCGCAATCGCACGGTTTGAAGAAATCTATATTCCTGTGGCATGGCATGGCTAAGAAGTATATTTGAGTAGTATGCCTAAAATGCCAGAGACGAAAAAACAGGTGGGAAAGAGATTGCTTGAGGAAAGGAGAAGACAATGTACTATCCGGAAGAATTAGTGGAAGAAGTACGAATGAAAAATGACATCGTGGATGTGATTTCCGGATATGTGAAGCTTCAGAAGAAAGGAGCCAGTTATTTCGGACTTTGCCCTTTCCACAATGAAAAATCTCCTTCTTTTTCCGTATCACCGGGAAAACAGATGTATTACTGCTTCGGCTGCGGAGCCGGTGGAAATGTATTTACCTTTTTGCAGCAATATGAAAATTACACTTTTCCGGAAGCAGTTCAGAATCTGGCCCAGAGGGCAGGAGTGAACCTGCCGGAGATCGAGTATTCCGAAGAAGTCCGGAAAAAAGAAAACAGAAGGACGAAACTTCTGGAGGTAAACAAAGAAGCAGCCAGGTATTTTTACTATCAGCTTCGTGCACCTCATGGAGAAAAAGGATATCAGTATCTGAAAAACAGGAAACTGTCCGATGATACGTTGAAAAAATTCGGATTGGGTTATGCTAATAAGACCAGCAACGACCTGGTTCAGTACCTGAAGAAAAAGGGTTATACAGATGATCTGATTCAGGAAGCGGGCCTGGCTTCTTTTGATGAGAGGTATGGCATGCATGACAAATTCTGGAACAGGGTCATGTTTCCCATTCAGGATATTAACCACCGGGTCATCGGATTTGGGGGCAGAGTCATGGGAGATGGTACTCCCAAGTATCTGAATTCACCGGAGACACCGATCTTTGATAAAAGTCGCAACCTGTACGGACTGAATTTCGCCAGAAGTTCCCGCAAAAATCAGTTTATTTTGTGCGAAGGCTATATGGATGTGATCACCATGCATCAGGCCGGATTTACCCAGGCGGTTGCATCCCTGGGAACTGCATTTACACCGGGACAGGCCAGTCTTTTGAAGCGGTATGCCCAGGAAGTGCTGCTGGCCTACGATTCCGACGGGGCAGGAGTGAAGGCAGCACTCAGAGCCATCGGTATTTTACGGGAAGTAGGGTTAACCGGAAAGGTTATAAACTTTGAACCCTGTAAAGACCCGGACGAGTTTATCAAAGAAAAAGGAACTGAAGCGTTCCAGCAAAGACTGGACGAAGCAGAGAACAGCTTTTTCTTTGAAATCCGTATATTGCAGCGGGATTATGATATGAAAGATCCGGAAAGTAAGACCAGATTTTACCGCGAAATTGCAAAAAAACTGTGTGATTTTCCCGAAGAAGTAGAGCGGGAGAATTATTTGCAGGCAATTGCGGAAAAATATTATATAAGTGCCGATCAGCTTCGCAAGCTGGTGGTAGGATTTGCATCCCAGACCGGGCTGATGAAGCCGGTGGAGAGACCAAAATCCGGGATACAGTCCAAAACGAAGCCGGAAGATGGTGTAAAGAGAACCCAGAGACTTCTGATAACCTGGCTTACGGACAGGCCATCGATATACAAACAGGTAAAGAAATATATAACGGTTCAGGATTTCACGGATCCTTTGTATGCCAAAGTGGCAGGAAGACTTTTTGAGGACCTGGATAAAGGAGAGGTCAATCCGGCAGGAATCATCAGTCTGTTTACCGATGAAGAAGAGCAGAAAACAGCGGCAGCTTTGTTTAACACAAAACTGGAGGCACTTTCCGGGAAAGCGGAAGAGGAAAAGGCTCTTCATGACATCGTTTTGAATATGAAAAAGAATAGTTACGAATACTATTCAAAAAAGCTGGGAGCAGACGTAGACGCATTAAATCAAGTCATAGAAGGAAAAAAGGCTTTGCAGGAATTGGAAAAGACGCATTTTTCTCTAGATTGATATAAAAAAGAAATTGGAAGGATGGAACCGAAATGGACGAAAACACACAGGCAAAATTTGATGAGAAATTAAAAGAATTGTTGAATATTGCCAAAAAGAAAAAGAATGTCATTGATGCTGCAGAAGTAAATGACTTTTTCAGTGATATGCAATTGGAAGAGGAACAATTTGATAAGATTCTCGAAACCCTGGAGGTAAATGGAATTGTACAGATCTCACCGGAAGAGGATATTCCGGATGATGAAGTGACACTTACCGAAGAAGATGAAGTAGATGTGGAAAACATCGATCTTTCTGTTCCGGATGGTATCAGTATCGAAGATCCGGTCAGAATGTATTTAAAAGAAATCGGTAAAGTACCGCTTCTTTCCGCAGAGGAAGAGATCACCTTAGCCCAGACCATGGAAGCAGGAGCAGAGGCAGCAGAAAAGATTGCAGCCATTGAGGAGCAGCTGGAGACAGCAGAGGGCGAAGAACGGGAAGAACTGGAAAAACAGAAAAAGGAACTGAATTATATCGTACTGGACGGAGAGGATGCCAAGAAAAAACTGGCAGAGGCCAATCTGCGTCTGGTTGTTTCCATTGCAAAAAGATATGTGGGAAGAGGCATGCTGTTCCTGGATCTGATTCAGGAAGGAAACCTGGGTCTGATCAAGGCAGTAGAAAAGTTTGATTACCGAAAGGGTTATAAGTTTTCCACCTATGCAACCTGGTGGATCAGACAGGCAATCACAAGAGCCATTGCGGATCAGGCCAGAACCATTCGTATTCCGGTTCATATGGTAGAGACCATCAACAAACTGATCCGTGTCAGCAGACAGCTCCTTCAGGAACTGGGGAGAGAACCTCTGCCGGAAGAGATCGCACAGGTTATGAACATGCCGGTAGACAGGGTAAGGGAAATTTTGAAAATTTCCCAGGAACCGGTATCTTTGGAAACACCGATCGGTGAAGAGGAAGACAGCCATCTTGGAGATTTTATTCAGGATGATAATGTGCCGGTACCGGCAGATGCAGCAGCATTTACTTTGTTAAAAGAGCAGCTGGTGGAAGTACTTGGGACTTTGACAGAGAGAGAGCAGAAGGTACTTCGGCTTAGATTCGGTCTGGATGACGGTCGTGCCAGAACTCTGGAAGAGGTGGGAAAAGTCTTTAATGTAACACGTGAGCGTATCAGACAGATTGAGGCCAAAGCCCTTCGAAAACTTCGTCATCCAAGCAGAAGCCGCAAGCTGAAGGATTATCTGGATTAAGGACCACTATTAAGAATTGTATTTAAGGATTATTATTAAGGATCAATATTAAGGATTACTATTATATTGCTATGGTTGAATTATCAAAAAGAATGCAGGCGGTAGCAGCTTTTGTGCCGAAAAACACCGTTGCCTGTGATGTGGGATGCGATCATGGTTTTGTATCCATCTATCTGGTGCAGCAGAAGATATGTCCAAAGGTGATTGCCATGGATGTGAAAGCAGGACCACTTCAGCGTGCCCGTGAACATATTCAGGAATATGGGCTGGAGGATTACATACCGACAAGACTTTCCGATGGACTGAGTGCCATAAAACCGGAGGAAGCAGAGGATTCCATAGATGGTGCCATTATCGCAGGAATGGGCGGACGATTGGTGGTGAAAATCTTATCAGACAGTCTGGACAAGGTACGGAAAATGTCCTATCTGGTATTGCAGCCCCAGTCAGAGCTTGCTTTTGTACGGAAATGGCTGAGACAGCAGGAGCTTTTCATTACGGATGAAGATATGGTGCTGGAAGACGGAAAATACTATCCGGTTCTTTTTATCAAGTTGAAGCGTGACGGGAAGGACCATTTGAGAGAGGGATCGGCCAGGCAGGAAGCAGAAGACCATTTTGGCCCATGCCTGATCCAAAAACGCCATGAAGTTTTAAAATCCTACCTGCAGTTCTGGGAAAAGCACCAGAGAAATATATTAGAGCAGGTGAAGGAACATCCTGAGAGAGGTAAGCAGGTATTGCAGGAGCTTGAAAGAATACGCTATACCATGGAACTGATGGAAAATGCATGAAAAGACATATAAAAATATGTGGCAAAAATCATGTAGCAGGAAAAAGTGGTTTTTACATTTGAGATGAGGAAAGAAATATGAAATGTCAGGAAATCATAGAATGTCTGGAAGAGGTTTCACCCAGATCCTTTGCAGAGCCCTGGGATAACGTGGGACTTTTGTGTGGCAGAGGCGAGAAAGAGGTCAGAACGATTTACATTGCACTGGATGCTACCAGTGAGGTAATTGACGGGGCAATTGCAGCAGGTGCAGATATGCTTTTGACCCATCATCCCATGATCTTTAAGCCTATCAAAAGTATTCAGGGAAATGATTTTATCGGAGATCGGATATTGCGTCTGGTGGAGCATCAGATATGCTATTATGCCATGCATACCAATTTTGATGTGATGGGAATGGCAGATGCTGTTGCAGATGAACTTTCCCTTCAGGACCGCAAAGTTTTATCGGTTACCTATGAAGATGACATTTCCAAAGAAGGAATCGGAAGAATCGGGGTACTTCCACATGCCATGAACCTGGCGGAATGCGCACAATATATTAAGAGCAGCTGCCGGATAGAGCATGTTAAGGTGTTTGGAAATCCTACGGATACGGTCATCATGGCAGCAGTTTGTCCGGGTTCCGGAAAAAGCTGTATTGAAGATGCCATTGCAATGGGAGCGGATGTATTAATAACAGGTGATATTGATCACCATGAGGGCATTGATGCAGTAGAGAGAGGGCTTTCTATCATTGATGCAGGGCATTATGGACTGGAAAAGATTTTTGTGCCCTATATGGAAGAATATTGTAAAAGAAAACTGCCGGGCATACAGGTTTATGCAGCACCGGAGCAGAATCCTTTCTGGATTTTGTAAATGATGGGGGAAAAGATGAAGGTTAAAATTGGAGAAGAAATCAGAGAATATCAGGACGGAATAACCTATGAAGTGATTGCTTCAGATTATCAGGAGGCATATCAGAACACCATTGCACTGGTGGTTGCCAATGGCAAAATACGGGAACTTCATAAAAAGGCCTTTGGGGATCAGGAGATTTCCTTCCTTACCTATACTGATACGATTGGGCACAAAGCCTATGTCCGTACGGTTACCATGATCTTTTTGAAAGCCGCCACGGAAGTGATCGGGAAAGAAGTATGTAAAGGACTGAAAATAGAATTTGCCATCGGGCATGGTTATTATTGCTCGAAAAGAGGTGATTTTGAAATCACCGACGAACTGGTGAATGCGATACAAAAGCGCATGGAGGAACTGGTAGAGCAGAAAATGCCGATTAAAAAGAAATCCTATCCCATGGATGAAGCCATACAGCTGATGGAAGAAAATGGCATGCAGGATAAGGTGAAACTGTTCCGTTACCGCAGAAGCTCCAGTGTCAATTTGTATAACCTGGATGGCTATCTGGATTATTACTATGGATACATGCTTCCGGATACCGGATACGCCAAATCTTTCCGGGTGATTCCCTATGATGAAGGGTTTATGCTCCTTATGCCGGAGCGGAAGAATCCACATGTACTGCCACCCTTTGTGCCGCGCGAAAAGCTGTTCCATGTACTGAAGGAAACTGCTGTCTGGACACAGAGATTCGGAATTGAGACAGTGGGCGATTTGAATAATTGTATCTGTTCCGGTGAAATATATGATATTATCATGTTACAGGAAGCGGAGCAGGAAAGAAAAATAGGAGAGATCGCCAAAGAAATCGTAAGTCGTGAGCATGTCAAGTTCATTATGATCGCAGGACCATCGTCTTCCGGTAAAACATCCTTTGCTAACCGATTGTCCATTCAGTTGAAATCTCTGGGGAAAAAACCACACTTAATTAGTCTGGATGACTATTTTGTGGACAGGGAACTTACGCCGAGGGATGAAAAGGGAGATTATAATTTTGAATGTCTGGGTGCCATTGATGTAGAAGGTTTTAACAGGGATATGTTAAAATTATTAAATGGCGAGACAGTGGAAATCCCAAGCTTCAATTTTAAGATTGGTAAAAGAGAATATGACGGAAACGTAAAACACTTAAGTGAAGATGATGTACTGGTTATCGAAGGAATTCATGGACTGAATCCAAAGATGTCCCATGCTTTGCCGGAAGAGAGTAAGTTTAAGATTTATATCAGTGCACTTACCAGCCTGAATATCGATGATCACAACCGGATTCCAACTACGGATGGAAGACTGCTGAGACGCATGGTGCGGGATGCCAGAACCAGAGGAGCATCTGCAAAACGTACTCTGCAGATGTGGGGCTCCGTGAGAAAGGGAGAAGAAGAAAATATTTTCCCATTCCAGGAAGAGGCAGATGTGATGTTCAATTCGGTATTGATGTATGAACTGGCAGTGCTGAAACAATATGCCGAGCCACTGCTTTTTAGTATTCAAAAAGGAGAGCCGGAATATTTTGAAGCCAAGAGATTACTTAGATTTTTGAATTATTTTCTTGGCATTGACAGTACAAGATTACCAAACAACTCCATTTGCAGGGAATTTGTTGGAGGAAGTTGTTTCAAGGTATAAATTACAATGGTATAATTATAGTTATTAAGATACGGGGTGGACAGAGAAAATGTTAGGAGACGAAATAAAAAAGAACACAGTTCTTTTGGTGGGAGCAAAGACCAATTATCTTTTGATTTCCTTAAAAGACAGGTTGTCGGAGACCTCTCTGAAAGTAAATGTTTTCAGTGCTGATGTGGATACCATCAATAAGATCGATCAGAATGCGAAAGCGGTCATATTGTATGCAGATATGGCGATGATTCAGGATCAGCAGGTTCTGGTATATTTGAAGGACATGATTCTGGAAAGAGATATTCCGATTTTTATCATTGGTTCCAGAGAAGAATTGGATGAGATCAAAGAAATCATACCGGAGCATATCATACAGGAAGAATTTGAAAGACCTGTAAATGTCAGAGAAATCGCAGAAAAAATTGAGCGGTTTATTGCATCTACGGTATCTGTTCCGAAGAAAAAACTGCTGGTGGTAGATGATTCCAGTATTATGCTGCATAATCTGAAAGGGTGGCTCAGTGATAAATATCAGGTAACTCTTGCAGATTCCGGCATTGCTGCAATAAAGTGTATCTCTTTAAACAGACCGGACCTTATCATTCTGGATTATGAGATGCCGATCTGCGATGGCAAACAGGTGCTGCAGATGATTCGCTCTGAAATGGAATTCGCTGATATTCCGGTGATTTTTCTAACAGGAAGAGGAGACAGGGAAAGCGTTATGGAAGTCATGGCTTTGAAACCTGCAGGATATTTGCTGAAAAGCATGAGACCTATCGAAATTATTCAGGCAATCAATGAATTTTTCGAGAAGCAAAAAGGAAAATTGTTAGAAAAATGATAGATATTCCAAATAAAATGAAAAGTATTCTCATAAAGATGGGAAGTGAAAATGCTGATCAGATGACATACAATCTGCTTTTGATCGGCGGAATGGTTATCAGCGTTTTTGCTTTTTTTGAATCTGTTCTGATCGGAGCACATATATCCCATATACTTCTGATCGGGACTGCAGGGATCATGTTTGCAGTAATCTTCCTTTTTGTAAATTTGTTACATAAAATGAAGCTGGCAACGGTCTTTGCGCTGGTTACGGTGATATTTATTCTTTTTCCGGCCATGTTTATGACCTGTGGCGGTCTGCAGGGAGGAATGATTTTCTGGATGGCAGTGGGTATTATCTGTACCTTTCTGCTGGGAAAAGGGAAAAAATGCTTTACGATGATCATTTTGGAAATCATTGTGTATTCTGCTACGGTGATCTTTTCCTTTTATCATCCGGAATATGTTCAGAAGCTGGGAACAGAATGGGATGTGATGGCAGATATACTGGCCAGTATGATCGCAGCATCCATTTGTCTGGGGATTGTGGTGAAATATCAGCACTGGCTGTATGATAACGAAATGGCAAGCCAGGAAGAGCAGCGTATCCGTATGCAGCTGTTAAAGATGGAAGCGGAAAAAGCCAATGCAGCGAAAAGTGAGTTTCTGGCCAATATGTCCCATGAAATAAGGACACCAATGAATGCCATCATCGGAATAACCCGTATCACCCTGCGGGAAGAGATGAGCAAAGAGGTGCGTGACAATGTGGAAGATGTGTTGCATTCCAGCGAGGCTCTTCTTTCCATTATAAATGATATTCTGGACTTTTCGAAAATCGAAGCAGGAGATATGGAAATCGTTCCGGCAGAATATCAGTTTGCATCAATGATACACGATAGTATTACAATCGCGGAAAGCAGGCTGGGGGAAAGCAAAGTAGAATTCCGTAAAATAATAGAACCAACGATTCCAAATCTGCTGTGGGGAGATGAGGGAAGAGTTCGCCAGGTTCTGCTCAACCTGCTCAGTAATGCAATCAAATATACAAAAGAGGGGTCGGTAACCCTGAAAGTCGGCTGGCACAGAGAAGACAATAATGCAGTGCTGGAATTTGAGGTTATCGATACCGGTCAGGGTATTAAACCGGAAAATCTGGAAAAAATCTTTAAGAGATTTTCCAGAGTGGAATTAAAGAAAAACAGAGCAATTGAAGGGACCGGGCTGGGGCTTTCTATTTCCCAGAGTCTGGCTAAACTGATGGAGGGTAATATTTCGGTGGAAAGTGAGTATGGGAAAGGCTCTACTTTCCGATTTGTTGTTCCGCAGAAAATCATGGATGAAAAGGCCAGTTATGAAAGTGCCCTGTCAGAGGATCCTCATAGAAATAAAAAGGAAAAAGCTGTTTATAGAAAGAAATATGAGGGTGCATCAGTGCTAATTGTGGATGATAATCTGATGAACCTGAAAGTGGCAAAAGGTCTGCTAAAACCATATAATATGGATGTTGATACAGCTTTCAGCGGGCAGCAGTGTCTGGATATGGTGGAGGATAGAGTATTTGATCTGATTTTACTGGATCATATGATGCCTCAGATGGACGGAATCGAGGTGCTGGAAAAACTGAAAGAAATGAAAAGCTTTCATACACCGGTCATAGCATTAACCGCAAATGCTATGATGGGAGCAAAACAGATGTATGAAGAATATGGCTTTAACGGATACCTGTCAAAACCAATCAAGGTGGCAGAGATTGAAGAAATTCTTGGCAACTATTTATCATCCTTTGAAACAGAAATGGATGAGAATTGTGCGATAGAGGAAACAAATTATTTAGAAAATAATTTGGGGATTTATAAGGAGGAAATGATCATGATGTACGGGGAAGAACTGGATATCGACCATGGCATGGAGTATGCAGCAATGGGAGATGAAGACTTTTACATGGAAACACTGGAAATCTTTCTGGAGGAAACCGCAAGAGATGAAGGCAGAATGAAAGACTTTCTGGGAGGAAGCGATTTGAAGAATTATGCTGTTTTGGTGCATGGTCTCAAAAGCAATTCACGTACCATTGGTGCGATGAAGCTGGGAAGCTTTGCAGAAGATATGGAAATGAAGAGCAAAGCAGGTGAAATGGACTACATACTGGCTCATCATGATGCACTGATGGAGCACCTGGAAAAAGTGAGGGTAGAAATCAGGGCTTATCTGCAGGAACATGGCAGATAAATAATATTCCAGTATTGACAATTTAGAAGAAAATCTGGTTAAATAGACCAGTATAAGTAGGATGAATGATCGCGGCTGCGTATTGCAGGTGAGGAAAGTCCGGGCTTCATAGGGCAGGATGCCGGATAACGTCCGGTGGAGGTGACTCCAAGGCTAGTGCAACAGAGATATACCGCCATCGAAATGATGGTAAGGGTGGAAAGGCAGTGTAAGAGACTACCGTCCGGCTGGTAACAGGCGGAGCCATGTAAACCCCATCCGAAGCAAGACCAAATAGAAAACCATAGATTTGCCCGATCTGTTTTCAGGTAGGTCGCTTGAAACTGTTGGTGACAGCAGTTCTAGATAGATGATCATTCTCGACATAACCCGGCTTACAGTCCTGCTTATTACATTGCATGGAAAAGCTTTCTGCTTGATGTGGAAGGCTTTTTGTGTTTTTGGATGTGCGGACAGAATGAATATGCATATTCAAATCAGAACACGCTCCCGCTTCGTAAAAAACGCAACAGTACTAAATTCGCAGTATTTGTCAATACTGCTCATTAAGTGCTGACGTTTTTTAAGAGTTCTGATTCGAACAGCATAATTCATTCTTGGTTATCGAATAATTATGAAGAGTGTTGAATTAGAAATATTCTGATTTGAATAGAAAATTCATTCTTGGACTCAACTACGAAATGAGGGTGGTTGGGATAGGAAAAAAAGTAGAAATGATAGGACTTGAGGAGAAACAAATCGAAAAAAGAATAGGATTGAGGACGACAGCTATCTCAGTGAAGGCGGGCATAGCTTGTTTGAGCTGTCTGCTTTTGTTGTCCGGATGCGGAAAGCAAAATAATATGGGAGAGGCATCGGATGGAAGTAATCCGGCTGCTGAGAGTCTTATTTCGTCTCTGGCAGAGGAAGAGCATGCTTCAGAAGAACAGTCGGAGGAATTGCAGATGGATGAAAAACAGAAAGAGAATCCACAGAAAGAGCCGCTCCGGGAAACACTTCGTCCTTCCATTGTACGAATCGAAGTAAATGAGTACTTTGGAAGCGGCGTGATCTGGGATATAGATGATGAAAAGATAACCATATTGTCCTGCAGACACTTACTGGAGAAAGATAACACCTGTGATGTTATCTTTTTTGAAGGGGAGTATTACAGAGCAACCGTAAACGAGCTTTCAGAGGACTATGATATCGGATACGCAGAGATTCCCATCCGTGAAATGGACAGAGAAGATGTTCTATCCCTGAAAAAAGTCACCCGAACCAGCCGCACAGCAGAACAGATGATAAAGGGTGAGAATGTGGTTATATTCGGCTCTATGGATTATGTGGCGGCAAATTATTGTCAGGGATATTTGATGGATACGGATGTGACAGTAGAGATTCCGTCCCTTTTCTCAGCGCAAAGTATGATGGTATGCTATGGGGAGATTGATGCAGGGATGTCCGGAAGTGGAGTGTTTGATGAAAAGGGTAGCTTGATCGGAATTGTTTCCGCAGGAAAAACAAGTGATTGGAAAATTCATACGGAATACACTGTGGAAAACAATACAGAAAACAATACAGAAAACAATACAGAAAACAATATAGAAAACAATACAGAAGATATTGATTCCCCGATTTTTGTGGCAGTACCGATTTGGCATATGTAGGAGTTGCAGGTTAGAATATACAGTAGTTTCATTGGAATATATGCAGAGGTTACAGGCTGGCATATGTAGTGGGTGAACAGGGTATATTACTTGACATAATGGAAAATATAGTAGAAAATACAAGGTGACTCATCAGATAGAAAGAAAGAAGGTTTTAGGATGACAAAAATTGATATATTCTCCGGCTTTCTGGGAGCCGGGAAGACAACTTTGATTAAGAAATTGCTGCAGGAAGCTTTGGCAGGAACCAAGGTTGTTTTGATCGAAAATGAATTTGGACAGATAGGCATTGACGGTGGATTTTTAAAGGATGCCGGAATTGAAATTAAGGAAATGAATTCAGGATGTATCTGCTGTTCCTTAGTGGGAGATTTCGGTACAGCGTTACAGGAAGTGATTTCAACATACGAACCGGAAAGAATTCTGATTGAGCCATCCGGTGTAGGGAAGCTTTCTGATGTCATGAAAGCAGTTGAAAGTGTTAAGGGCGATGCGGAAATCCAGTTAAACAGTGCAGTGTCTGTAGTGGATGCTTCAAAATTGAAAATGTATATCAAAAATTTTGGAGAATTTTATGTCAATCAGATTGAGCATGCAGGAACCATTATTTTAAGCCGTACAGGTAATATGAAACAGGAAAAAATCAAGCAGGCGGTAGAACTGATTCGAGAGCATAATGAGAAAGCTACGATTATTACAACGCCATGGGATGAACTGGACGGAAAGAATATTCTGGATACAATAGAAGGTGCGAAAGATTTAGAAGCACAGTTAATGGCAGAAGTCATGAAACTGCACGATCATGATCACGACCACGACCATGACCATCACGAGCATGACCATCATGACCACGAGCACCATGATGAAGAGTGTACCTGTGGCTGTCACGACCATGATCACCATGACCACGACCATCACGACCAT
>CAMFGH010000066.1 GCA_945949875.1 uncultured bacterium
GTTGGAAGAGCTGGTACTTGACCGTGCTACCATGGAAGCGAAAAAGGACATGGGCAACAAGCTGTCCCAGGTTGTATACGAAGGAAAATGGTTCACTCCTCTGTGTGATGCTATCCGCGCATTTGTAGCAAGCACTCAGGAGTATGTAACCGGTGAAGTAAAATTCAAACTTTACAAAGGCAACATCATCAAAGCCGGAACTACTTCTCCGTACTCTCTGTATAACGAAAGCATCGCATCCTTTACAACAGGCGATCTGTATGATCATCATGATGCAGAAGGTTTCATCAACCTGTTTGGTCTGTCCACAAAGGTACGTGCCATGAAGATGCAGGAAGTAGAAAAGAATCAGAAATAAAATAAGATATGGGAAACTGCCGCTTTTGCGAATTTCATTTCGTTAAAGCGGCAGTTTTTATTACTATTTTTGCCTCATCCCCCCGTATGGTAAACTCATACTCTGTGTCATTGTAACTGCATCTAAATATCAGGGTTACATTAGGATATTCCTGCAGAGCCTGCATGACGCCAATCGGTAGAGACGTTCCTTCTTCGTAGACCAATGTTTGAGGAACGTTACTTTCTCCCAATTCCTTAATCCTAGAATGACAATCCGACCAATAGGGCGGTTTAGGATCGGAAGATTTTACCAGAGTCAGCAGGGGCCACCACTGATGTACTGGTGCCCGGGATTGGCGTAGGAGAGTAACCTCCGACACTCGTGTAGTTAGCACCACCATCTGTACTCTTAACCAATTGGATCGAATAATGCTTACCTGTTTCAAAAGTGCTACTTGGGAAGACAATACACTTGTCTATGCTACCCAGCCTCTCAAGGTCAGGAACAATAGGTTCGTTTTCATGAAGAATTTCTATGGGTATTCCAAGTTGGGCAGACCAATAATAACCATAACCATTCTCTGCATTAACAGGAGATGGTTCCTGTGCGCGAGCCGGCAACACGAATATTAAAAAAGACCGGATGCAAAAATCGTACAGAATTAACCCGACTGTAGATCAGGTTAACGTTTCAGGCATTTTCATTTACCCCGCGTAAACCAACCCGTCAAACATGTCCCAGATATCCACTCCATTTATGGTGCTACCATAGTTTCCATCCAGCTGAATGGAGTATAATACATCTGTCTTCAAGGTGGTATCTTCGTTTATTTCGAAGCACCAGTCTGCTTCCGGATCCGGTACATAGTCCACTGCCTCCGCTACCAGAGCTGTATCCATTGTGGCATACATGATCTTAAAGTAGGTTCCGGCAGGAAGTACACTGTTTTCCTCTATCACGGTACCATCCTCTTTTACCAGTTTGCAGGGCACATCTTCTTTGGCCAGAATCAGGAAAGAAACATCTGCTGTATAGTATTCATCTTCTGATACCGGCAATCCATTTTCTCCCACATGATATGTTTTGATTCCACTGTAGGTACTGAGAACATCCAGTCTGGATGCCAAAAGGAATTTATCCGGATTATTGAATACGGGAATCGTTGTCTGACCATAAATCAGATCCTCTTCGTTCCACCCTTTATAATACTCCGGCGGATAAACATTGGGACTGTCATCCTGTGTACCCTGTACAAATTCATTCTTTTCAAAGTCGAACATGGTCAACGCAACATAATCACTCTCATGATGTCCAAACATGTATAGATAGGTTTTTCCCCTGCTCTGTACCAGGTAATAGTCTGTATAAAATGACCAGGCATCGGAGTCTATTTTGTTTCCGTCTACGGTAATGGTAGGAGCGTAATAATCATTTTCATATTCATAGTTGGTGCCCAGTTCAACACGTTCCTCTTTTCCATCCCCATTTACATCCATGATGAACTGTGCGTATTCTTCCAGCTGCATCACATATTGTTTCGGTGCTGACATATACTTTGCATCAAACAATTCCGGATACTCTGCAAAGGTCAAAACTACGCTTTGCGTCCCTGCTGCATAAGGAGCCAATTCATATTGATTAAAATATAGTGTCACTCCGGTATAATCCAGACTCCAGGTAAAATTATCCAAAGTATAACCGTTAATGGTGGTATAGACATCTTCAAAGAAAATATCCCCATAGTCCTCATCCAGTCGCTTTGCTACAATTTCCTTCATTTTTACATCATCTTTGATGACGTCTGACAACAGTATCATCTGTCCGGTTTCCACATCGTAGGCCTGTCCACCGATGTAATAGCTACCATGGGCTCCGCCATAGTAGCTTGCATTGGTCTCAACAAAACTAAACACCCTGTTATCCGACCTTAAGATCATACACTCTGATTTATCCGTTAAATTCATGGAAGGACTGCCGTAGGCCAGCATATCTTTTAAATCCTGTATAAAATAGTCCATGGAAGACTGCTCTGCTTCTTCCGCCTGCTCTTTTAACTCATGGAGAGTGTTTGCAAGGTTCGGATACTTTTTTCCGCTCTCTTCATCCAGTTCAAAATACTGACGCTTTGTCTGTATATTGGAATAACCGTCTGCACCCTGTTCAGAATACTGCTGTTCCAGACTGATTTTGTTCAGACTAAGTAGTGGCCCTTTCGCTTTTTTCTCATCTTCAGCATCCCCTGAAGTCCCCCCGTTTTTGGAAAGATCCTTGTCTTCATTATCTTCATTATCTTCTTTGTCTTCTTTCTCGTCTTCCTCCTCTTCTTCCTCCTGCTTTTTTGAGGAATTCGAGTTGTCTTCTTTGTCATTTTTCCCGCAGGCAGTCATCATAGCCAAAAGTCCTGCTAGTAACACCGCATAAACCAGTTTCTTTTTCATAACTTCTTCCTTTCTGTTCAACATATTTTAAAAATCAGATTCCATTTCCATCCATTATTCAGATTCCAACTCCATCCACTACACTTCATAATCCAAGCCTTTTTCTGACAGCATTTTCAGCATCTGTTGATCCCATCCCTTTTCCGGTTCTTTATCCGGCAAAAAACCATTGTATGCCACTCCGGTGGTAAGTGTAACCTGCCCTTTTTCATATTTTACCGTACACAGAAGGCCTCCAATCAGATTCTGATCCCCAGCCCCGATTTTCCCCTCCAGATACTGCCTTGTGAGTTCCGGCTTCTGCTGCAGGGTGATTCTCATATATACCGGAGTATGCTTTCCTTTGATCATCTGAAAGATCATCTGCTTCATATCCGTCCATTTAGAGAATTCATAAGGACATATTGTTTTGTCCTCCCACTCTTCCGGATCAAAAAAATCTTTCTGCATATGCCCATCCAGCACATATGTGTTTGCAGTGATCACTTTTCCTTCCACAAAAAGGAAATCTGCAAAAGCATCTGTCATCAAAAAATGATTCATAAAATCTTTGCTGCTTTTGATCTTTATTCCAATCATATCTTTTTCTCCCAAAAGTATTTTGAATACTCATCATATTGTACCAAATGTTATTCTTCCATGCTATATCATGCATACAAAAACCATATTATTTTTCCTTTTCGTATTTTTCCCAATGAATCTTTCCAAAAAAGTGAGGCCAAAATTGTTCCCAGAGAAATGATCTTGAGAAGAAGGTTTTAAAAAGAATGTTGTTTTCATATTGCATCTTATGATTAGTCAT
The DNA here is from genome assembly GCA_945949875.1 of uncultured bacterium. Classification (GTDB taxonomy): domain Bacteria; phylum Bacillota; class Clostridia; order Lachnospirales; family Lachnospiraceae; genus 1XD8-76. The sequence goes on from CAMFGH010000066.1 coordinate 3,581, forward strand.
GCTATTATAAGTAGTATTAAAAACTACGTTGTGAAGTTATCAAAATGCACTTTAATGGGTATTATAAATACATAAAGAGGAGGCAGTATGTCTTATAAAATTGTTGTAGATAGTTGTTGTGAATTGCCGGAGAAATATTTAAATGATTCTCGTTTTGAAAGAGTTCCACTTTCTCTGGAGGTAGGAGATTATCATATTCTGGATGATGAAAATTTTGATCAGAAGCGTTTTCTTCAGAAAGTAGCGGCTTGTCCCACATGCCCTAAATCTTCCTGTCCTTCACCGGAACGTTTTATGAAAGCTTATCAGGCCGATGTGGATCATGTGTATTGTGTTACACTATCCTCTCATTTAAGCGGAAGCTATAACAGCGCTGTTCTTGGAAAAACATTGTATGAAGAAGAATTCGGGGAAAAATCCATTTATATCTGTGATTCAGAATCCGCCAGCATCGGGGAAACACAGATTGCCATGAAGATCATGGAATTAGAGGAGTCGGGCAACCTGACTTTCGAGCAGATCGTTTCCGAAATAGAAGCTTTCCGAAGCACCATGAACACTTATTTTGTTCTGGACAATCTGGAAACCCTTCGTAAGAACGGACGTCTCTCTTCTGTGAAGGCTTTCATTGCTTCCACCCTTTCCATCAAACCTATCATGGGCGCCATTCGCGGCGTTATCATACAGAAGGGGCAGGCGGTAGGCATCAAAAAAGCCCTGTCCAAGATGGCAGATACTATTATCGCGGAAGGTCATAATCTGGAAAAGAAATGCTTGTACATTTCCCACTGCAACTGCCCAGAACGTGCAGAACTGATGAAAAAGCTGCTGCTGGACCGCTGTGCATTTAAATCCATCCAGATTTTAAATACCGCCGGCATCAGCTCTATGTATGCTAACGACGGCGGCGTTATTGTTGCGGTATAAAAATATTACAATCTATAAAGTAATGATCTGAATGGGTCCCTTTATCAGAAAAATAATCAGTGCAATCTGAAGTACAAAGATGAGGGGCATGCCATATAGGAAATACCAATGTCTTGTCTTATGATGAAACACATGCATTCCTATAGTCCCTCCAAGTGCTCCACCAATGATTGCAATAATAAACAAAGTAGCCTCGGGAATTCTCCAGGCTCTTTTTTTTGCTTTCCATTTATCGATTCCCATTAAGGCAAAATCAAGTACATTTAAAGCAGCAAAATACAAAATAAGCCACTTGAATACTTCTGCTCCCGGCATTATTCTTCTCCTCCGTATTTTCTAAAACAAATATTCATATCAACCGGTTCTGAGATTCCCGGTACTCTTCCCTTTTCGGAATATTGCAGCATTTGGAACGCATAGGGGTAATAGATTGGCAGGCTATAGGATGCCAGCCATTTATCATACTCCTCCAGCTGTGTGATATCCAGCATGAGCAAAAAGCTTTTCATATTTCCATATATGGCAGGCTGATACCCGGCCTCAGCTATTTTTTCCAGAAAAACTTTTGCAAATGCAGTTCTCTGTTCCACGGTAAGGTCTTTTGTTCTGCAGTTGGAAGAGGAAACTGCTTCAACATCCAGATATACGGGATACGCCAAAGATACCTCTGCCTCCTTCAGCTGATCGATCACAAACTGCGCTTCCTCCAGAGCCTCTTCTTCTGAAACTGCCTGGGAAAAGAAATAGGTTCCCAGATCAATCCCCTGCTCCGCAGCAGCTTCCACATTGGCTGCAAAATTCTCATCCTCTATGATAGCACCTTCACTGTATCCTCTGATACCGGCCCGGATAATCGCGAACTCAATTCCTGATTCTTTAACTTTTTCCCAATCGATATTTCCCTGATATTTTGAAACATCGATTCCTTTATATGTAGTGACCTGTTCATCCTGATAGGTTAGAACATTGTTCTCATCCATGATAAATCTGTCATTATCATACAGGTTGGCACCCAGGGAATCATCTTTCGCAATAAAATGATATTTGCCCGAATCCACCAATACCACATAATCCGGATACAGATCCCGGAATACATCCAGAGAGCTGTCTCCGTTCATAAGTCTCTGCTGAAGGGTATCCAACACCCCTGCTTCTCCTTGTGCCGATGCACTCTCTCTGGCAGCATCCATAAGTGCATCCACCTCAGCCTGGCTGTATACACTGTCTGAAATTGCTTCTGCTGTATCCCCATCCTTCCGGTCCTCTGTTTCTTCCGGCATATCTTCAGCAAAGGTTATAGTATTTTCCCCGGCGTATTTATAATGGATACAGATCAGTACGCTGAGTACTATCGTAACACATGCTGTAAAAACAGACAGACAGGTAATGGCAAGCATTACTTTTATTCTTTTTTTATATGTTTTATATGGATTGCGGCTTCCTTTATTGACCGAAGAAGTCATGCCATTTTTCATTCAAAAACCTCTTTTTTTGCATCTTTTTGACATAAATGTCATACATATGACACATATGATTTTCATATTAGACCATAATTCATTGTATGTTGACTATATTGGTAACATACCATTAACATCAAATCCATGCAAGAGGATTTCTCTTCCATTCCCCCATTTTATATAATTCTTAAGAACTTCTTTATGACTTCTTCATTTTAGGTTTGAAGATCAGACTTGCAAGATATCCAAAAATGAGTGCCGCACTGCTGCCCACTGCTGCTGCCTGAAATCCCCCCATAAACAGTCCCATAAAACCATTTTCATCAACGGACTCCTTCACTCCCTTCATCAGGTTGTGCCCAAATCCCAAAAGGGGTACTGTTACACCGGCTCCTGCATACTCTGCCAGTGGGTCATACCATCCGAAAAAGTTGATCAGCGCACCAAGACACACCAGAAGCACCATAATCCGTCCCGGCATCATTTTTGTTTTCTCTAATAAAATCTGTGCCAGTGCACAGATCAGTCCGCCTACCCAGAATGCATTGATATAATCCATATAAAAAACCTCCACATTTTTTATCAGTATGTGGAGGTTTTTCCAAATCTATTCTTTTTATTTGTATCTATCCTGATTATCTTTAACTATCCAGCGCCATACAAAATGGAATAATATGTTTTGCCTGCAAAGAACATTTTATTTGCTTTTATCTGGCGAGATAATCACCTTCTCACAGATTTCATCTACAATATTGCGTAGTTCTTTCCCATGGCAGGATATGGTAAAATCTGCATATTTCTCATATAGCGGCACTCTCTCCTGATACAGATTCAGAAGTGTCTGACCCTCTCTGAGCGTTACTCCTCTTTGTTCCAGATTCCCAAGTCTCCCTGCTATCTCCTCGTAGGAAAGCTGCAAATAGATGACGCTTCCGATATCTTTCAGGTGCTTCATCGCATTTTTTCCATAGACTGCGCTTCCGCCGGTTGCTATGACAGAATGTTTTGTCTCAATGGATGCGTTGATCTCATCTTCGATTGCCAAAAAGCCATCCACACCATGTTCCGTGATCAGCTCATGAAGGAGTTTTCCTTTTTTCTCCTGAATGACCAGATCGCTGTCCAGGAAACGATAACCACACTTTTTTGCAAGTACTACTCCAACCGTACTTTTACCCGCTCCCGGCATCCCCACAAGCACTATGTTTTCTTTGTTGCTCATTAGTAAAATTTCCTTCCGCCTAAACAACTGCAATGATTTCTACTTCACAAAGAACATTTTTCGGAAGCTGTTTTACAGCCACACAGCTTCTGGCCGGTTTGCCGGTGAAATATTTTTCATAAACACTGTTAAATGCACCGAAGTCACCCATGTCAGCTAAAAAGCAGGTAGTCTTTACAACATTTTCATATGTAGTTCCTGCTTCTTTCAATATCTCTCCGATATTTTTCATAACCAGTTCTGCCTGTTCTGTGATGTCTCCCCCTTCAATTTCACCATTTGCCGGATTGATGGGGATCTGTCCTGATGCAAATAAAAAACCATTTGCAATGATTCCCTGGGAATATGGCCCGATTGCTGCCGGTGCTTTGTCTGTAGATACTTTTTTTAACATTTTTTCTCCTCCTATAATGCTTTATTCATCAAATTCAGCGGTTACATAAAAACCTCTTGAATTTTCGATCACTTTTGTTACAATTCCTTCTCTGGCCAGCATGCGCTCCGGAAAAGGAACATTCCCGGACATGGCAAGGGATGGATCAATGGTGTAATAATAGTTACTGGGCAAAAGGCCTTCTGTAACGGTAATATGGTCCCCTTCCTTTAAAAGGCCCGGGCGCTCCATTTTAAACTCCATGCTTCTCATGTCTATTTTGTCCTTTCTTTGAACATACGTCACCTAACTCACGGCTAAAGTCACGAGCGTGCGGTGGCATTCATCAAAAAGATTATAGCACAAAACAACAAAAAACCCAGCAGAAATTCATCTGCCGGGTTCTCAATTCAGGAAAAATTCATTACTGTGCAATCGGCTGTATCGGTTTGTATGGATCAAATGCACCATGAGGAGCATAAATCAATGCATACAAATCATCTGCTGCAAAGTAATTTGTTGTAAAAGTAAGGGTAATCGGATCAGCATCCGCATCTGTCAAATAAGTGAAAGAACCATCTCTGTTGATTCTTACCATTGCAAAATCTCTGGTGTTTGCTCTGACAGAGGATGGAATGGATACCATAAACTGAATGTCATCCGTTGTACTTTCTATCATCTTATATGCTTTACCCTCGTATTTGAATAAGTTCAATGTAACAGTTGTTACAAGAGTACCATTTACCTGTGTAATAGCATTGTTCAAAACAGCCTTTGCCAGTTCACCATAACCGTTATTTTCATCTACAAATACAAAAGAAGTAGCATCATCATAGTAGCTTACATCCACACCTGTATTATGGTCAATAAATGACTTTGGAGATGTAGGAATCAGCGCTTTGATACTTCCTGCATGAAAGTTTGTTCTGACCGTTGGTGCAAAGGTTAAATCATTTGATGTGGTTACTCTGTTTGTATACTTCTCCGGGGTATCTCCATCAATCCATGCATTTTTTGCATATACCCTGCCAGATGGAATCATGGAAACTAAAATACCGACTGTCAATGCTACAGCGGTTAATTTTTTCATAAACTTTTTCATTTTTTCGTGCCTCCATATTATTCGAATCAGCTTTTTGGGGCCACCCGCCCTTTATATATAGTATAATCATAATACTAAGTTATCTTGTATTATGTCAACTTTTTTTTGCAAAAAAGCGCCCATTTTAAGCTGATTTTTCAATATTTAAGAGAAAATTTATATTATAATTCCAAATTCATCTGTACCTTCACAAATTCGTCGAAACGTGGCAATGCCATAGAAACCCTACCATATTCTTTTATGTCAATCACACCTTTTCTCTTCAATCGATCACGATATACAGAAAACTGCTCTGATTTCATATTCAGATGCTCTCGTATGGTTTTCACCCTGTTATCTTCTGTTACAGATAGTTCTGCCAATATTTTTTTATCAATTTCTGATAACTCAGACCAAATTTTACTGTATACATATTCCTCCAGATATTGATCGTATTCCGGCAGTATTTCTTCTAAAGACCTGGTTTTACGATTCTCCCAATAGAGATACCCCAGTACCTGAAAGGCAAAGGGATATCCTTTCGTAAGAACTGTCATGGCATTTGCAGTCTCCACATCTATCCCAAATATATCATGATAACTTTTTCGGACAGCTGTATAATTCAGCGGTTCTAATACCACCTTGGGCGCCCGATATAAAAAAGTCAACGACTTGTCATTCTGAAGTTCATAAAGATTTTCATATAACCCAGTCATCAGCAGATAAATCGGAAAATCCTGACGCAGAAAAATCTGAAATGAACTGGCAAACACTTTAACATACTCGGATTTCACCACTTCATCCATCGTGATTAAAAGTTTTTTCCCAGCTTTTTTTATCTGCTCCAGCATACATTCAATTACGTTCTCAATATCCGTAACCGGTGCTGCATTTTCAATGGACACCCCCAGCCCAAAGGCTGAAAAATCCAGCTTTGCCTTGATAAATCTATCATGCATCTCCGGCAAACTATATATCTTGGCTGCAAGACTTTGCAAAAGATCTCTCGTTGGATTCAGTTCAATCACGATCCAATCCTCATTTTTACGTATTTCTCCTGCAATATTAGTCATCATAACCGTCTTACCGGAGCCTCTTACCCCCGTAATCATAAATATTTGGTTTGAAGGAACTTCTGCAGTAAAACTATCAATAATTTGATTCGTCTGTGAAATACGTGATATATATTGCACTGGCTTCTTTCCAAAAGAAAGTGTAAAAGGGTTATTCATGATATTTCTCCTCATTGGATACTTATTTATAACTTCATTATTCTTTTATAACTTTTATACTCTTTTATAACTTTTCTATGCTTTTATAACTGTTTATAACCTTTTATAACTTTTCTATCATTTTATAACCTTTTATAACTTTTTGCAATACCGTGAAAACTTTCTCCCTTTCTCTCTTTCTCTCTTTCTCCCTTTCTATCCCCCTATCATCCTACACTTTCCAATACCACCCCATGGGCAATTCCCGGAATACTTTTTCCTTCGTGGAAACTGGTCTGGGAGAGTAGTGCTCCGGTAGGCACAAACAATACCCTCTTCCATTCTTTCTTTTCGATCATTCTCAGAATATAGGCGGATAAGGTAACTGCACTACAACCACAGCCTGAACCGCCGCTTTGGGTAGATTGACTGTTAGGGTCATATATTTCGATTCCACAGTCCATATGCTTTCCGGTGATATCGATTCCTTTTGTCTGGAGAAGATCCAGCAGTGCTCTCTGCCCCACATAACCCAGATCTCCTGTTATAATCTTATCATAATCATCCGGTGTTCTTCCAAAATCGCTTAAGTGGGCTGCAATCAGATCACAGGCAGCGGGGGCCATGCAGGCTCCCATGTTCATGGAATCTTTCATGCCAAGGTCTACGATTTTCCCGGTTGTGATTCCGGTTATTTCAGCCCGGTTTCGTTTCCCGGTCTGTGACGAAAGAATAAAAGCCCCACTTCCGGTGACCGTCCATGTAGAAGATGGCGGACGCTGATTTCCATAAGCCAGCGGGTAGCGAAATTCCTTCTCTGCACTGGCAAAATGACTGGATGTGACACAGATGACATGTTGTGCAAGCCCTGAAGAAACAGCCATTGTACCCAGGCTTATCGCCTCTCCACAGGTAGAACATGCACCATATACACCAAAGAGTGGAATTTGAAAAGAACCGACTCCAAAAGAGGAAGCCATACATTGACCCAGCAGGTCACCAGCAAACAGATATCGAATATCCTCTGATTTCATCCCGGCTTTCCCAAGTGCCAGCGTTATGGCCTCTTTTTGCAGCGTACTTTCTGCTTCTTCCCAGCTTTCACTTCCAAACATATCATCCTGGGAAACCATATCAAACAGATTTCCCAGTGGTCCCTTTCCTTCCTTGCTTCCTACCACACATCCGCTGTCACGGATAAACACCCGTTTTTCCGGCCTGAAACTTTGCTTTCCAAGCATCCCCGATTTCTTTTCCTGCATACAAAAACCTCCCTGCGAATTCATAAAAGTACTTCAAATAAATTTACTTTTATGATTCACAGAGAGGCGCCTTTTTATGCCAGAAAAATGAGTTCCTTTTCAATTCCAGAATTTTGTTGCTTCCTTTGTTGAAATGAATCTTATATCGGTCATGTCAGCACTTCCTTTCGGAAACATTACAACGTTTTTCGGAAATAATATAATGTTTTTCGGAAATACAGGCAACATCATTTCCGAATAGTTTCCGATTAATTTCCGAATAGTTTCCGAATATTCGACTTTTTCATTTTAGGTACGGAAAAATGTAGTTTTATATCACCTTTACTTAAGCACCTTCCTTATCTGCTTATCCGTAGCTATCGGATAAATCTCGTGCATATGATCCACTATTTTCTGCCAGGAATCCTTGGGATCAACCTTGTAGTCTGCAGTCACTGCATCTCTTCCCCATAAATGCTCCGGGGCACAGTATGCCGCAACATTCCACCCGTACTCCTGACCTTTTTTATTCCTACGCTTCCTAAAATCAGAATTGCAAAGATAAAGCTGCATCATCAGAGTAGTAACTGCTCCATCGAAGCCCTTCTCACCATCTTTACCAAATCCAGCCATCACCTTCAGCTGGTTGGAAAGTATCTCTGAATCCATCTTCTCATCCATAAAATTTGTCATAATCTTCTTATGCTTATGTGGAGCTTTACCATCCTCATAAAGAGCATCAAAGTCATAACCGTCTCGGCGATAATTTGCAAATACCGACAGCCATTTCACCGAAATAAATCCAGCCTTCTTATCAAAGAATTTACCATAAACCACCTTACCACTTCTGGCAATAATCTCTCGCCATATCCACGGATCCACCTTCGGATCATCGCACCACCAATACTCTGGTACCGTGCGCTCCTCCAGCGAAAAACCGGGAATTTCGTTCCTGAAAAGGGGCAGAAATCCGACTTTATTAATATATTCAATTGCTTCATCTACTGTATGAATGCATTCAGGATCATCCCAATCCACACCATACATAATCCATGTTCCGCTTTCGTTGCCCATATGATTCTCCGTTAAAAAAGGACCGGACTTTCCTCCAGCCCTTCTTATCTGCTCTATGCAGTTTTTACATACATTCAAAATGTCGATACCCTACACCGTTAATTATCGAATCATCTCAGAAGAAATTTCCTTAATGGAATGTGCAACTTTCTTTACTCTTGGTTATGCCGTTGGATCTAAGAACAATGATAAAACACAAATATCTATTTCTTAACAGGTGATATGGTGTAGTATATTCAAAACCGTTGTACTAGCTATAGAAATGGAATCCTTCTTCTCGCTGCGCTTTGCGAACCTGCCAACGGGTATTGGCTCTCTCCCATTCCGTTTTATCTTCCTCAGTTTCCAGTATCAGTCGCGGAATCCGTGACGGTTTATTATTTTCATCCAGTCCTACCATGGTCAAAAAAGCTCTGTTCACCAATTCCCTGGAACCATCTGTATGTTCTACGAAAGTATCTACCTTTACTTCCATGGAAGTATTGCCCACATGAGTTACTTTTCCCACCAGTACAACCATGTCTTTCATACCGGCACCACGTAGAAACTTCAAATTATCTACCGACGCGGTAATCACATTCATTTCCGTATGTCTCTTGGCCACCAGCACAGCCACATCATCAATCCATGACATCAACGTACCGCCATACAGTCTTCCAACTGCATTCATATCAGACGGATGTACCAGATGTACTGTTTCTATTTTAGATTGAGAGACGGTTTTTCCATATTCTTCCATATTTCTTCTCCCTTTCGTAGTTCTATTTGTATTCGTTTTTTAGTATATCTTTTCTCATTCGAAAAAGAAAGAGTGACACCAGATTGAAAATAAAAACTTGCGCCACAAGGCGCACCTCAAAAAGGACCGGAGTTTCCTCCAGTCCTTCTTCATATTTTTCCTTACTGATGCTAGTCTAAATTTAGGTCACATGGCGCATTGAAAACCAGATCACTCCAAGCCCCTTATGTTATCCTTTATCTGTCAAAAGATAATTACTTATTATACGTTAATTCAATGTGTTGAAAACTTTATTCAAAAAAAGCGCACAAAAATAACCGCCACGTCTGGTAAACTTTTGGCGGTCATTTTTGACTTATAATAGTATCAGGCTAACCGTCTATCGGTAGCACTCATTGTTATTATACTAGTATCGAATCATCTCCGAAGAAATTTCCTTAATGGAATGAGCACCACACATTGCCATGGTGTCTTCCAGTTCAGCAGCCAGCTTCTGTATGTAGAGTGAAACGCCTTCTGCGCCGCCGCCATATAATGCAGTTACAAAGGGACGACAGATCAAAACTCCGTTTGCGCCCATAGCAAGAGCTTTAAAAATATCTACACCGGAACGGATACCACCATCCACCAGAATAGTCATGGAATCGCCTACCGCATTTACGATTTCCGGAAGAACTTCCGCAGTGGAAGGACACTGATCCAGGACACGTCCACCATGGTTGGATACAATAATCGCAGATGCTCCTGCTGCTTTTGCCTTCAATGCGCCTCTTACTGTCATAACGCCCTTTACAATAAATGGAACTGCTACCAGCTTGGTAATTTCTTTCAAATCTGAAACAGACTTGGAGCCTGCGGGCGGAGTCATATTTTTCAGGAATGGAAGACCTGCTGCATCCACGTCCATGGCCACAGCAAAGCTACCACATTCACGAACCATTTCCATTTTTTCACGGATGGTATCAATGTTCCATGGTTTTACTGTAGGTACGCCGATCCCTCCGGCTTTTTTGATTGCGTCGGTTGCATATTTCATTACTTCCGGTACCACGCCATCTCCTGTAAATGCAGCGATGCCATTATCCGCACAGGACTTCACCAGAATATCATTGTAGGAAAGGTCATTATATTTTTCACCATAATGAA
>CAMFGH010000067.1 GCA_945949875.1 uncultured bacterium
ACCACTCGGCGTCGCTCCTAAGCGCTAGTTGTGGGTTCGATTCCCGCTGGGAACATTCATAAAGGCACGAGACGTGTAAAAACGGGAAGACAGACATATGTAAGTTTACTTACTCATATGTCTGTCTTCCCGTTTTTATATGGCGACGCCAATGACCGAGGACGCGAAGCGTTCGAGGTGCAGCGTCTCGTGCCTAATTATAGGGCGCCAGCCCGCGATGAGAAAAGGCGAAGCCTTTTCGAATTGTGCATGGCTTGTAGCGTATGCATAGTTGACCACAATTATTACTGCATTTTTATTTTCAGGCATATTTTGGGTGGTAATTGCCACCCGGAGAGTTCAACTACAGTGTAGAGTGTTAGTAACACATCAAAACTGGATCAATGATGACCCTATCGAAAGTATATGGGTGAGTGCTGATTTTTAAAATCACTTTCGATAGAGTGAATCATGAAATGGAATTATAAAGAAGAGCGATATGCGGATGGAGTCATCCCGTATCGCTTTTTGAACACTTTGACAAAATAGTTATTATCTGAGTAACCTATATACATTGCAATTTCTGATATTGAAAGATTAGTAGATTTCAGTAATTCGGCAGCTTTTTTGATTCGAATATTGCCAATATGAGTTGATATGCTGCTTCCCATTTCTTTTTTAAAGGATCTGGATAAATGTTCTTCACTGATATGATTCATATCAGCTAACTCAGATAAGGAAATATCCTGAGAATAGTTTGCAGATATATAGTTTAAGGTATTACGAACGATAGGTGAATAGTTTGACATTTTTTTTGTATCAGCTACTGCTTTTGTAAGCTTGATCAGCATATTTTTCTGAACATTATTTAACTCACTTTCAGTCCTTGCCAGAGCATACTGCTGAATGCTCTCACGAGTAATCTCATCTATTTTGACAACAGAGCAACCACCTTGCTCGGCCGCTTTTCGAGCAAGAGTACGAAGCACAGCAAAACCATTCCAATCCGTTGAATAGAGAGAACGCTGAGATTGTGAAGTACTGGCATAATAATTACTGGCAATGCTTTCGAATGCTAATTTAACTCCTGTAACATCTCCATCAGATATTTTACGAAGGAAAAAGTTCTCCATTTCATATTGATCGATGATTTGCGAATAGGTTCGATTGGACTCTTCAAGAAGCTTATGTTCTTTTATTTCTTCATGAAACCCGGTAAGTTTACGATATTTATATTCAGGGGTGTTTGGCACAAAAGTTCTCATGGCTGCTATTACTGTACCACGAATCATTTGATAGCTTAGCTTAGGAAATTGATTATAATAAAGCTTTATTGGCATAAATATTCTGGCTGGCAGATTATGAGAAGCAAGAAGTTCCTGTATTTCCTGACTAGAGAAATTGTTTTTAACATATGGACCAAGAATATACTGTTTTCCTTCAAATTGAAAAAAGCAGATATTCGTATTGAGATAATCAGTAATCTCATAAAAAGTGGTAGTATCATTATGGTTTAATAAGTATTCCAGGTATTCGGCAGTGTACATTGGTTGGAGTGTTTTTTCAAAACAGCATTCTTCCTCAAAAGTGAAAAGAGAATGATCAGAAGCAGTAACACAGTAGACATGGATACCTAAAATATTGGAAATAAATCTAGTAAAGAGGAGTTCGTTCATATTTACCTTCCTGAATATATCAAAAAAATGCTATTATTATCAAGTGCATTCTAACTGTAACATAAATAGCATGGTATTGTAAATATGTGAAATGCTTATATGAGCTTGGGGCAAAAGATAGGTATAGGAGGTTACTATGAGTAAAAAACAAAAATTAACCCAGAGTGAAATTGACGGAGTACAATATCGTCGTGCTAAATTATGGCAAATCATTTTGATAGCTTTTAATGCATTAGTCGGAATGTCTGTTTATTCCTTGATTGGAATGGCAAGCTATAGTGCAAGTATTGGATATGGAATTTCAACTGCAGTAGTCGGAATAATTTTAACATGTACTCGTGTTTTAGATGGCTTAACGGATCCGATTCTTGCTTTCGTTTATGACAAAGTGGATACCAAATTTGGAAGACTTCGTGTTTTGTTGATTGGTGGATTTGTTGTTGAAGCACTTGCATTACTTGCAATGTTTGATTTTTGTTCTTCAAAGGGATTTGGAATAATTGTATTTACTTTGCTTTATGTGCTGTACATTATGGGATATACCATTACAAACATGACTGCACAGACTTTTCCGGCAATTATGTCTAATGATCCAAAGCAGCGTCCAACCATCGGTGTATGGCAGACTGCATTAAATTATATGGTTCCAATGGTATTAAGTATTGTACTTAATATGGTATTGCTTCCAAAGTTTGGAGGAACCTATAATCAGGATTTCCTTTCTGCAGCTGTAAAATTAGTGGTTGTAATCGCTGCAGTGGGTATTGCGCTTGTTTGTATTGGCATCTCTGAATACGATAAACCTGAGTATTATCATGGAATTAAGAAAGAGGAACCATTGAAGCTCAGGGATATGGTGGCGGTTTTAAAAGGAAACAAACCACTTCAGGCATATATAGCAGCAGCTGCATCAGATAAACTGGCACAGCAAACAGCAGCACAGGCAGTGATTACAACTATGCTGTATGGAATTCTCATTGGTGATATGGGTATTGCAACTATGCTATCTGTTGTCAGTATGCTCCCATCCATTATCTTTGCAATTTTTGGGGCAAAATATGCAGGAAAGCATGGTAGTAAAAATGCCATTGTTACATGGACAAAGATATGTATGGTAATCGCAGTAATTATGGTTATCTTCTTTGTTGTGATCGATCCAAGTACGATTGCAAGCTTTGGTCCTACTATGATTATCTATGTTGTACTGACATTGGTATTAAATGGAGCGAAGATGTGTGTTACTACAGCAGATAATTCCTTTATGGCAGATATCATTGACTATGAATTGGATCGTAGTGGTAGATACGTTCCGGCAGTTGTAACGGGTACTTACAGTTTTATTGACAAACTGATTTCGTCTATTTCTGCATTAATTGCTACTGGTGCAGTTGCATTGATTGGGTATACCAGCACAATGCCACAGCCGGGAGAAGCATTAACAACCCCTATTTTTGTTATCACGATTGCTGTTTATTTTGGACTTCCATTGTTTGGATGGTTAGTGACCTTGATTGCAATGAAAGGCTGCAAGCTTGACAAAGCTGAGATGGTAGAGGTTCAAAAGAGAATATGTACAAAAAAGGAAGAATTAAAAAAGGATGCTTAAGAAAAGAAGATAGGAGTATGTAGCATATTATGAGAAAAGAAGTTCTATTTCATGAGGACTACACATTCATGAAGGAGGGAGTCACTGAAAAAGTGACTCTTCCTCATACTTGGAATGCGGTAGATGGACAGAGTGCTTCCGATTATTATCGCGGAAATTGCACTTATATAAAGAAATTTGTAAAACCAGAATTGGGCAAGGACGAGGAACTATTTCTTGAAATCAACGGAGCGAATTCCTCTTCAAAGGTAATCCTAAATGGAAAAGAATTAGCTTGTCATGATGGAGGTTACTCTACTTATCGTGTGAAGCTAACAGAGGATTCACTAGATGAAAATGAACTTCAGATAGAGGTCGACAATTCTGCTAATGATCATGTATATCCACAAAAAGCAGATTTTACTTTTTATGGTGGGTTATACAGAGATGTGAAGTTAATTACAGTTCAAAAAACACATTTTGATTTAGAATATTTTGGAGGAAAAGGCTTCTATGTTACTCCGGAAGTGTTGGAAGATAAGGCTATCGTAAAGTTTGATGCCTATATCAGAGGATATGCAGATGCAGTTGTTGTTAGCATTAAAGGTGTTGGAGAGGTAAGGCTTGAAATTCCACAACAGGATAATCAGACACTGTATGAAGAAGATGCAATGAAAAATGTTACACATTTTTCAGGCAGTTTAATGCTTGAACAGCCACATCTTTGGGATGGTTTAAAAGATCCTTATCTTTATGCTGCTACAGCAAAGATTGTTGTACAGGGAGAAGTGATAGATGAAGTAACAAGTAAGTTTGGATGTCGAACCTATTGTTTTGATCCAAAGGAAGGATTCTTCTTAAATGGAAGAAGTTATCCGCTACGTGGTGTATCAAGACATCAGGATCGACTTGGAGTAGGAAATGCGCTTACTAAGGAAATGCATGAGGAAGATATGGAATTAATTCTTTCTGTTGGAGCAAATTCTATCAGACTTGCACATTATCAGCATGACCAGTATTTCTATGATCTGTGTGATGAAAAAGGAATCGTAGCTTGGGCAGAAATCCCATATATTACAGTTCACATGGATGGCGGAAGAGAAAATACTATTTCCCAGATGAAGGAGCTTATCTTACAAAACTATAACCATGCTTCCATTATCTGTTGGGCAATTTCTAATGAGATTACACTTCAGGGTGTTACAGAGGATTTGATGGAGAACCATAAAATCTTAAATGATATGATTCACACAATGGACAAGAAAAGAGTGTCAGCAATGGCAAACCTGTTTTTATTAGAGACAGATAGCCCATTAGTTGAATTGCCGGATATTCGCGGATATAATCTGTATTACGGCTGGTATGTAGGCGATATGGAAGATAATGATACTTTTTTTGATCAGTTCCATAAGGAGCATCCAAATACTGTCATTGGATTAACTGAGTACGGAGCAGACTCTGTTATATCTTTACAGTCTCCAAAGCCTGAAAAAGGAGATTATACAGAAAGCTACATGGCAGTTTATCATGAGCATATGCTTCAAATGATTTCCGAACGACCGTATCTGTGGGGCACCTATGTATGGAATATGTTTGAATTTGCAGCAGCAGGACGAGATGAGGCTGGAGATCCAGGAAAGAATCACAAAGGACTGATTACCTTTGACCGTAAACAAAAAAAGGATGCTTACTATATTTATAAAGCATGGTGGAGCGATGAACCATTTGTTCATCTCTGTGGAAGTAGATATGTAGACCGCCTTGAACCAGTCACAGAGGTAAAGGTATACTCAAACCGGAAAAAGATTGCATTATATGTGGATGGAGCTCTTTTTGGTGAAGAACAGGGAGAACACATTTTCAAGTTCCAGGTGCCAATTAGTGGAGAACATCAAATAAAAGCAGTATGTGTAGATAATGAAAAACTTGTAGATGAGATGACAATCCGTAAGGTTGATACCCCAAATCCATCTTATTTTATGGATGCTGCCAAGGTGCGTAACTGGTTTGA
This sequence comes from uncultured bacterium, assembly GCA_945949875.1. Lineage (GTDB taxonomy): Bacteria > Bacillota > Clostridia > Lachnospirales > Lachnospiraceae > 1XD8-76. The sequence continues at coordinate 5,252 of CAMFGH010000067.1, forward strand.
TGAACCTAAGGAGGATGAGTTGGATGATCAATTCTTATCTCTTAATTCTACTATGGCAGAAATACAGGCGGTTCCGGAAGGAGCAGCACTTTTAGATCAGATGATGAAACAGATGCAAAATAGCGCTGCAGGTGGAATGGGAAAAGATGTGGAGGTTCCACCATCTATGATGGCGATGATCGCAAGACAACCACTGAAAAAGCTGTTAGCGCAAGGCGGGATGGAAGTTGATGGTGAGCAAGCAAAAATGCTTGCGGCTGCACTTGCAAGAATTCCCAAGAAGAAATAGAACATAATTTAAGCAGACATCCCACATAAATCATATGTGGGTGGTTTGCTATAGAAAGGATGAAAAATATGAGCAGATTTCCGGAAGGATTTATGGTAGGAGCTGCAACAGCAGCACATCAGGTAGAAGGAAACAACATTCATAGTGACTATTGGGCTATGGAGCATATGAAGCATACCAGCTTCAATGAGCCATCTTTGAATGCTGTAGATCATTACAATCGATACGAGGAAGATATTAAGCTTATGGCAGAGGCTGGACTGAATACTTACCGTTTTTCAATTGAATGGGCTAGAATCGAGCCAGAAGAGGGAAAATATGATGCATCTGAAATAGAGCATTACAGACAGGTTTTAGTTTGCTGTAGAGAAAATGGTATTGAACCAGTGATTACCATGATGCATTTTACTTCTCCGGTTTGGGTGATCAAAAATGGTGGATGGGAAAGTGAAGCTACAGTAGATGCTTTTGCCAATTATTGCAAATATGTAGTTAGTGAACTTGGTGATCTGATGAAATATGTTGTTACCATCAATGAAGCCAACATGGGATTACAGGTGGCTGCTATTGCAGAACGATACAAGAGACAGATGATGGCAAAAATGAGCCAGATGCAACAAAATCAGAGTAGCAATATGGAAGGAACTGCTCAGGTTGGAATGAACTTTAATGCCATGATGGAAAATATGGCCATGCAGGCGATAGAAAATGAGGAAGTGTTTCAAACCAAGAGTCCACAGAATTTTGTAAGTTCCAGAACTACGGAGGGGGATATCCTGGTAATGAAAGCTCATCAGGCTGCAAGAACTGCTATGAAGGAGGTTTGTCCACATCTGTTAATAGGATTGTCCTTATCTCTACATGATATTCAGCCTGTGAACGGTGGTGAGGCAGTTGCGGAAAAAGAGTGGGAGGAAGAGTTTACCCATTACTTACCTTACATTATGGCGGATGACTTCTTTGGCCTTCAAAACTATACAAGAAGCTTGATTGGACCAGACGGTATCTGTCCTGTTCCGGAGGGGGCTGAGACAACACAAATGGATTATGAGTTTTATCCACAAGCTTTAGAGCATGTTATCCGCAAAGCACATAAAGAATTTGAAAAAGCGGGCAAAAAAATGCCAATTATGATTTCAGAAAATGGTATTGCGACAGATGATGATACCAGAAGAATTGCGTTCATCGAAGAAGCTACAAAGGGAGTAGCGGCCTGTATCGCAGATGGCATTCCTGTAATTGGTTATTGCCATTGGTCATTGATGGACAATTTTGAGTGGCAAAAAGGCTTCTCCATGAAATTTGGTTTGATTTCAGTCGATAGAACAACAATGAAACGTAATCCAAAAGAAAGTCTAGCTTATTTAGGGCATCTATAAACCGATATTATGAGGAGGAAAAGATGAAATACTATTGCAATCCGGTAAATATCAATTATCGCTATCAATTTAATGCGGATCAGAGAAAAAATAGAATTTCCATTTGTCGAGAGGCAGCTGATCCTTCAATGATTTCATTTAAAGGAAAATATTTCATTTTTGCATCAATGACCCTTGGGGTATGGGTATCTGAAGATCTGGTTCATTGGGAAAATCATAAATTATCATCAGAACTTCCTCTTTATGATTATGCACCTGATGTACGGGTTATGGGAGAATACGTATATTTTTGTGCTTCAAAGCGTGGTGAAAATTGTGACCGATATCGTACTAAAGATATCATAAATGGACCTTATGAAAAAATCCAGGGAACTTTTGATTATTGGGATCCTAACCTGTTTGTGGATGATGATGGTCGTGTTTACTTTTATTGGGGATGCTCAAATGAAACACCTATTTGGGGTGTGGAGCTAAATCCGGAAACAATGGAGCCGGTGGGGGAGAAGAGAGAACTCATTAATGGAAATCCAAAGAAATATGGATATGAGCGTGTCGGAGAAGATAACTCTAAGTTACCAAAATCAGAGGCAGAAATTGAAGCCGCTTTCCAGTATTTTGTAAAGGCACAGGGAACTCCTATTGAACAGATTCCACCTCAGTATGTACCACTGATTAAAGGAATGTTTACAGATAAGCCGTATATTGAAGGTGCTTGGATGGATAAGTATCAGGGAAAATACTATCTTCAATATGCGTTTGCCGGAACGCAATACAATACCTACGGAGACGGAGTTTATGTGTCAGATTCTCCTCTTGGACCATTTGTATTGGCAGAAAACAACCCGTATTCCTACCATCCGGGAGGGTTTATGCCTGGAGCAGGACATGGTTCTACCATGGAAGATTTGTTTGGAAATATTTGGCATACCGCAACCATGCGAATTAGTGTGAATCATGATTTTGAAAGACGGGTAGGCATCTGGAAAGCAGTCTATGATGAAGAAGGAGAGCTTTGCTGTAATCAAAGATATGGGGATTGGCCAATAGCAGTAGGTGACGGAAAAGACGATGATATCTGGGCGAATCCGGAATGGATGCTTCTTTCTTATGGTAAAAGAGTAAGTGCATCTTCTTATATAGAAGGAAAAGAACCAAATCTTGTATGCAACGAAAACGTTCAGAACTGGTGGCAGGCTAAAACCAGTCATACTGACGAATGGCTGTTAATGGACCTTGGAAAAGAAATGGATGTACGAGGCATTCAGGTTAATTTTGCAGACGATGACATTATGATTCCGGTTCCGGGAGAAATACGTGGAACGACACAAGCCAGATACATTGAAGAAGCAGAGCTTAAGACACAGTACCTTTTAGAAGGCTCTTTAGATGGAGAAGAATTTTTTGTATTGGAGGATAAGAGAGAGTGCAGTTCAGATTTGAGTCATGATTTCTTAGTATGGGAGAAAGGGGTAAAAACTCGCTTTGTTAAAATATCTCATATGAAGGTACCATATGACCAAAAACCGTGTATCAGTGGATTACGTGTATTTGGCAAATGTGGAGGAGAACTTCCACAACAGGCAGACTTCACGATCGAAAGAGTTTCAGCAATCGATATGAACGTACAGATTCTAAATCCGGAGATTTCCTCCACAGCAGAACCTGTAGGATATAATATTTTATGGGGACACGATAAAGACAAGCTTTATCACAGTTATTTGACATATGAGCCTATGAAACGCATCGGAGCATTGGTGGAAGGGAAATCATATTTTGTTCGTGTGGATACTTTTAATCAATGTGGAATCACTGAGGGCAAAGTACAGTTTGTGGAATAGAAGAGGAGAAAAAATGGTAATCAAAGCGGTACAGCAGATTATGCTTGGAACAGTAACAGGAACAGAGAAAAAAGCATGTGAAACCTTAAAGCTTGTAAAGGCGGCTGGTTATGATGGAATTGAATTAAACAGCTTTATGGTAAATCCAACTCCATTTTTAGTACGTATGCTAACCAAAGCAGCAGGAATGCCAACAGGAAAAGGTGGTAATTTAGATTGGGTTCGTCTCACGAAGGAAGCTGACCTTAAGGTTGTGAGCCTTCATAAAGATTTTGGCAGCATTCAGAATGATGTAAAAGCGGCTGTAGAAGAGGCAAGAAAATTTCACACCCCAAATATGGTTATTACTGGCATGTATCGCTTTGATTATCGTGATAAATCGAAGGTAGCAAATCTTTGTAATCAGTTAAATGAAGCTGGCAGACAGTTGAAAGAGGAGGGGATTCATCTTCTTTACCACAATCATAACTATGAATTTCAAAAGGTAGATGGAAAGCAGACTGCTTATGATTACATCATTGAGAACACTGATTCTGATTACGTGTCTTTTGAATTGGATTCTTACTGGCCTACAGAAGCAGGCGTATGCGCGTTGGAACTTATGAAGAAGCTTGGAGATCGTATGAAGCTTTATCATATCAATGACAGAGGAACAAAATTGCAAAAGCCAATGATGACACCAATATTAAAATCAGACAGCTGTGAATTGGGTTTGGGTAATATGAATCTGGAGGCTTTGTGTGAACAGGCACTATCGGTGAATGTGGAAGCGATTGTTTTAGAGAGCCACAAGAATTGGATAGATAATTCTCCGGTAAAGTCCTTACAGGTGTCAGCGGAGTTCTTGAAAAAACATGTGAAATAGAATCCTTTAGTAATGCGGAATTAATGTGGAAGGAAGTAGAGAAATGCGTGCAATCAATTTGAAAACGGAGCACATGATAAATCCTTTAGGAATAGATATACGCGAACCATACCTTTCTTGGAATTGTCTGGATGGAATAAAGCAAAGTGCATATGAAATTCAGGTTTTTGAAACTGGAAACGAAGTGTGGAACAGTGGAAAAGTCACATCAGATGAGATGAATATTATATATAAAAATGGCGTTAAAAGCCGCCGGAGATATACTTGGAGAATTCGACTTTGGGATGAAGATGATCAGGTCGGAGATTGGAGTAAAGAATCCTTTTTTGAAACCGGAATCTTAGATAAGAAAGAATGGAAGGCAAAATGGATTAATCCAGAGTTGACCTGTGACCCGGAAGTACATAAACCGGCTAGTTATCTTCGTACAACGTTTGTTTTAGATTCTTCGACATTGGAAAATGTAAAGTCTCATAATACCGGAAGACTGTATATCACTGCCCATGGCTTATATGAAGCGTGGATAAATGGAAAAAGGGTAGGGGATTTTGTCCTTGCTCCGGGAAGTTATAATTATGATAAAAGACTTGGCTACCAGACCTATGATGTAACAGAACTTCTGTGTGAAGGAGAGAATCAGGTTCAGGTTATTTTAGGTGATGGCTGGTATCGAAGTGTATCCGGGGTGGATGGAGATAGAAATTTATATGGAACAGATATTGCATTACTTTTTCAGTTAGAAGCAGATGGAGAGGTTGTTTGTATCTCTGATGAAAAATGGGAAGCATCACAGAATGGACCAATTAGAGAAAATGACATGCAACAGGGCGAAGTAGTGGATGCAAGGCTTTTTGAAATCAAGGAGTATCATGAGGTGAAGGTAGAAGAGTATTCTTTGGATACTTTGATGTGCTCAAATTGTGTGCCTATTCATGAGATGGAACGACTGGAAGGAAAGATGATGGTTACACCAAACGGTGAGACAGTCATCGATTTTGGCCAGAATCTTGCAGGCTATGTTGAATTTACTGTAGAAGCTAAAGGTGGAGAAACCATTGTTCTTACACATGGAGAAACCTTAGATGAGAATGGGAATTTCACTCAGGAAAACTTCCAGGATCGTAAACGCCACAAGGAAGGTGGAACGAATCAGAGAGTTACCTATACTTGCCAGGATGGTGAGAACCATTACAAAACTAAGTTTTCTATCTGGGGATTTCGTTATGCAAAGGTGGATACTATCATTGATTTAAGTAATGCTTCTTTTACTGCTATTGCTGTGTATTCGAAGATGGAGCAGCTGACAGAATTCACCTGTGGTAATGAGCAGGTCAATAAACTGGTACAAAACAGTATATGGAGTCAGAAATCTAATTTCTGTGATGTTCCAACAGACTGTCCGACCAGAGAGCGTGCAGCCTGGACGGGAGACATGGGTGTCTTTGCACACACAGGAATCTATTTGATGGATGCTTATACAGTTATACAAAAATGGTTGGGAGAGTGTAGAATTGCTCAGCATGAAGATGGAAAGATAGCAAATATCGCTCCAAGAAATAATCAACCAAGCTTTTTCTCGGGATTATTAGCTGGTTCTGTAGGTTGGGGAGATGCAAGCATTATTGTTCCATATACCCTGTATCAGAGAAATGGAGATATCCGGATTTTAGAAGAAAATTATGAGATGATGAAGGGTTGGTATCATTTCTTAGAAGAAAGAGCAAAGAAATTACCTGTAAATCCTATTAAGATTTTGAAAAGAAATCCATATCGCAGATATACCATTGAAACGGGAATAGACTATGGTGAGTGGTGCGAGCCTGATGTAGAAAGTACCTCAGCTATGCGTACTCCACAGGGAAAAGTGGCAACAGCTTATTTTGCACGTTCTGGACAGATGATGTCAGAGATTGCTAATATCTTAGGAAAAACAGAAGATGCAGCTCATTACAAAAAGACTTCGGAGATGGCAAAAAAAGCATGGCGATTTATAGCAACCGAGGATGGAAGAATACATTCAGACAGACAGGCAGATTATGTGCGTGCACTGGTCTTCGAACTTTTGGAGGGTGATGAGGCAAAACAGGCAGCAGCCGATTTGAATGAACTTGTGAAAAAATGTGATTATCATTTAAATACAGGTTTTTTATCTACACCAAATCTCACTCGTGTACTCTGTGACTATGGTTATGAAGATACTGCTTATAGACTTCTCCTTCAGGATACTAGACCAAGCTGGTTATATGCAGTGAAACAAGGTGCAACAACCATTTGGGAGACATGGGATGGTGTCAATGAGAAGGGTGAAGTAAGGGAATCTTTGAACCATTATTCATATGGCGCTATCTGTGGATGGCTCATAGATGGTGTTTGTGGAATTCAGGTGAAAGGAAATCAGATTATCATCAGCCCACATCCAAATAAAGATTTACGACATGCTAAGGCTATTTATCAATCTCCAGTAGGCATTATTTCAAGTGGTTGGAAGTATGAGGGAGACAAGGTAGCTTATGAAATCGAGATTCCTTCTAATACAAAGGCAATAATTATTTTGCCGGACGGAAGAAAAAAAGAAGTAGTTGCGGGAAGCTATTGTTTTTAACAGGGGGAAGATAAGCAATGAAAAACGAAGCCTTGTTTCGGGATAAGCCAGTCTGGACAGCTATTTTTTCACTGGCGATTCCTTCCTGTATTACGATTCTAATTATGACCATCTACAACATGGCAGATATGTTTTTTGTTGGAATGCTAGGGGATACTGCACAAGTTGCAGCAGTATCGATTGTGAGTCCTATTTTTTCTCTCGTTATGGCGGCAGCTACCATGCTTGGAGCTGGTGGCTGTTCGGTGGTAGCTAATGCAATTGGTGCAGGTAAGAAGGAAGATGCAAAAACATACTCCAGCCTTTGTTGTATGGCATCTGTGATTTTGGGAGTAACATGCTCAATAGTAATGTTATCCGCAACGACTCCAATTTTGAACCTGCTCGGTGCGAATAAAGATATTATGGACTCAGCCTATACCTATATGAGAACACTTGCTGTAGGAGTGCCTTTTATGCTGTTTTCCACAGGTTTTGCATCAATTCTTAGAGCAGAGGGAGCTATAAAGGAAGGCTTGATTGGAAATATGATTGGAACGGTACTGAATATTGTATTGGATCCGATTTTTATTATAGTGATTCAAAAAGGCGTGGCAGGAGCTGCGATTGCAACTGTAATCGGAAACGTGGTAAGTAGTGTATTTTATTTATATTTCATAGTGAGAAAAGCATCTGTAATAAGTCTGAATCCAAGAGATGCTATGAAAAATCCACTAGGCTTATTTCATATACTTGCAATTGGTTTGCCCAATGGTATTAGTAGTGTTCTAGCTGGTTTGGCTTCTACTTTTTCCAATAACTTATTGGTTGGTTATGGAACAGATGCTGTTGCTGCCATGGCAGCAGCTGGAAAAGCAGTTATGGTGATTACTATGATTCATATGGGAATTTGCATGGGAGTACAGCCATTGATAGCATATACCTATGGTGCAAAAAACGGAAAAAGAATGAAAGAAATTCTAAAGAAAATGGTGTTGCTAACATTTGGTTTTGGAACCTTGACTACAGTGATTTGTTTCATTGCAAAACATGCTCTCATCGGACTATTTATTAAGGATGTAAGTGCAGCTTCCATTGGAGAAAGTCTTGTTATTTATTTGGTATTAGCTAGTCCATTTATGGGAATATTTTATTTGAGTACGAACTTTTTACAGGCAAGTGGAAAAGCACTTTTTGCAACAATTATATCTGCACTTCGACAAGGTGGAATTTTGCTCCCTTGTCTATACTTAATGGAACATTTTATAGGATTTACTGGAATTGCGGTGGCACATACGATTGCTGATTTTAGCTCTGTAATCATTGCAGCTATATCTATCATTTGGGTAATAAATCTAGAAAAAATCTAAGAGAAAAATAAAAAGTAGTTGGCTCTATTCTGGCTCAAAAAATTTTAAAAGGCACATTTTCTCCATTACAAAATGGATATATATGCGACCCAAATGATTGGGAGCTTTATCTTGAGGAAGACGGCAGGAAGATCTGGAAATATGCTGAGAAAACAGAGGAGTAAACTTAAATAAATAAAGGTCAAAAAACCATCGACATCCGTTGCTCTGAACGATATAATATAGGTAATCTAATAAGAAAATAGTGTTATCATTACTGCTTTGGAAAGAGCAAATGGTA
>CAMFGH010000068.1 GCA_945949875.1 uncultured bacterium
AGCCGAAAAACGCAAAATAAAATAGCCGAAAAACGCAAAATAAAATAGCCGAAAATCACAAAAAGAAATAGCCGAAAAACGCAAAATGAAACAGCCGGAAAACACTAAATAGGATTGAAAAGATGGTTTGACAAGCTATATAATTTTGTACAAAGGTAGTGTATATAGAAAGCAGTGCATATAGATGGTAGTGTACATAGACTTGGAAGATATTAGAAGAATATTTGATGGAAAAAGAAAGGGGAATAGTGCGTAATGAGAATGAAAAATTTGGTTATTTCTATTTTTTTATTGATATTGATACTGTGTTCATACCCATGTTCAGTTATAGCAGCAGAATTCGATTCGACTTTTTATGCAAATAGCTATCCGGATGTTGTTGCGGTTTTGGGAAATAATACTGATGCCCTCTACAATCATTATGTCACTTACGGAATGAAAGAGGGAAGGTACCCATATGCCGGAGCGATGCCCGGAGAAAAAATTGATGGAATGAAAGCTATAGATGCATCTGCAGCAGTTGCTCCGGCTACGACGAGTACGTTTTCACCAGTGCCGATAAAAGAGCTGGCAAATTACAGCAGTCTGAAAAAGAGAATGACCGATGCCGAGTTTCAGCAGGCATACAATGTTGCTTTGCAGATTGTCACTCCGTTGGCTGATAAGAGCCGAGAAGAACAACTGACCAGTATTACTGTTGCATTAAGAAACATATGTGACAATGGGCTTGTGTATTCTACATCAAATGCCCACTATAATGATCCTTATGGCTATTTTGTCCTTGGAACGGCTTCTTGTGCCGGGTGTGCAAGAGCGACTGGATTATGCCTTAATATACTTGGAATGCCATATGAGCATGTTAATGAGAATCAGTGGAGTCATCAGTGGTGCAGAGTCAATGTAAATGGAACCTATTGGATCTGTGATGCTTTTGGGCTATATTGTGGTCCTGAACCTGCACCTTATGCGCATCCTTATGTGCAGTAAGGTATCCGTTTGCAAGGTGACTAAATGATCACAGTTTACTCTGATAGAATAGAGATTTTTCAGTAACTTCATATCAGTGAGAAAACTGGAAGAGGCGTTACGAAAATAACAGAAAAAAATGGGGAAAGCAACAGTAGATAATGGAATAGCTTCTTTGAAGGAAAATGGATTTATTGAGCATGCTGGGTCAAATAAGCAGGTTTTTGGAGAATTATTAATAAAGCGAGGGACTAATGAGTAAATCACGTGAATTTTCAGCTAAGACAATGAATGAGCTTGGATACTATGTATATATTTATTCGGACCCTGATACCAAGATTCCGTTCTACATAGGCAAGGGAAAAGGTAATAGATGTTTTAACCATCTTTTCTTGGAAAATGATAGTGAAAAAGTGGCTAAGATACAGGAAATTCAGAAGAAGGGGAAAGACCCAATCATTGAAATTCTGGTTCATGGAGTTGATGAAGAAACAGCCCTTAAGGTTGAAGCAGCTGCTATTGATTTGATTGGAATTGATAAGCTTACTAATGTGAAAAAAGGACATCATGCGAGTACATATGGACGTATAGATGTAGATGATTTGAATGCCAGATATAACCAGAAAAACCTTTCACTAGAGGATATTACTGATGATGTTATTATGATTCGAATTAACACTACATATTACAATGGCATTTCTGATTTTGATTTATATGAAATGACAAGATGCTGTTGGAAGGTGAATCTGAATCAGGCTTCAAAAGTAAAATATGCTTTTTCTATTTATGATGGCATGGTCATGGAGGTTTATGAGATAAAAGGATGGTTCCCGGCATATACAACGATGCATAACTTTAAGCAACCGGAAGACGCAGTAGAAAAAGATGTAGGAAGATATGAGTTTATTGGAAATGTGGCTCCTGACGAGATTAGAAAAAAATATGTGGGTTGCATGGTAAGTTCTGTTTTCTCAAAAGGAAACCAGAATCCTGTAAAGTACGTTTTGCATGAGTAAGTCACATAGTGGCGCTGATTGCTGGCTTTGCAGGATTCCACCCGGATATCCCCAGACAAGTTGCTTGTAGTGATGAAAAGGGCAATGGAAAGGGCCATATGAGCGTCTGCAGAATGTGGGGAGAGATTGAAAGGATATCAAAGGCAATCTTTCATACAAGATGATTTTTGTGTAATCAGAGGGTCACAGTCCCTCTGCTGAAGGACCAACCGCCTACCGAATAGGGTAACACCAAATTAATGGTAATAGTAAAATGGTTAGTATGCAATACAAATAATTTGAATGCATATACGCAAAATTTGCACGCTATTTTATAGAAAAAGAATGGAGATAGTTGATATGCCAATAGTACAAGTTCCACTGGATGTACCGGATGATATTTATAAGAGTGTGCAGAACGGAACACTTGAATTGCTGGGGATGGTAAAAGACGGACAGCATAAAGTGAGAAAGCATATTCCAAGAGCCAAACTGCCAAAGGCAAATGAGTATGAAGTGAAGATTGCTAAGCCGGAAAAAGGAACGCAAGATAGTATAACCAGTCTGAAATCCTACCTTGAGATTCAGAAGGAAATATTAGCAAACGCAGCATAGAGTCAAAGCCGATTGGAGTAATCTGGTCGGCTTTTTTGTGCGAAAGAGAATGGGAAAAATGAAACAGTACGATTGAACTATAGAATATTGCAACTATAAAAAGTCTGGAAAATGCAGACGATATAAAATACGAAGGTGGAATACAACTTTACAACGTAAGGTCCTGAGAACCTCAGGAAATCTGATTGGAAACAGACAGCAGCATATTTGCCACCAGCCTGTCGATATCTTCTGTGGTTTTCAGGACGTGGTTACAGAGAAGTCCTGCGATGCCATGTACTTCACTCCACATCATCAGAATCTTATTATGACGCAGCACAGAATCCGGAACATGGGGAGATATGCAGGCCTCTGCACTTTCATAGAACACACGGAATGGAGAATCTTCGGGGTAGCTGAAATCTCCATTTTCAAAGGTTACTTCAATGTTCAGTTCGCTGCAGAACATCAGATAGTAATATTCTTTATGTGCCAGCATATATTTTACATAGCCAATCCCGATTTCCAGCATCTGCATTCTGGGATCAGAATTGGTGAGACAGCTTTCCAGATATGCGGAAAAATCCTTCGCAATGTCCGAGCGAATGGCTTCCATCAGATCTTCTTTATTTTTGAAATGCTTGTAAGCAGCAGTAGCACTGACATGACACATTTCAGCCACTTTCCGCATGGTCAGGGCAGAAATTCCTTCGCTATTAATGATCTTAATGCCATTCTCTATCAAATCTTTTTTTAAATCACCATGATGATAAGGTTTCTTTTCCATGCAAAGTAATCCCTTCTATATCTTTGAAAAAGTCGCAAACAATTGTGTTGGAATATCACAAAGAAATCTTGTGAGAATAATATCCCAAACAATTCAGGCGAAAAATCCCAAAACAATGTTTACAAAGTTAACTTTATGATATATAATGCAATCTGTCAATGTTAACTAAGTAAACATTCTAGAGGAGAAACGAAGATGAAAAAGGAAAACAACAAAATAAAATGGCTGAACAGACAAAATGTAAGATCTATGACGATTTTCATTTCATTTCTATTATTTCCAATCATACAGTGGTATTTTTCTCCATTTTTGATCATCATGGGAGCCGCGGAAGGCATCATGAATGGTAGCTTTATTGTGTTTATGGTGATGATTTTGATTGGTTTTTTCTTTGGACGTGGTGCCTGCGGTTTTATCATGCCTTGCGCAGGGCTTCAGGAGTGCATGTTCAGCGTTAATGGTAGACAGCAGAAAAACCGTAAACTTTTCCGGTTGAAGTATTTCATTTGGGCAATCTGGGTGCTGGTGATTGCTGCCTTTGTGACTATGGCCAGGGGATATCACAAAATAGATTTCTTCTACGGAATTGAAAGTGGAATCTCTGTCGATGAAGCATGGAAATACATCATTTATTATATTGTGGTTGTAACGTTCTTTTTCATGTCATTGTTTTTTGGAAAGAGAGCATCCTGCCACTACATTTGCTGGATTGCGCCATTTATGGTGATTGGGCGAAAGCTTCGCAATTTACTGGGCACCCCGGCGTTACAGCTTACAGCAGAGGAAAGCAAATGTATTGATTGCAGGATTTGTGAAAGAGAATGCCCTATGAGCCTTCCGGTTTCTGAAATGGTTCAGGAGCACAAGATGGAACAGTCGGAATGCATTTTGTGCGGAAAATGTGCAGATTCCTGTCCGAAGAAAGTGATTCATTTGGGATTTGGATGCCCGGAGAGAAGAAGGAAATAGAAAACGCAGACGATTCATGGGATTCGGATTGTGCTGAAGTAAATTAACTGTTACCATATAAGAAATACTTATCCAATGTGTCGTACCTCCTTGCTTTAGCTATGGAGATATCAGAAACGTCCATCGAATTTACGCAAGTAATTGAAGATGGACACAAATGGACACTTGAGATAGGAGTACCAGAAAAGGAGGCAGTTTATGACAACTTCAGAAAAAGCAAATATGATCATTCAGGATATTAAAAAGGAAGAAGGGTGTAACCCGGTTCATATTTTTAAAAGCATGGCAAAAAAAGATTACATAAGCATGCATGGTCCGGAACACCATATACTGGATGGAGCCAGCCTTTTGACTGCATATCGCAATGCAGGCGGAGATATTGATCTGGACGAAGCACTGGACAAATTAATGGCGGAGGGCCTTCGGATGCCGGGAGCCATGTGCGGGTTATGGGGAATTTGCGGTGCCATTACCTCTATAGGTGCTGCCCTTGCCATCATAGATGGAACGGGGCCTCTTTCTACAGATGGCTCTTGGGGGGATCATATGTCATTTACAGCAGCAGCGGTAAGCGAACTGGGAAAAATAAATGGCCCCAGATGCTGTAAGCGCGATGCCATGATTGCATTTAAAAATGCAGTGGAATATGTGAATCGTCGTTACGGAGTAAAGTTGGAGTATTCTGATATGAAGTGTGAATTTTCACAGATGAATCAGCAGTGCATCAAAGAAAAGTGTCCTTACTATAAATAGTTCTTTATCCAATTATCTATGGTACAGGGAAGCCTCCTACTGTTTCTATAGTGAGTGAAATGTGAAGAGGAGAGAGCAGGAACATGAGAACGCCAAGAATGGAAACAGAAAGACTTTTTCTAAGAGAAGTACAGCAGGCAGATTTGCAGGAAATATTTGACTGCCGGATGCAGGACGAAGATGTGTCCCGGTATATGTGGACAAAGAACAGGCTGAAATTTCTCTGCATATCATTCAGTCTCTTTAATGTAGAGTTTGGAAAATTTGTTGGGGCACAAACTCATCCCCATAAAATGTCTTCTTGCTTATCATATTTGCAGTCGTTATTGAACCGTTCCACTGCTTCGTAATATGCATCAAACAAATCTTTGGCGTAAATGGGATTAATCTTATGATATCCAATATTTTACTGATTATGCTTAGTGCACGATTTCTTTATTCCGTGCAGAATGATAGCTACCCTCCTTACTGGACAAACCAGTAAGGAGGGTATTTTTGTCCCCTCAAATTTATTTTTTTCATAGACGAGTTGTGGAATTTGTAAAGGATATAGTACATATACATATAAAAAAAAGGGGGATCAAGGGATGAAGAAATTCATTAATGCAGTGGATCAGGTGGAGGATGAGATGGTACATGGTATGGTAAAAGCGTATCCTCAGTATCTGAAGAAACTGGGTTGTGGTAATGTGCTTGTCCGGGCTGAGAAAAAGACAGATAAAGTAGCTCTGATCAGCGGCGGCGGTTCCGGCCATGAACCGGCACATGGCGGATATGTAGGAAAAGGCATGTTGGATGCAGCTGTAGCCGGAGCAGTTTTTACTTCACCCACGCCGGATCAGGTGTATGAAGGAATCAAAGCAGTTGCCACAGATGCAGGGGTACTGATGATTATTAAAAATTATACCGGTGATGTCATGAACTTTGAAATGGCCGGAGAAATGGCTGAGGCAGACGGAATCAAGGTGGCTCAGGTCATCGTCAGCGATGATGTGGCTGTGGATGGTAGTACATGGACAGTAGGACGCAGAGGTGTAGCCGGAACGGTATTTGTACATAAGATCGCAGGAGCAAAGGCAGAAACAGGAGCAACGCTGGAAGAAGTACAGGCGGTGGCACAGAAGGTTTGCGACCATGTAAGAACCATGGGTGTAGCCATTGGCCCATGTATCGTTCCGGCAGCAGGAACGCCCGGATTTGAGCTGGGTGAAGATGAAATGGAAGTAGGTATCGGTATCCATGGAGAACCCGGTGCCCGGAAAGAAAAAATGAAACCTATAAATGAAATCGTGGATGAACTGTTAGATAAAATTCTTGCAGATTTGGATTATGCAGGCAAAGAAGTGGCTGTTATGATCAATAGCGCAGGTGGAACTCCTCTTATGGAACTTTTTGTGATCCATAACCATGTTGCGGATGTGCTGGCTGGAAAAGGAATCAAAATATATAAAACCTTTGTGGGCGAATACATGACTTCTATTGAGATGCAGGGCTTTTCCATTTCACTGCTTTGTCTGGATGAAGAGTTGAAGGAACTGCTGGATGCAAAGGCAGATACGCCTGCATGGAAAGCGTAAGGAGGAGAGGACTTGAATACAGAGAAACTGATTCGGGTAATCCATGCCATTGGGGAAAAGATTGAGGCGGAAAAAGACTATTTGACCGGCCTGGATAACGTGATTGGGGATGGAGATCATGGAATCAATATGTCCAGAGGATTTCAGGAAGTAGAAAAGACATTAAATGCCTATGCAGATAAGGAGCCTGGGGATATACTGAAAGCAGTGGGAATGGCTTTGGTGTCCAAAGTAGGTGGTTCTTCTGGTCCTTTGTATGGAACCGCCTTTCTGAAAATGGGTATGGCACTGAAAGGAAAGACAGACATTTCTATAGAAGATTTTCTGAAGGCACTTCAGGTGGCAATCGATGCTGTGATGCTGCGTGGCAAGTCTGTTCGGGGAGAAAAAACCATGCTGGATGCCATGATTCCGGCCAGAGAAGCGATGGAATCCGCATATCAGGAAATGGTGGGAACGACTTTCCATGCAGAAAAGGATTCCGTTGTGGGAACAGATTCGACAAAGGAAAAGGATTCCGCTGTGGGAACCACTTTTCATAAAGAGGCTGCCTTGACTGCGAAAGTCATCCTGGCAGCAGGTGTGAAAGCGGCCTGGGAAGGGGTAGAATATACCAAAACGATAGCTGCCACCAAAGGTCGTGCCAGCTATTTAGGAGAAAGAAGCATCGGGCATCAGGATCCCGGGGCCACCTCTTTTACCATGATGCTGGAAGCTCTGGAAGGAGCCTTGTAATGGTTGGATTTGTGATTATTTCCCACAGTAAAAAGCTGGCAGATGGGGTCGTCGATTTAACCCGGATGATGGCTCCGGATGCAAGGATCGTAGCAGCAGGAGGACTGGAGGACGGAAGCTTCGGTACCAGCTATGAAAAAATACAAACCGCAATCAGAGAAGTCTATTCCGATGATGGTGTGATTTTACTGATGGATATGGGCAGTGCAGTGATGACCGCAGAGATGGTGCTGGAAACGATGAATCATTTGAATATCAGAATGGCCGACTGCCCCATTGCAGAAGGTGCGGTGGTAGGCACAGTACAGGCAGTTTCCGGAGCATCCATGGAAGAAATTCTGGAGGAACTTGCCACCCTGGGGGCAACACCAAAAATATCATAATTGGATTGCCCTGGGATAGCTTTATGAAGCGATAAAGTAACA
The DNA here is from genome assembly GCA_945949875.1 of uncultured bacterium. GTDB lineage: Bacteria > Bacillota > Clostridia > Lachnospirales > Lachnospiraceae > 1XD8-76. The sequence goes on from CAMFGH010000068.1 coordinate 7,802, forward strand.
TGATAAAATGGCAGTAATGAGATAAAATAGTAGGCGAAGAGAGAAGGAGGAATAAAAGAATGGCAAAATATGTAATGGCACTGGATGCGGGTACCACCAGTAACAGATGTATTCTGTTTAATGAAAGAGGAGAGATGTGCTCCGTTGCACAAAAGGAATTTACGCAGTATTTCCCGAAACCGGGCTGGGTAGAGCATGATGCCAATGAAATCTGGTCAACACAGCTTGGAGTTGCAGTAGAAGCCATGAACAAAATCGGTGCAACAGCAGAGGACATTGCTGCAATTGGTATCACAAACCAGCGTGAAACTGCTATTGTATGGGACAAAAATACAGGAGAGCCGGTATATCATGCAATCGTATGGCAGTGTCGTCGTACATCAGAGTATTGCGACAGCTTAAAGGCAAAAGGTCTTACAGACAAATTCCGTGAGAAGACCGGTCTGGTCATTGATGCATATTTCTCCGGTACCAAGATCAAATGGATCCTGGATAACGTGGAAGGTGCAAGGAAAAGAGCAGAAAGAGGGGAACTTCTTTTTGGTACCGTGGAAACATGGCTGATCTGGAAATTGACAAAAGGAAAAGTACATGTAACAGATTATTCCAATGCATCCAGAACCATGCTTTTCAATATACAGGAACTGAAGTGGGATGAAGAAATTTTGGCAGAATTGAATATTCCGATTTCCATGCTTCCGGAAGCAAAACCTTCCAGCTGTGTATATGGAGAAACAGATACCTCCTTCTTCGGAGCACCGATCCCCATTGGCGGGGCAGCCGGTGACCAACAGGCAGCTTTATTTGGGCAGACCTGTTTTACAGCCGGTGAAGCAAAAAATACATATGGAACCGGATGTTTCCTGCTGATGAACACAGGTGAAAAACCGGTCTTCTCCAAGAACGGTCTGGTAACCACTATTGCATGGGGCCTGGATGGAAAAGTAAATTATGCATTGGAAGGTTCCATCTTTGTAGCCGGTGCGGCAGTACAATGGCTTCGTGATGAGATGAGACTGGTGGATTCTTCCCCGGATTCCGAATATATGGCAACCAAAGTAAAAGATACCAACGGTTGTTACGTGGTACCTGCATTTACCGGTCTTGGCGCTCCTCATTGGGATCAGTATGCAAGAGGCGCTATCGTTGGTATCACCCGTGGCGTAAACAAATACCATATCATTCGTGCAACGCTGGAATCCCTTGCATATCAGGTAAATGACGTCATCAAAGCAATGCAGGCTGATTCCGGTATTACCTTAAGTGCTTTAAAGGTGGATGGCGGTGCCTGCGCCAACAATTTCCTGATGCAGTTCCAGTCAGATATCATCAATGCTCCTGTAAACAGACCTGTTTGTGTTGAAACCACTGCTATGGGTGCGGCTTACCTGGCAGGTCTGGCTGTGGGGTATTGGAACAGCAAAGAAGACGTTATCAAGAACTGGCAGATTGACAGAGTATTTAAACCGGAAATGAATGAACAGGACAGAGCAGCAGCAGTCAAAGGCTGGGATAAAGCTGTGAAATGTTCTTATGGATGGGCAAAGGAAGATTAGGGATATAAAAGGAATCAAGATTTTCCACGGATAAAGTATAGAAAAGAGGCAGGATAAAGCAAGAAGATAAGACAGGATAGATAAAGCAAGAAGATAAGACAGGATAAAAATGAATAAAAAGGTTAAAAAATAACGGAGGTTACAACAATATGACAATCTTTTTAGCAGAATTAATTGGTACCATGATGTTGATCCTATTGGGCGACGGTGTAGTAGCAAACGTTACTTTAGATAAATCAGGCATGAAGGGTGCTGGTTCCATCCAGATTACCTTTGCCTGGGGCCTTGCAGTTTTACTTCCTGCATTTATTTTTGGCGCAGCTTCCGGCGCGCACTTTAATCCGGCACTGACCATTGCTTTGGCAATGGATGGTTCCATTACCTGGGGTGTTGTTCCAATCTATATTATCGGGCAATTCTTTGGAGCCATTCTTGGAGCAATTCTGGTTTACGTTCTGTTTAAAGGACAGTTTGATGCAACAGAAAATGCAAATACCAAATTAGGGTGCTTTTGTACATCTCCCTCTGTTCCCAATGTGGGACTGAACCTGTTATCTGAAATCGTGGGTACTTTTGTACTTGTTTTTGCAATCAAAGGAATCGGCCAGGTGGCAGGTATTGCAGCCGGTGTTGATAAACTACTTGTATTTGGAATCATCGTTTCCGTAGGTATGTCTCTGGGTGGTTTGACCGGTTATGCCATCAATCCGGCAAGAGATCTCGGCCCACGTATTGCACACGCTATGCTTCCCATTGCAGGTAAGAGAGACTCCAACTGGGGTTACTCCTGGATTCCTGTAGTTGGCCCGGTGATTGGGGCTATTCTCGCAGTGCTTCTTTATGGTGCGATTTTTTAGGACATAATTGGTCGAAATTAATATATGACAGTCGAATCCTAAAAAGGAAACAGTCGAATCCTAAAAATGGTGCAGACGAATCATATCAATAAAACAGTCAAATCTTAAAAACGAAATAGACGATTTTCAGAGAAAAAAGTAGGACGGTAGCATGCCGGTGAGCATGCTATTAGCCTGCTTTTTTTATCGGAAAAAGTAAGTGAAAAAGAGGGAAAGTGCGATGTATGATATTGTGATTATTGGTGCAGGAGTGAGTGGATGTGCCATTGCCAGAGATCTTTCCAGATACCGGGCGAAGGTGCTTGTGGTGGAAAAGGAAGAAGATGTATGTTGTGGTACTTCAAAAGCCAATAGTGCCATTGTGCATGCAGGTTTTGATGCGGCCACAGGTTCTCTTATGGCAAAAATGAATGTGGAGGGAAATCGATTGATGGAACAGTTGTCCATAGATTTGGATTTTCCTTTCCGAAGGAATGGTTCTTTGGTGGTTTGTACCAATGAGGAAGATTTGCCCGGTCTGCAGCAGCTGTATGACAGGGGAATGGCCAATGGGGTACCGGAGCTTCAGATTTTGAACAAAGAAGAGGTTCATGAGATGGAACCCAATCTGTCGGACAGGGTGGTGGGAGCATTATATGCACCTACCGGCGGCATTGTATGTCCCTTTGGCCTGACCATTGCGCTGGCGGAAAATGCCAATGTAAACGGAGTGGAATTCCGGTTTCAGACGAAGGTGGAGGGAATCAAAAAGAAGCTGACTTCCTTTGTACTTCATACCAATCAGGGAGATATCAAAACCAGATATGTGGTAAATGCTGCGGGGGTATATGCGGATGTGCTCCACAACATGGTCTGCAGGAAGAAAATAACCATTGTGCCGAGACGCGGCGATTATTGTCTTTTGGATAAAAATGTAGGCAGTTATGTGGACAAAACCATTTTCCCACAGCCTACAAAAATGGGAAAAGGAGTTTTGGTATCACCAACCATTCACGGAAATCTGATTGTGGGTCCCACTGCCATTGATATAGAGGACAAAGAGGGCACCAATACCACCCGGGAAGGCTTGGATGATCTGATTGCAAAGGCAAGTGCAACCTTAAAAGATCTGCCCATCCGTCAGGTGATTACTTCCTTTTCTGGTCTACGTGCCCATGAAGCAGGACATGAATTTATCATTGGGGAGACAGATGTGAAGCATTTTATTGACTGTGCCGGTATCGAATCACCGGGGCTTTCCAGTGCACCTGCCATAGGTGTGATGGTAGCCGATCTATTGCAGAAAAAAATGCATCTGGAGCCGAAAGAAGACTTTATCCGCACCAGAAAGGGTGTGCTTCATCCGGAAACCTTGTCCATGGAAGAAAGGAATGTACTCATCAAGGAAAAACCGGCTTATGGGAATATCATCTGTCGGTGTGAGTCTGTAACAGAGGGCGAGATTCTGGATGCCATTCACAGACCTCTTGGGGCAAAATCTCTGGATGGTGTAAAAAGACGTACCAGAGCAGGAATGGGCAGATGTCAGGCAGGCTTTTGCAGTCCGAAGGTGATGGAGATTCTGAAAAGAGAATTACATATGGATATGGAACAGATTACAAAATCCGGCGGAACATCGACTATTGTGGTCGGTAGGAGCAAAAAAGTAGATAGCATAGAAGACGAAGCCAGCGTGGAAGACAGAAGTAATGAAAGAAAAAAGAGGATCAGTAGGAGGGAAAAACATGCAATCCTATGATTTAGTTGTTGTAGGCGGTGGCCCTGCCGGACTGAGTGCAGCGGTTTCCGCCAGAAAAGAAGGGGTAGAGAGTATTCTGATTCTGGAAAGAGACAGAGAATTAGGTGGCATTTTAAATCAGTGTATTCATAATGGCTTCGGACTTCATACCTTTCAGGAAGAATTGACCGGACCGGAATATGCAGAAAGGTATATATCCCAGATCATGGAATTGGGGATTGCCTATCAGTGCAATACCATGGTTATGGATATCAGCAAAGAAAAAGTGGTGACAGCAATGAACCGGGAAGACGGAATATTCCAGATTCAGGCAAAATCCATTGTACTGGCCATGGGCTGTCGGGAGAGAGCCAGGGGAGCACTGAACATTCCAGGTTACCGGCCTGCCGGTATTTTCTCAGCCGGAACCGCCCAGAGGCTGGTCAATATGGAAGGCTACATGCCCGGCAGGGAAGTGGTGATCTTAGGCTCCGGTGATATCGGACTGATCATGGCCAGACGGTTGACACTGGAGGGTGCCAAAGTAAAGGTTGTGGCAGAGCTTATGCCCTATTCCGGAGGACTGAAAAGAAATATTGTGCAGTGTTTGAATGATTATGGTATTCCGTTGAAACTCAGTCATACTGTAGTAGATATCAAGGGAAAAGAGCGGGTAGAAGGGATTACTCTGGCCCGGGTAGATGAGAAAGGTAAGCCCATTCCGGGTACAGAAGAAGATTATACCTGTGATACATTGCTTTTATCCTGTGGACTGATTCCGGAAAATGAATTGTCCCGGAAAATGGGAGTAGAAATGAATCCGGTTACCTCAGGGGCAGTGGTCAATGAAAGCCTGGAGACCAGTATCCCGGGAGTGTACGCCTGCGGAAATGTACTTCATGTACATGACCTGGTGGACTATGTATCAGAAGAAGCCACCAGAGCAGGCATGAATGCGGCAAGGTTTGTTTTGAAGAAAGAAGCAGGAAGGACGGAAAAGATAGTACAACAAGATGAAGTGGGAACAGAGATTAGCATCATTCCTTCCGATGGTGTCAGATATACGATTCCCAATACCGTTTGCGTGGAGCGCATGGAAAATCTACTGACGGTCAGATTCCGGGTGGACAATGTATATAAGGATTTCTGGATCAACGTTTATTTCCAAGGTAAAAGACTGATTCACCGGAAAAGACAGATCATGGCACCGGGAGAAATGGAGCAGGTGATTTTGAAAAAAGTAGACCTGAAAAAGGATATGGAGCAGAATGATATGGATGATAGAACCATCAGAATCAAGATCGAAAAAGAGTAGCAAATGGCAGAAAGGATGGAGAAAAAATGGAAAAAAAGGAACTGATATGCATCGGCTGTCCCATGGGCTGCTCTATTACGGTAACAATGGAAAAGGAAAACATCGTGGAAATCCAGGGTTATACCTGCCCAAAAGGAAAGGCCTATGCAGAAAAGGAAGTGACCAATCCCACCAGAATCGTTACGTCGACTGTAACAGTATCAGGTGGTGAAAGAGCGTATACTTCGGTAAAAACAAAGGAAGATATTCCAAAAGATCAGATTTTTCCGGTTATGAGAGAAATCAATCAGATTTGTGCCCAGGCACCGGTTGCCATAGGCGATGTATTATTAAAGGATGTGGCAGGAACCGGAGTGGACATAGT
>CAMFGH010000069.1 GCA_945949875.1 uncultured bacterium
CTTGCGCTCTCACTTGCTTTGCTTGCACTCTGGCTTGCTTCGGTGCTTGCACTTGCACTGTCACTTGCTTTCTGACTTGCGCTCTCACTTGCTTTGCTTGCACTCTGGCTTGCTTCGGTGCTTGCACTTGCTCTGTCACTTGCTGTCTGACTTGCCTCTTCACTTGCTGTGCTCAGTGACAGGCTTGCAGAAGTACTTGCTTTTATACTCTCACTTGCTGTCTGACTTGCCTCTTCACTTGCTGTGCTCAGTGACTGACTTGTTTCAACACTGTTTTTCTCAATCTCAGAAGCAGATTGAGAATGAGCTGTTGATGCAGAACCAGCTATATTGGATAAGGACTGTAACTCCTGTGGGATGGTGATATCATAAGCGAATTCATCGTAGAAATAATTTGCGTTTTTATCATTTCTATCAGTCAAAACATATTTGCCATTTTGTTTTTTATAGTAGCATTCTGCTGAAAGTGCATATTCTGGACGTTTTTCATATACAGGAACCACTCTAGTTTTAGGATACCAGTGAAAAATATCCCACGATTCATAATAAGTTTCTTCTTTGGTTCCAACTTGAAAATCTTTGTAGCCAATCTGAATTACTTTAACCTGCTCATCATTTAATACAACATAGCCTCTACTATAATCCGGGTGATCCCAATCATCTTTTTTAGTAATATACAATCTCCACTCACCATCAATCTTGGTAAGCAAATCATTCCCTGTGTGTTGGTTTTCATTGTAAGTCGCAATATCCTCATATCGATAATTACTATTTATTGCAGCCAAGGAATTAAACTCAGACTGTGCCGCTGATGCAGATAAACTCACACTATTTAACTCAGACTCTGCTAATACCAAGCTGTCTGAATAGGACGTACTTTCAACCATACTAGCTGATGCACTTTGGCTGTCAATAACTGATGCATTCTGGCTTGCAGCTGATACACTCTGGCTTGCGGATGTGCTTGCCTTTGTACTGTCACTTGCTGCCTCGCTTGCATTTTCACTTGCTTCGCTTGTGCTCTGACTTACAGATGTGCTTGCACTTGCACTCTGAACTACTGCCTGACTTGCTTCTTCACTTGCTGTGCTCAGGGACTGGCTTGCAGAAGTACTTGCTTTTTCACTCTGGCTTACTGCCTGACTTGCTTCTTCACTTGCTTTCTGTGCACTTTCACTTGCTACTATGCTTGCACTTTCACTAATACTATCTGTTTCAGATGTTCTCTGTGTCACCGCACTTGCGCTTTGGCTTGCTTCTGTACTTGCCTTTGTACTTGTACTTGCCGCCTGACTTGCTTCTTCGCTTGCTTTCTGTGCGCTCTGGCTTGCGGATGTTTCATTAACTGTACTTGTACTTGCTGCCTGGCTTGCTTTCTCGGCTACTGTACTTGCACTCTGGCTTGCGGATGTTTCATTAGCTGTACTTGTACTTGCTGCCTGGCTTGCTTTCTCGGCCACTGTACTTGCGCTCTGGCTTAATTCTGTTTTTACAGACTGACTTTCTACTGTGCTGGCCACCTGACTTGAGGATGTGCTTTCTGATGCGGTGTTACTTGCAGATACAACGCCTTCACTTGCTACTGTACTTTCTGACTGGCTTATAGCAACACTGCCTTTTGCAGAATCACTTGCAGATACAATACTACCGCTTTCTACTGTACTTGTTGACTGACTTTCAGCAACGCTATCTTTTGCGGAATCACTTTCCGAACCCAACGCACTATCTTTAGCATTGCTACTTGATGTACTTTCGTCGGTTGAAGTACTTGCAGCATCACTTGCACTGTTCAAAGACTGATTTTCTGAATCACTGTTGGATGTACTTGTATCAGTTGAACCAGATGCACTTGTAGATAATGAACCATCTTCACTTTCCTGGCTCTCACTATTACTATTTGCTTCTTTTGTGCTGCCTGCTGCACTTGAAGCATTACTTTCACTATTTGCTTTAGCTTCATCTGATGCGCTATTTGCAGCGGCTTCATTTGATTCGCTATTTGCTTTTGCCTCTTCTGTAGACTCAGCTGGTGTTTGAGGTTCGGCTTCACTCTCTACCTCTCTTGTTTCCCGAACAGTCTCTGCTACAGTTTCATCAGCCTGTGTTTCTTCAGTATTCTGTTCAGTTGCTTCTTCCGCAAAAACAACATCTGCGCCCTGTGCAAGGTTAATACCACCATACATTGCACCGGCAGTTGCCACTCCTTTTAAAATGCTGTTAATTTTCTTTTTATTCATTCTCTGCCTCCTTTTACGACATTAACAATATTGTTTGGATTATCATATGAAATCTTATTACATACAACATCACATAAAAAAACCTCATTTCAGTAATCGTTAGTTCATCCATTAATACAGATGAAGATTTACTAAAATTGAGGCTTGATCTTACGGGCGTTCCCCAATATTTGTATAACTATTACTGAACTTATAATATAAGACGTTAAAAAAAATAAAAAAAGCTCAAAAAAAATCAATTTTTTAATATTTTTTATTTTTTAATTTCTTATAACATTCAGAGGTTTTCACGCTACCTAAGTCCAGATTTTAACATAAGTTTATTTGGAAATCTATATATATATTAACATTTTTTTAATTCTTTCTAATCACTCTACTTTTCAAAATTTCATTAAACTTGAGAAAATATATTAATCTCACTTCTCCTCCCTTCTTCTCGCCCGGTGCCGCTCCATGATTTCCCGGCGTCTCCGTTGGCGTTCTTTTTCCTGTTTATATCGAATAAAGAATACAAATCCTAATAATCCCAGTGCCATAAACACTACGGTCAGTACAAATATTTTTAAGATACTCAAAAACCCGAAACTCTTTTTTTCCTTACTTTGCTTTTCCCCGGTACTTCCTGCCCCTTCTTCCTGTGCCTGTTCATTCTGTATGAAAAGCGCAGGGGCTTTTTCACTGCAAAGCAGTGGTATACTTCCCACATCCTTACCCTCATAGTTAAAGCGGATGTAAGCATTGGGGGACAGGCCATCTCCTGTCTTTCCGGAATCTGTACTGATGGTGTCACCTGTCTTTCCGGAATCTGTACTGATGATGTCACCTGTCTTTTCCAGTCTTGCTTCCAGTTTATCCGGGGTGACTCCCTTGGGCAAACAGATCATGGTTTCTCCACAGATTTCATAATCCACATCCCCTACAGCAGACTGTACCATGCCGCTTATCTCTTCTTCTCCCAGCACGGTGGTTGCATCCACGTCATAAAAGGACTGAAAGCCATATTCAAACAGTGCTGTTGTATCCAGATAATGATTGGGGGTCTCATCTTTCAGTATTACGCAGATCAGACGCATACCATCTTTCTCTGCACAGGTCACCAGGGTCTGTCTGGCCACATCAGTGTAACCGGTTTTGCCACCCACAGTATATTCGTAGCTGTACTTGCTTCCATAGCGACAGCCCATCAAGAGTCTGTGATGATTCTGCAGATTGATTTCATCCGGCTGTGTGGCAGTGGGCAACAGCTGATAGTAAACGGTGCCGGATATTTCTGACAGTTTTTCATCTGCAAAAAAAGCCTGTGCGATCAGCGCCATATCATATGCACTGGTATAATGATTGTCGTCCGGCAGTCCATTGGCATTTACAAAATTAGAATCCGCACATCCCAGGGACGCCGCTTCCTCATTCATCATCCGGGTGAATCCTTCGATGGATCCCCCTACATGTTCTGCCACTGCAGAAGCCACTTCGTTGGCAGACTCCAATAAGATCGCATACAGACATTCCTCCATGGTCAGGGTTTCTCCTACGTCAATGCCGATATTGGAAGACCTTCGTTCGATGCCGAAAACTGCTTCTTTTGAAAAGGTTACGACATCAGAAAGTTCACTGTTTTTCTTTGCCACCAGACAGGTCAGCAGCTTGGTAATCGATGCCGGATATCTTTGTGTATGTATATTCTTCTCATACAAAATGGCGCCCGACCGGGCATCCATCAGTATAGCGCTTTCCGCAATCACACCAGGAGCACTCACTCCCGACTCTGTATTTTCATTCCCAGCAGACGTTGTCTCATCTCCATCCTGTTGATCCGGGTCTATTAATGTATCACCGTCTAATTCTGACGCATATGTCACAAGTTTTGTGGCCTCTGAAATATTTCCAAACAATATAAATGCCGCCAGCGTCGTCCCCAGCAACATTCTGCAGATTCCTGCCTGAAAGTGCTTTCTATGCAATCTGAATCCCATTCCCTACTCCATACCTTTGTTCCAAGTCAAATTTTCCTTATCACATACGACAATAATCGTCCCCTGCTCATCGGTCCGCAGGACTGTCGTTTCCGAATCATATAGTCTTTCCAGAAGTTTCTCTTCCGGCTCGATATCCCCTTCATCCGGTCCGCAGCTGATCACCGCATATTCCGGATCTACCGCGGCTAAGAATTTCTTTCCACATGCATCATTTTTCCCATGATGCCCCACTTTCAATACATCTGCCTGTAAATTCTTATAACTCAGTTCATCCGTTTCTGTATTTGCTTCTTCATCAGTTTCCGCATTTGTTTCTACATCAATCTCTGCATTTGCTGCCATTTGATTCAAAAGAGCCTTCTCTGCTTTCTTCTCCTGATCTCCTGCAAAAAGAAAGCTTCGTTCTCCAAAATCCAAACGGAATACAATAGAGGAATTATTGGAATCCTCAAATACTTCTACCGGTCCAAGAATGGTAAAAACAGCTTCACCTAATGTATATTCTTCTCCCGGAACCGGTACCCTGGTCTCCAGATTATTTTGTTCCAAAGTGCCCTTCAACAGTTCATATTCACTGCTTTCTTTTGCATAGGAAGATACCAGAATCTTTTCAATCGGGAAGTCTTCCAGAATGACCGGGGCTCCGCCTATATGATCATTATCAGGATGTGTCAAGATCAGATAATCCAGACGGTCAACACCTTGCTCCCGAACATAGTCAGAAACCATCCTGCCTTTTATGTTTTTTCCGCAATCCACCAGCATCGCATGCTGTCCGCATGTGATGAGTGCAGCATCACCGTGACCTACATCAATGAAATGCACGGTAAGGGTATCCTGTCCGGTCTGTTCTTCCTGGGAATCTGCCCCAGTTTCCTGTCCGGTCTGCTCTTCCTGTAAAGTGCTTACACTTTCCGGTGTTTTTCCACGTTCATATGCCCGGAAACCATAGAAAACACATCCTGCACCCAAAAGAAGAGCTAATATCATTATTATGGAATTATAATATAATCTATTCCTTTTACGCATATTCGTTCTCCAACACATGATGTTTCCATTGTATCTTTTTTTCACTTGTAAAGAAAGGGATTTTCAAAAAAACCGTTTAAACATTTTCTAAAAATAAGCCCGCCCGGAAAGATTATCGTAGGCCCAACAAGCTTGGGCTCATCCGATAGGACCTACAACACTAATAAACATCTAGCGCAAGATGATGAAACAGAAAAGGGCTGTTGCAAAACAGAACTGAGCATGTCAAACACTCATCTATTTTGCAACAGCCTCCATCTTTTGTTTTTTAAATGAAAATTGGATTTTCCCGAAACTTTCACCCTTTGAGCACTTCATTTCAGTACTTTATTTCAGTACTTCGTTTTATTACTTTCCTAGTTCACTACCATGGAACCCCATACATCAGCAGGTACAATACCTACATATGTCTTACCTGTATTCAGGGTAAGTGGTGAACCATCAGCTAACGTAAATCTTGTAATATCAGAATCGGTTGTCTTTGTCCAGTTGATCGGAATAGCTTTTCCGTTTGTCAAGTAGAAACCATTACCGGAACCAACTACGTTGTAAACCATGTATCCGTTTGGATCATATACCTGGTAAGGACAATTCTGAAGGATAACATTCTTAAAGGTAGTCACTGTGCCATCCAATGCATCTACATGTGCTGAACCGTATTCATAGTAATCATATGTTCTTGTAGTTGCATTGTAATGTAACTGAGAGCCATTATGAGGGAATGGAAGCAGTACCTGATTTGCTGTGGTTCCGCCCAGTGCATCCAGTGTAAACTCAGCATCGGAGAACTGGAAGTGTTTTCCCAGATAAAACTGATTGTATGTTTCTGAATATCCTGCTCTTGCAATACGAGCATTCAGACCGGCATAAGATTTACCTGTCTTAGGATTTTTATATCCGTTAGAAGTTACATATTCTGTAAACTCTGTTCTCTTTCCATTGGAGAATCTTGCAAAGCCACCACTTAAGTTATTGGTATATGGTGCTGCAACATAAGGATTAATGTAGAATGGACCTCCGTCATGTACCAGAATCGCATTGTATTCTGCTGCAACCATGAAGTTGGTAGGTCTTGCACTACGAATACTACCAAACTGAGTCAGGTTTTTCCAATCTTTTACCACACACATTAATCTGGTAATACGTCCATTTGCTGTACTGTTCATCATTTCATAAACAATATCAGATTTGTTTACACCGTAGTGAGCCAGTGCAGTCTTTTCGTTATCAACCATTACAGCAATAGGTCTCTGTGCCTGAAGGCTGACATCGATAGGTTCGTTTGTCAATTCACTGCGATATACATCAGCCTTAGCTGTTATGGACATGGTGCTGGCAAGTACGATCGCAAGAACGGTAGATAAAATAGCTTGTCTCTTTTTCAATGGGTCCCCTCCTTGAGTACATTAGTATAGTTAAATAAAATGATATAACACTTTGGGGGGCTAGTCAAATCAAATCTGGTTTTATATGGAAGAAAGCCGCTAGGCACACTTCTTTTTCAATATTTGATTGACTTAATAGGATGTGGCAAATCCCATGATTCCCTCGGTGCAATCCACATCATCCGTGGTCATTTTCCGGTCACCGGACGCTCCTCCTGTCAGACAAACTATATAGGGAGAAGTCTCATCTGCTTCGTCATAATCTAATACAACCCATTTTCCTTCTTCAAAGGTAACCGGATAAACTTCTGTAGTTCCATCCATTTCTTCAAAGCACCAGTCTACCGGACCATTCCACAGACCATCCACGGTATCCCCTTTGATGACACGATAAACCACTGTTTCTCCAAGCCGGTTGCTCCATTCACGAACTTCCTGATAGCCATTTGGTGCATCTGCTTTCCAACTGCCTCTGGCATGATAATTGTTTCCTTCAAAATATCCCAGCCAGTCTCCTTCTCCTTCGCGGACATCGTCCTGGTAGTCTCCGTAATAGATCATATAGTTTCCGAAAACTTCATTATTTACTTCATAAATACCAACATTGCCATGGGAGGTTTCCACACAATATGCCATTTCCAGTTCGTCTACCGCATCCAGAAGTCTCTGATAATCATCCGACTGCATGTATTCAAACAATTCGTCATAATTCCCGGCTTCACAGTATCCGGCAATATTCTCAAATACATCCTCTACACCGGCAAATACTTTTTCATTTCTGATCTTGCGGTCATAGCTTTCCTTTTCCACTTCCACTTCTTCCAGACGTTCTTTCAGGTCATCATCCTCTGTCTTGTCATAACCTTTTTCCAGAATGTCCATAGCGGATTCATAATCTTCCACGCCAATGTAAGCATCCGCAAGTCCCATATAAGCATCCACACATTTCGGATCTATATCCAAAATTTCCTGAAAGACTTCTATTGCTTCATCATAATCCAGATCTTCCAGATATCGATTACCCATTTCCAGTCGTTCTTCGATAGATGGGCCGCGATTTAAGAAAAACAGCATACCCGCCATTCCTGCTATGACAATACATGCAGCAATGATGAGGCCAATGATCAGGCCGATATGACTCTTTTTTCTACCATCCCGCGGCCCGGGCTGCTGTGGCTGTTGGTATGCAGGCTGCGGTTGCTGATAATATGACTGCTCCTGCTGGTATGCATCCTGCTGCGCAGGCTGATCCAGCCTTGCTCCACACTTGGTGCAAAACTTTGCTCCCGATTTTACTTCACTGCCACATTGATTACAAAACATACCATGTTACCTCTCCAAATCACATTTCTGATTCATATTTTTTCTTAAGTCGCTTAAAACCGACATAACATCTGACAAAGATATAGATATACAGTACTAAAACAACGGTCCACATTATCAAAATCGTTCTTCCGGCCGGGCCCATGGAACCATGGAAGATGGCCCCAACAAACTGTGGAATCACAATCCCCAGAAACAATATCATAAAGGGCAGCATCTTCGTCTTGAGAATACGTTTTATCATATCCAGTCTGGAATCGTTGTCGCTGTAGATATCTTCATTCCAGCAAATGTCATGATCACTGTCAGCATCCTTATCCCTGACATCTGCCGGTTTTCTGAAATAGCTGTACTCATTCATATCCTGCAGATACTCCCAGCCATAATCAGCAAACATCTGATGATATCCTGCCAGATCCTCTTTTTTCTGAGGATTGAAATCTATCCTGTAAATCATATCCTCCGGCTCTGTTTTTGTAAAGGAATATATTCCCGGCAAGGTAACCTTTTCCAGACGATATCCCTTTTTCGCCATTTTATTTAAATACTTTTCCTCTTCTTCATATTCCGGAAGAAGAAACAGATGAAATTCTTTTTTATCAGCCATGACAAACCTCCCCCATACTGTTCTGATATAATCTTGCAATACGTTTTCTCTCCAGTTCCAGTACACTCCTGCCTAATTCCGTAATCATGTAAATCTTTCGTTTTTCTTCCTCTCTTACAAAGGATATCAGACCATCCTTTTCCATCTTGGAGAGCGTTCCATACATTGTTCCGGGACTGATTGTCACAGCAGAACCTGTCATTTCTTTTACTTTTTGTCCAATGTTATATCCATGCATTTCTTCCTGTAAACAGAAGAGAATATAAAATCCGGTTTCTGTCATCGGAACATAGACTTTTCTGATATGCGCATCCATAAAAACTCCTTTCCTGCACGTCGCATATAAATATGTGATGTTGCTACATACGTGCACATTTCTATCAAATCAGCGGATGCATCGCACCTCGATACATCATAGTGTAATATATATCACACTGCGATATATCATGTCAACATATTTTTAATCTATATTCCCATTTACTCATTCATCTCTGTTCCGCTTTACCCAAAATACGTCTATGGTTCGCATTCAATGAATGCTTCTACAGCCCACTTTCCTCCAGAAGCCGACTGTTCATCACAATCTCTCCGGCTGTCCCTATCTTCCTTATGGTCTTATCTGCCAGCAAAAATACCCGGTCACAGGTACTTTTTATAAAATCCATATCATGACTGGCAATGATCTTTGTACAGCTCATGTCATTCAGGACTCCCACCAGATTTCTGCGGTTTCTTGGGTCCAGAGCGGTGGATGGCTCGTCAAAAAGGATCACTTCCGGTTCCATGGAAAGCACGGTAGCAATAGCCACCATTTTCTTTTGTCCACCGGAAAGTCTGTAAATCTGCTTATCCCTATGCTCTTCCATATGTACCAGGCGTAAGGCTGAAAGGACTTTTTCTTCTACCGTTTCTTCCGGATAACCATAATTTCTCGGACCAAAAGCCACATCCTCATAAACCGTGGAAAGAAACAGCTGGCTCTCAGAATCCTGAAAAACGTATCCCACCTTTTTCCGGATTTCCTTTAATGTTTTCTTTTCTACGGTAAGCCCATCGATTTCCAGTCTTCCCTGATAGTCCTCCAAAAGGCCCACCAGGATCTTCAGCAGAGTAGATTTTCCTGCCCCATTGGCACCAATGATCCCGATTGTCTCACCTCTTTCAATCTGAAAAGAAAGATGTTCCAAAGCAGAATATTTATGATCATAGGCAAAGGACAGATTATCTGCCAGAATGATTGTTTTTCCTTTTTCCATAGTGTCCATGTCTTTCATTTTTCCTATATTTCACATTATCTTTTTATACAAACAATGTTTGACGTTTTCCCTTTACCTGCCTGCCATCTTTTCTCCCAGCAGGTAAAAAAGTGGTACCTTGCGCAAGCAGGCAAATATCATCACCCAGAACAGCACATATGCTGCACTTTTCCCAAAAGAATACTTCCCCTTCGCGGCCGGTATCCCCACGTTCTCCTGATATCCCCGAAGCAGCATACTGTGATATATGTTGTCAGCCCGTTCCATGCTCCGTAAAAAGAGCAGACCCAGAAAAGAGCCCCATGCTTTTATCTGAATCCCTTTCTGCCCCGGTGCTCTCATGTGGTAAGATGTCCACATGCGCTCCATTTCCCGGAGAAGAACGATAATATAGCGATAGCTTAGTGTGATTTGTGTGATCAAAATCCCCGGAACATGGATTGCCCGCATCGCCAGGCACAATCCCTCTATCCCGATCCGGATGATCATGAAATAAGTGGCATACACCATAAACACTCCCTTTATAAAGAGTGTTACCATAGATACCATGCCACTTGTTATCGGAATTTTTCCAAGATACCACAGGATCTGCCTGTCTAACACAAGATTTGCTGCTCCCAGAAAAAGGGGAAACAACAAAATGTATTTCAGTCTGCGGAAACTGTTTTTTAAAGAAATGTCATACAAAATACCGCCGGCTATCAAAAAGATGATCATGCTGAAAAGCTTCGGCATATCATAGTTTCCAAAAGAGGCTGTTACTCCGATATAACATATCGTTACCAGTAAGATGGAAAGGGGATGAATGTCCGTATTTTTTCTTCTTTTTCCTGATTCCAGGTCAATTTCGTGTAATGCTTTTACCGCCTCATTTAATTGATTCATTCCAATGATTCATTCCCTGTCTTTTTTCGAAATAGTTTCAGTACATAACATAGAACTGTGCAGAAGGCGATCACAACAGCTCCACCCAGCATACCGGAAAGCGATGTTCCAACCGGAGTGTCATTTCCTTTCAGGGAATAATCCGGTAAAATGGCGGATGCTTCCTGTATGGAATTTGAAACTTCATAGACCGCCCCTGTCTGTTCCGATTCTGTCGTATCTGTAATTTCTCCCGGTTCCGCTGTTCCTGCAAGTCCTCCCGGTTCCGCTGTTCCTGCAAGTTCTCCCGGTTCCGCTGTTCCTGCAATCCTTTCCATGGACCACTCCAGACCGTCCGGAAGCTCTGATGCAAACAATGAGCATACTCCACCCAAAAGGCCTGCTGCCACCAGAAAGACTATCAGCATCTTCTTTGCAGACATTCTGCCTTTTTGCACGCATTCACTGCCCCGCAGACGCCTGCCATCCCACAATAGTTCCGGACGCATTTCGTAAATAAATACCAGAACTGCTGCAGTGATGAGGCCTTCTACCAAACCGATGGCAAGATGGATTGGCTGCATCACACCCACAAATGCAGCAAACGGAAGTTCAGTAATATCGGAAGCGAGAGTCTCCAGTGTGACGGAGAAGGCTCCCAGCTGTAATGTCAAAATGCATCCCAGAACAGATGCTGCAGTAATCTTTTTCTTTGACATCCCATGTTTCATAATAGCTTTCCAGATCAGATAACCACCGACAAAACATCCGTAGAATGCCATGTTCCAGATATTTGCCCCCAATGCCAAAAGACCTCCATCCGCAAACAGAAGGCACTGTATCAGAAGGACACCTATCATGGTAAGGAAGCCTGCTTCCGGGCCCAAAATGGCGCTAAGCATGATGCCTCCGCATAAATGCCCGGAAGATCCTGTTCCGGGAATGGTGAAGTTAATCATCTGGGCCGCAAAAACAAAAGCCCCCATGACTCCCATAACCGGTACACTTTCCGGTTGATCGATTTTTTTTACTTTATAAATGGAATATCCTGTTGCTGCCACAGAACCTGCATACATGACTCCTGCAACAGCCGGGGATAAAAGAACATCTGACATATGCATAACTTGCTTCTCCTATATAACATTTCATTCCTGATCACATGTCCACGGACATGGCTTCTCCATGGGTATAACCTCTCCATGAGCATAGCTTCTCCATGGGCATGGCTTCTCCTGGACATGGTCTCTCCATAACGTTTCCGTTTCATCAGTGATCGCAGCACGCCACTACCATCTGGTAAATCTCACGGTACGATTTCTTTTCTCGCCTGCTGATTTCCAACACACTTTCATATTCCGGGTAAAAACGTACCTGTTCACCCAAGAGGCACTTCTTTACGTTTGCCATTCCGAAGGGTGTTTCCACCTCTATGATTTCTCTTGGGAGAACTGTTCTTTCCCACTTGGATCTGCGGATTCCGATGGTTGTGGTTCCCCGGAAAATGATTTGTTCCAAGGTTTCCACATCTTCTGCCCCGCAAATCACGTTGAGCTGATAACCCGGCCTGTTTTTTTTCATATAAACCGGTGTATAGAAAACATCTCTGGCACCTGCCCGGAATAGTTCTTCCATCACTGCACCCAGTTCTTCTCCGGTGCAGTCATCCACATTGGTTTCCAGTTTGTAGATGAAATCTGTGTTTGCTTCGGCCTTTGTACCTGCTTCACTTGCTGGATTTTCTTTACTTTTTATAAATTCTGCACTTACTGCACATTTTGTACTTTGTTCCTCTTCTGCATTCTCTTCAATTAACATGGCACGGAGAATACTTGGGCGCTGATAATTTCTCTTTCCGGCACCATAGCCTGTTTTTTGGATAGTAAAGGTTTCCGGCAGCCTATCTTTTGTCTTTACTGCTGCCACAATAGCTGCTCCGGTTGGGGTTACCAGTTCTCCTTCCACCGCTGTGATCTGAATCGGCAGATGATATGCTGCCATAATATTAGATACTGCCGGAACCGGAATAGACAGGATACCATGCTGGCAGCGTACCGTTCCTGTACCCTCGCAAAGTCGGGTAACAATCACATCCTCAATATCTAAATCATCCAGACACACTGCCACAGAAATCACATCGATAATGGAATCCATCGCACCCACCTCGTGGAAATGAACTTCCCCGATGGAAATCCCATGAGCTTTTGCTTCCGCTTCGGCTATGATGTGAAAGATTTTCAGAGCAGTACTTTTTGCCCGGTCTGTCATTTGGCAGGCTTGTATGATATCCGTGATTTCTTTCATACCACGGTGTTCGTGGTGATGCCCATCTTCATGGTGATGATCGTCGTGATGGTCATAAGGATCGTGATGATCGTGGTTGTCATCATGGTGATGCCCGTCGTGATGGTCATGAGGATCGTGATGATCGTGGTGGTCATCCTCGTGATGGTTAGGATAGGCGTGGGAATACCCGGGATCGCTCCCATGCAAATACTCCATATCATGGTCATGGTTTTCATGGGCAGCATCCAGGACCACATCAAAATCCATGCACTCTATCCCTGCCTTTTTCACTTTCCTTTTATGAACTTCATATCCTTCTGCCTGTACCGTTCCAAGTACTTTGAGAAGATGATCCCAATCTGCTCCGATATCTAAAAGCGATGCAACCATCATGTCTCCGCTAATGCCGGAGTTGCATTCCAGGTATAATGTCTTTCCCAATTCAATTTCCTCTCTGCTCAATCATTTTATCCGTTTTGCCGGCATTTTTCTAAATGCTAATCCCGGACTTTTCCTGATCTCAG
>CAMFGH010000070.1 GCA_945949875.1 uncultured bacterium
ATCACTGCCTCTGGAATATACTTCCTGGCATCATTGATTACCTTACCGATTGTCTTTGCCTCATTATAACATGGAATGAGCAATGCAATTTTATCCATAAATTATCCTTTCTACTGCTGTATTATCATGCTATATTATCATGCCGCATTATATGAAACTATCGTTTCTATGGGACATTCTATGACATAATCTTTTGATCGCACCACATACGAACCCGGTTTGTCATCTCCTGATACCGGCACAGTTTCTTAAGAAATTCCAGCACAACGCTAAAACCAAGAACCACCAGAATCTGAAGGAGATAAATCACCAGAAAATGTTTCCCTGAAAAAATCAGTCCTCTGATATGCACAAAATAATAACTGAAGAATAAATGTCCAAAATACATATTCATGGAATGTTTTCCAAGCAGCTCTGTCACCTTCCGAAGATGCACCATTGCTCCAAGCAGATAGTATACTAAAAGTATGATGGCTACAGCCAGAACGCCCTCTGCCAGATAGGTCACTTCCTCCGTAACCAAATCTCCTTCATATTGTCTGAGGAAAGCTGAGATTCCTATCGACACAAGTAAGATTCCTGTTTTTACCAGACAGGAGAAAACTTTACTCCCTCCTATTTTCCAATCACTCCATTTTGGAAACAGATCAGCCCTGGCAAAAACCAGTCCAAAAAGCACCACATAACGATAGCGGTCAGTCATATACTCTACAGAAAATACATAAGGAAGTAATATCATTGCCGGCACAAGCAGATATCCTATTTTCTGAAAAGCCATATATAAGAAAGGCATACAGAAAATAATCAGTATGGCCAGTTGCAGATACCACCAACTGCCATTGATACAGGGAAAATCAAAAAACTTGGAAAGACCGGTCAGGTCCATTAAAAAATAGTATATTGCCCGAAAGCCTGTTCCATAAACTGACTTCAAATCCAGATCCCAGAAAAAGAAGATCAGAATTGCTGCAAAAACCGCAATATATCCAAGCATCAAAGAAAAATATCGTTTTAAGGATATCCATAAAAACTGTCTGCCGGATAATGCATGTCCGGACTGCTGTTCTAACTTCTCATAACCTTTATACAGACCATATACGGTCAGAAACAGAAAGATGCTGACGCATATATTAAATACTCTGGAAGTTTTCATCACGCTTTGCAGATCAAAAGGTGCAAAGTTTACATGATATTCCAGAAACATGGGTTCATAATAGAATAAATGGTAAAAAAGGAGCATCAAAATAGCTACTCCTTTTACCATAAGCGTGTCTTCTTTGGAAAACCTCACCTGAGTTTCCTCCTCTTATTTCAGGACAAGCTTTTTCAAAATAATCTTTTACTTCAGTACAAGTTTTCACTTTATTACAAGTCTTTATTTCAATACAAGCTTTTTAAAGTTCTTCTTACCACGTTTTAAGATGATTCCGTCACCATCAAACATATTTTTATCATAAACAGCTTTTATGTCGGTCACTTTCTCATCATTCACAGTAACACCACCCTGTTCGATGGCACGTCTGCCTTCGGAACGTGTATTTACCAGACCGGATGCAACCAGCATGCCGATCAGATCGATCTTATCTTCTCTGAAATGCTCGTCAGTCAGTTCTGCCTTTGGCATATCTGCCAGGCTTCCTGCACCGCCAAATAATCCTTTGGAAGCTTCTCTTGCTTTGGAAGCCTCTTCTTCTCCATGAACCAGATTGGTCAGTTCATAAGCCAGAATATCCTTGGCTTCATTCAGCTGGCTTCCTTCCCATTTATCCATTTCGTTGATCTGTTCCAGCGGAAGGAAAGTAAGCATACGCAGACATTTCAGCACATCTGCATCTGCAACATTTCTCCAGTACTGGTAGAATTCAAACGGAGAGGTTTTGTTGGGGTCAAGCCATACAGCTCCCTTTTGTGTCTTACCCATTTTCTTTCCTTCGGAATTCAGAAGCAACGTAATAGTCATGGCATAGGCATCTTTGGAAAGTTTCTTACGGATCAGTTCGGTACCGCCTAACATATTACTCCACTGATCGTCCCCGCCAAACTGCATGTTACAGCCATATCTCTTGTACAGTTCCAGGAAATCGTAGGACTGCATGATCATGTAGTTAAACTCTAAGAAGCTTAAGCCCTTTTCCATTCTCTGTTTGTAACATTCTGCACGAAGCATATTATTGACAGAGAAACACGCTCCGATGTCTCTGATAAATTCAATATAGTTCAGGTCCCGAAGCCAGTCTGCGTTATTCACCATAAGTGCTTTGTCTTCACCAAATTCAATGAATCTGCTCATCTGTTTCTTAAAGCATTCACAGTTATGATCGATCATTTCCTTTGTCATCATGGAACGCATATCGGTTCTTCCGGATGGATCACCGATCATGGCTGTTCCGCCACCGATCAAAGCAATAGGCTTATTTCCTGCCATCTGTAATCTTTTCATCAGGCACAGTGCCATAAAATGACCTACATGAAGGCTGTCTGCGGTTGGGTCAAAACCAATATAAAAGGTTGCCTTTCCGTTATTTACCAAGTCTCTGATCTCATCTTCGTCTGTAAGCTGTGCAAGCAGACCTCTTGCCTGTAATTCTTCAAAAATCTGCATTTTATTTATATCTCCTTTGCATTAATTCTATCACTTCTACTAAAATAATGGAAACCAGGATACATACGCCAAAGGTAATGTATACCTTGCTGCTATAGCTAAGTGTTCCAGCATATTTTTTTACAATCTGGTACATGGGCCAGTGCATGCAATATATAGGAACACTGATCTTTCCAAGAAAATCAAAAAACCGGCCCTTCACATATCCGGTCAGGCTTCTTCCACTGACACTGATGGCAAGTGCTGCCGCCAGCCACAATATTCCTGCTTCATATACATAACCATTGGTAGAAATGGTGCACAAATAAAGAAGGAACAGATAGCCACCCAGTTCCACTACCGTTAAAACAGGTGCTAAAACAAACTCTCTTTTTTCTGCATGCTGATCACACCATATGATAATTTTCTCAGCCACCAGATATACCAGACAGCCTAATATCAGTTCTGCAAATCCACGGATCACGCCGGAATAAGTAAACCCTACAAACTGTCCCCAGGTTCCTACACTGCCGATTTTTTGCAGCAGATAACCATTGATCAAAAATGGCAGAATCCATACCAGAAAGCTTTGAAACAGATCCTTTGCCTTTAGTGCCATAAAAATAATGATAGGCAAAGTAATCAGCATCACGGAAAGATACCATAAGGGTGCATTCAAATAATTCCCTAAATCAACCGGCATAATACCTGTCATAGGCAGAAAACACAGTTCAATCGGTAAATTCCATATCCCCCAGAACCGATCCTTTAGTCCGGTTCCGGCCGCGCAGTTATACCATTTCCAAACATAGGCCAGAATGGTTCCAAAGGCTGCATAGGGAAATATTCTTTTTAGCTTCGCCACAGTATATCCAACACTGTATGCCATTTTATTTTCTATTTTATTTTCCTTTTTCTCTTCCATAACGTGCTTCATGGCAAAGCACCCGGAAAGCAAAAAGAAAAACTCTACTGCCAGAAATCCTGCCGGAAAACGATAGTGGGTACTGCTGTTTCCCACAAATCCGGAATGATGCAAAAAGATTACACTGCAAAACAGGAATCTGCATAACTCTATAAAACCATTTTTTTCTTTTTTCATTATTATATCCTGTTTTCAGTATCCTTTCTGTCTCCTTGGATTTGCACAGAAATATTCTATCTGCTCATCAGTTTGATCATCCCGTCATTCAATCCTTTTACCGTAAGCTTATACATCGGTAACAGGTTTTTCACTGCTGTTTCCGCTTCTCTCCAGGGTGCATTGCCGGGAGCCATTTTGGGGTTCAGCCAGATGATTTTTTTATAGTGTTTCTTCATCAGCAGAAGCCAGTCATATCCGGAAAGGCCACCGTTGGGACCTCTGTAATTTCCGGTGGTGGAATACAATTCCTCCGGAGCCATGGCTGCATCTCCCACGATGATGACTTTATAGTCGCTGTCCAGATTTCTGAAAAGCCACTCCGTATCCACCCATTCCCCGTTTTCACATTCCGGAGTCTTATAAACCTTACTGTAAATACAGTTATGGAAATAATAACACTTTACATCTTTAAAATGATTAGACTTATTTACTGCCTGGAACAAATCATTCATCAAAGAACTATAGGGTATCATAGTTCCGCCGGAATCAAATAATAAGAGCAGTTTCACCGCATTTTTTCTGGGTTTCTCCATCACAATCTGGAGCATACCACCATTGTTACAGGTTTTATCTATGGTTCCGTCAATATCCAGTTCTGTTTTGGGCACGTCAAGCTTCGTAGAAAACTGGCGCAGTCTTCGAAAAGCCAGCTGAAACTGTCGGTTATCCAATACTCTGTCATCACGGAAATCCTTATACTTTCTGGCACCGATAACAGAAAATGCAGACTGATATCCGGTCTTTCCGCCAACACGTACACCGCCCACATTGCCGCCTGTATTTCCGAAGGATGTTTTTCCCATGGTACCGATCCAGAAGGAACCACCATTATGTTCACTGTCCTGATCCCGTAAACGTTGTTTAAACTTCTCTTCCACATCATCTTTATTGATAGAAATATCATCTTCCATCTGATTCAGATGATTACGTGCCTCTTCATGGGCCAGTTCCATCATATCTGATTTGTCCAGCCACCTGAGCATCTGGGAAGTTACTTCCGTTTCCGTCTTGACTCCTTTAAAGCATTCCTCAAAGGCCATATCATATTTATCAAAATCTGTTTCACTTTTTACCAGTATCATTTTGCCAAGGTAATAGAACTGTGTCAGACTGCTTCCGGCAAGCCCCTTATCCAGGGCATCCATAAGGGTCAGCCACTCGCTCAGTGTAATATGCAGTCCCTTGGCTTTACAGGTATCAAAAAAATTATAAAACATCTACATTTACCCAATTCTTATAACATGTTGATTGACTGTTTTACGGTTTCCAGATCCTCATCTTTTTTCACCACAACGCCCAGGAATGGCAGGTTCTTTTTCAAAGTATCAGCCGGGATACCTCCAAGCTGCAATGCATTGATCCAGTCGATCAGTTCGGATGTACTTGGTTTCTTTCGAATATCGCGCATGCTTCGGATGTTGTAGAACACATCCATGGCCTGATTCATCAGATTTTCTTCCACATTTGGATAATGAGTCTTTACGATTTCTGCCATCAGCTCTTTATCCGGGAAATCAATATAGTGGAAAATACATCTACGCAGGAATGCATCCGGCAGTTCCTTTTCTGCATTGGATGTAATGATTACAATAGGACGCTGTTTTGCCTTTACCGTACGCTTTGTCTCATGGATATAAAATTCCATCTGATCCAGTTCCCATAAAAGGTCATTGGGGAATTCCAGATCCGCTTTGTCGATTTCATCAATCAATAAAATAACCTGGTCATCGGATTCAAAAGCCTCCCCCAGTTTTCCCAGTTTGATATAACGAGCGATATCATCTACGCCTTCTTCCCCAAACTGGCCATCATACAAACGCTGAATGGTATCATACATATACAGACCATCCTGTGCTTTTGTAGTAGACTTGATATTCCAGATGATCAGTTTTTTTCCAAGGGACTGTGCCACAGCCTGTGCCAGCATAGTCTTTCCTGTTCCCGGTTCTCCTTTGATCAGAAGTGGCTTCTGAAGTGCCATTGCCACATTTACACTGGCCATCAGTTCTTCCGATGCCACATATTCACTGGTGCTTTTAAATCCTTGTAAGTTTTCGCTCATTTTCCCTCTCCTGCCTGTTATTTTTCTATAAATATCCATTTATTTCTATATTGTATTCCTATGGGTATTACGATACATATATTGCTCAGCAACTCCTACAATTCTATCATAAGTTTATCAGGTACTCGCTGCGATCCTCGTTTTCCCTGTCACGGTTTGGATAAAATGCAATCTGCTCCGCCTCTTTTGGTACTGAAATATATTCTACAAAGGATGCGGTTTCACCAGCCGGAAGAACAGGCATGTTATCATACCGGTCCAATATGGAATCTTCCAAATCCTTTCGGAGTATATTCACATATCCAGGATTATCGCATACCGAATAATAGAAATAGTATCCTTCTCCCAGCTCGATCATGGTATTGGAAGGATTCCTCAGCTGATAGGTTACCTTGACAAAATTCTGTTCTTCCTGAAGACGTATGAGTTCTTCCTCCGGGTTGTTCGAATACTTGATCAGATAAGAAATCTGTTCCTCCGGTACTTCCTCCAAAGAAATCTTTTCATATTCATAGCTTATCAGCTCCGGCTTATTGCCACTGACTTCATACTCCAGATCCTCTATGTATACACCGCCGGTTCCTATGGTCGCCATTAAGACAAAACCGACAAATCCCAGTCCAATGATTCTAATTATCCACTTCATCTTTTATTCCTCAAATACTACCGGTACCGTGACACGCTTCGTAATAACCCGAACATGATCACGCATTTCCTGTTCCTCAAAGGTTATATCACCCCGGGTAGCCTCTTTATCCACAAAAAACAGGAAATAACCATCTTCTACATCAGAATGAAGATATCCATAAGATGTAAGCAACTCACTTTCCTGTAATCCCAGACTTGGTAAAATCATGTCCAGTTTATAGGTACTTACCGGTTCTTTATAGGCAGTTCCATCATAAATATATACGGTTTCACTGTCTGTCTTCCAGCCCATATCCTGATTATCCACATCCAGATATACTGCGATCAGCTTTTCTCCTGTTGGAAATCCGGATATAACCGAGGTATCTATCTGTTCCAGGTGGTCTACACATACCTGTCGACCATCCAGTTCAAAGGCTTCTCCCATCTGCCCTTCCTGGGTATCAAAGGAAAGGGTCATGGCTGTCTGTGAGGCTTTGAAATATGCAAACTTACAATAGATGACTGTGCAAAGAATGGTGACAGCCATAATCAAAATGCATACTATCAAAAACACCGGTTTTTTCCTTTTGGGTGCGCTCTTTTTCTCTTGTTCAAAGATTTCCCGTCCTACCACTTCGGACTTAGGATAGTTATCCTGTTTGGACGTTTTAGGTCGCTCAAAGAAAGTTTCCTGATAGGCAGTGGATTGTTTTTCATGAGCTTCTCTCACACTGGTATGTTCATACATCCGGTGCAGCTTCTCATGTGTCTCCTGGGCCTGCTTCTGGGTAGAATACTTTTCCCCCGAAAAAATATCTTTCTCAGAGCCATCCGTATTGGTGGTAAAATACTGATTTATATCATATTTTTCTTTTGGCCTGTTATAGGTTCCGCATTTTGGACAGATATGGCAATACATTTCCTCATCAAAATTTTTGCCACACTTCATACATCTTGCCATAACTTTACTAAATCCTTTCAGATGGATTTACTCCACCCAGTCTGTGCTGATTTCGTTTTTCCTGTCACGAAGCATCAATTCTCTCATGGCCTGTTTTGCAGGTAATCCTTCAAATAACACTTCATTTACTTTGTCCACGATTGGCATCTCAATCTCATATTTCCTGGCCAGGCCACTGGCAGCTTTTGCAGAATAGACACCTTCTACGACCTGTTTTACTTCTGCCATGGCTTCTTCCATGGATTTTCCCTGTCCGATCAGGATACCGGCCCTGCGGTTTCTGGAATGCATGGAGGCACAGGTAACAATCAGATCACCGATTCCTGTAAGGCCGGAAAAGGTTTCTGCTTTTCCTCCCATCACTAATCCCAGTCTGGTGATTTCTGCGATTCCTCTGGTGATCAGTGCCGCTTTTGTATTATCTCCACAGCCCAGACCGTCTGCAATGCCGGCTGCCAGGGCAATGACGTTCTTAAGCGCACCCCCAAGCTCAATGCCAAGCATGTCCGAGCTGGTATAGACACGGAATACTTCATTCATGAAAACACCCTGCAGATACTCTGCTGTTTTGCGGTACTTTGCGCCTACAACAACCGTAGTCGGAAGACCTCTTCCCACTTCTTCTGCATGGGATGGTCCGGATAAAACAGCCACTTCAGCAGCCGGAATTTCTTCTTCAATGATCTCGGAAAGGGTCATGAGGGTCTTTTCTTCCACGCCCTTTGCCACATTGACGATAATCTGCCCCTGTTTTACATAGGGAGCCATCATCTTTGAAGTACTTCTGGTAAATGGGGAAGGTACCGCAAGTACACATACATCCATTCCTGCAATCGCTTCTTCTATTTTAGTTGTATAGACAATCTGCTCCGGCAGGTTTACTCCCGGAAGTTTGTCTTTATGTTCATGCTCTGCTTTGAGCATCTCGATTTCAGATTCTACAATAGACCATACAGTCACTTCATGTCCATTATCTGCAACAACTTTGGAAAGAGCTGTTCCCCAGCTTCCTGCGCCAATGATACCGATTTTCTCCATAGCTACTCCTTTTCCCTGTTTGGAACCATCTGTTCCTTTTTATTGTTTGAAATCTTCAGCCTTTTTACTGTTTCAATTTTCTGACTTTCTATTGTTCACTCTTTTTCGTCAAAAAGGTTTTTCTTTCCTCTCCTTTTATCAAGCGAACAATATTGGATCTGTGTTTGGTATAGGCGATCACTGCCAACACCAGAGCCACCGCATACATCTCATACAAATGTGCCTGATCCATCTGGAACATTCCCATCTGTCCTTCCACAACCAGCTGAATGACAAATCCGAGATATACAAGAAGAGAGCCCAGAGAAACATAATGGGTAAGAAAGAATGTGGTAAAAAATACAATCACACCCATCACAAAAAAGGTCCAATGGAAACAGCAGATCAGTCCTGCGGTTGCTGCAATCCCCTTACCGCCCTTGAATTTCATATAAAATGGGAAGTCATGGCCCAGAATCGCACCTGCAGCTGCGTATAAAATAAGAAGATACTTTTCATCCGGATACATGGGGGCGATAACAAGCCTTGCAATCAGACATGCTACAGCACACTTCAAAACATCTCCCAGGAGAACAAGCAGTCCGGCCTTTGTGCCGAATACCCTCATAGTGTTGGTAGTTCCTGCATTTCCGCTTCCTTTTTCTCTGATATCAATTCCCTTTGATTTTCCATAAATATATGCAGTCTGAAACAAACCACAAACATATCCAATTGCTAAGCAGATAACTCGTTCCATTATTCTTTCTCCTTGCGCTCCCTTATAATAAATTTAAGAGACGTTCCACGGAAGCCAAAAGCCTCCCGGATCTGATTCTCAATATATCTGGTATAAGAAAAATGCATTAATTCTTTATCATTTACAAAAATAACAAAGGTCGGCGGTTTTACAGACACCTGAGTAATATAGTACAGGCGCAGTCTCTTTCCTTTATCAGAGGGTGGCTGCTGCATAACAACTGCCTCTGCCATTATTTCATTCAGGACACCGGTTGCTACTCTGAGAGACTGATTTTCATTTACCGCATCGATCATTTCATACAGCTTTGGAAGCCGCTGACCGGTAAGTGCGGAAATAAACATAATTTCTGCATAGGGCATAAAGGACAGTATCTGACGCACTTTTGCGGTAAACTCATTGACCGTTTTGTTGTTTTTCTCAATAGCATCCCATTTATTTACTGCAATGATAATGCCTTTTCCGCGATCATGGGCAATGCCTGCGATTTTAGCATCCTGCTCCGTTACCCCTTCTGTAGCATCGATCACCAGAACTACAATATCTGCCCGTTCTACTGCGCTGACCGTTCGGATGATCATATAATGTTCCAAATCTTCCTTAATCTTGTTTTTCCGGCGCAGACCGGCAGTATCAATAAAAATGTATTCTTTTCCGTTATATTTTACTTCCGTGTCAACTGCATCTCTTGTGGTTCCTGCAATATCGGATACGATCAGCCTGTTTTCACCAAGCAGTTTATTGATGATGGATGATTTGCCCACATTTGGTTTTCCAA
This sequence comes from uncultured bacterium, assembly GCA_945949875.1. Lineage (GTDB taxonomy): Bacteria > Bacillota > Clostridia > Lachnospirales > Lachnospiraceae > 1XD8-76. Next base: position 9,931 of record CAMFGH010000070.1, read on the forward strand.
CGATAGCTACGCGGATGCGGTCATCATCTTCCTCTTCCTCGGTTGCTTCCGGGAAGAATTTTACGACTTCGTCCAGAAGATCACCGATTCCGGTACGGTTTGCTGCAGAAATCGCAAAAGGATCCCCAATCCCCAGATTATAGAATTCATAGACATCTGCCATCATGGTCTGATAGTTATCCACTTTATTTACAACAAGGATAACCGGTTTTTGTGCCCTCCTGAGCATATCCGCTACTTTGGCATCTGCGTCTACCAGTCCCTGCTTTACATCGGTCATAAACAGGATCACATCTGCTGTATCAATAGCGATCTGGGCCTGCTCACGCATCTGGGATAAAATGATGTCACTGCTGTCCGGCTCAATACCACCGGTATCAATTAAAGTGAAGCTGTAATTCAGCCAGTTAATGTCCGCATATATCCTGTCTCTGGTAATACCCGGTGAATCTTTTACAATGGCGATCTTATCGCCTGCAAGTGCATTAAACAGGGTGGATTTACCAACGTTTGGTCTGCCCACTACTGCAACCACCGGCTTTCCCTTTTTCTTTGCCATGTTTATTGAACCTCTTTCTACTAAAAAATGCCTTTTACCTTATCTTTATACCTGTTTTTTGAATAGAATATCAAAGTTTTTTATAAACACAAAAAATACTCCTGAAAACCTACTTTCCCAGGATACTATTCAAAAGGTCATATCCGCTTGATTTTACAATATCTATCGGAACTTGTAAAGTTTTTTCAAGCTCCGGCAGATGTATGTCATCCAGAAATACATCCTCTCCGCTTCGCAAAATATTGTGCGGAAGAAGGAGTTTATCCCCCAGAGGCTTGTCCTTTAACTGGGCTATCAGATCCTGTCCTGTCAAAAGCCCTGATACGGTGATTCTTTCTCCGAAAAAATAATTGGTGATCGGATATACATGAATCTGATATTCCGGAAATGCATGCTGCACCTTTTCTGCTATTTTTAAAATATACGGATAGGCCAGTTTACCGGTTGCTATGGAGACTTCACGCCTTTCGTCGCTTTGTCCGATATCCTCAGCAGCTTTTTCTTTCCGGTCATTCTTTCTTATCTGCTTTTCTGTTTCTAAAGCATCTTCAAATTCATTTAATAAAAGACGCAGCATTCCCACACCATTTTCCAACTGCAGGTAGCCATCATACCTATCTTCCTCCGGCATCTCCCGTTCTGCAAGAATATACCACTCATCTGATGCATGGATAAAATGCAGTCCATATTCCGGATATATTTTATTCTGCCACTTTTCGATTTCATCAATCACTGCACAGGCATCTTCTTTGTCAAAGGGTTCTAATGGATATAATCCATCCCGGAATTTGGACAGTCCTACGGGCACAACAGAAACACTCTCCAAATAAGGCAGATATTTTGTCAGATCCCGGATACTTCTTTCCAGCTCTGCTCCATCGTTTACCCCTTTGCAAAGGACGATCTGCCCGTTCATGGTAATACCGCCTTCATAAAAACGATCTACTTTTTTTAAAGCATCCCCGGCAAACCTGTTATGAAGCATCATACAGCGGAGCTCCGGATTGGTGGTCTGAAAGGAGATATTGATCGGCGATAAATGATATTTTATAATCCGTTCCACATCATGATCCGACATATTAGTCAGTGTCACATAATTTCCCTGTAAAAAGGAAAGCCTGGAATCATCATCTTTAAAATAAAGAGTCTCCCTCATTCCTTCCGGCATCTGATCGATAAAACAGAAAATACACTTATTATGACAGCTTCTGTACTCATCCATCAGTCCGTTTTCAAATTCTATTCCCAGATCTTCATCATATTCCTTATCAATCTCCAAAAGACATTCCTGTCCGTCCTTTGTCAGAACAGTAACCTCAATATAATCGTCCTGTATCAGATATTGATAATCAAAAATATCTTCTATTTCTTCCCCATTAATCCGTAGAATACTGTCTCCCGGCTCCAGTCCCATTTCCTGTGCAATACTGTCATCCAGCACTCTGCCAATTACATGTTTATGCTTATTTTTCATTCTTTCTACCAGTCTGTTTTTTCTTTCAAATCTATCATAATCATACTAGAATTTCCTTGACGTGTCACTAGGAATATTATAAATTAAGATAGGTTAAAGGTTTGATTCGAACTATCATTTTCACTTTTCCGGAGGTATACGATGGCAGACGTCACGAAACTAGAACAATCTCTTCCTGTTGCACCACTGAAAATCATTGCACTGGATTCTGCAGCAGAACTCGGTTCCATCATCAATGATTATTTAGTAGAATTCCGAAAGAACACACATAAAGATTTAGTCAGCGATCCTGCTTTTCAGGGATATCGCGAAAATAATTATCTGGTGGATGCAGAATGTGCCAGATTCGGATCCGGGGAAGGAAAAGGTCGTATCAACGAAAGTGTCCGCGGAAAAGATTTATATATTCTGGTGGATGTCTGTAATCACAGTATCACCTATAGTGTAAATGGTTATGAAAATCATAAATCTCCGGATGACCATTATCAGGATTTGAAACGTATGATTGCCGCAGTTGCCGGAAAAGCACATCGTATCACAGTTATCATGCCTTTCTTATATGAAAGCAGACAGCATAAAAGAAACGGACGGGAATCCCTAGACTGTGCCTATGCTTTGGAAGAATTAAGTGCCATGGGGGTAAGCAATATCGTTACCTTTGATGCCCATGACCCTCGGGTACAAAATGCCGCTCCACTTTGCGGCTTCGATAATTTCATGCCCACCTATCAGTTTACCAAAGCTCTTCTGTCCGCCCAGCCGGATTTGAAGGTAGACAAAGAACACACCATCGTGATCAGTCCGGATGAAGGAGCTCTGGATCGCGCCATTTATTTTGCAAACGTTCTTGGGGTGGATGCAGGTATGTTCTATAAACGTCGCGACTACTCTACCATCATTAATGGAAAAAATCCAATTGTTGCCCATGAGTTTCTGGGTGACAACATCACCGGTAAAGATGCCATCATTGTGGATGATATGATCTCTTCCGGTGAAAGCATGCTGGATACTGCCAGGATGTTAAAAGAAATGGGGGCAAAGCGGGTATTTATCTGCACTACCTTTGGATTATTCACCAATGGACTTGCTTCTTTTGATGATGGTTATGAAAAAGGATACTTTGATCAGCTCATCACCACAAATCTGACTTATCTGGAACCTGAAATATATGAAAAACCATATTACACAACTGCCGATATGAGCAAATTCCTTGCTTCCATCATCGACTTTATGAATCATAATGTATCTTTATCCTTTGTACATACTCCAACGGATAAGATACACGAATTCCTAAAGGATTATGCACAGAAAGAGTAACAATTTAAAAAGAAATATAACTCGGAAAACAAAAAAGACAAAG
>CAMFGH010000071.1 GCA_945949875.1 uncultured bacterium
GCAATTATTGAGGAAGCCAGACCGGATGCACATGGTGTTCTTGTATCCGATATTTCGCTTAAAAATCCGGCAGATGAGAAATACGAATGGAAAGCAATCGTAGAATTCAGAGGATACTTTGACGGACAGGGACATACCATTTCTGATTATAGAATGACTAAGGCGGATTCGGATACCGGATTTTTCCAGAGCCTTGTCACGGCACCGGAAGTGAGTGAGGAATCAGAAAAAGCGACGCTGAAGAATTTTACCTTGAAAGGAAATCTAACTACAACGGGCAGTACAAGCAGTGCTGTAGGCGGTGTTGTGGGAACAACTTCCGGCGGTGTGATCAAGAGAGTAAATTCTCATGTTAATATCATATCCGGAATGCTGTATGGCGCAGGTGGAATTGCAGGACAGATCAATGCACAGACATCGATACAGGAGTGTACATATTCCGGACGTATTGTTCTGAATATGGACTTTTATGGTGCAGGTGGAATCGTTGGTGTTGTATATCAGGATGATTCCTATCCGGGCTGCACAATCATTAAAAACTGTGCGAACTATGGGGAAATTGACTATTATACGGCCGAAAACGTGGGTGGATCCGGATGTTCAGGCGGCATTGCCGGTCTGATTAATATGAGCGGAAAAGACATCATTCTGTCGGATTGTTATAACTATGGACAGGTTTCTACACAGAGAATGGATTATTATGGTACAATCTCCGGAACCATTCATGCGAAGAAAGATGGAATTGAGAACTGCTATTATCTTGACACAATAGGAAGCAAGCCGTTTTTGGGAGATTCGGATATTGTAAATGACAATACACTTGCACTGGCGAAGACGGCAGGCGAGTTTAAGAGCGGTGAGGAAGCATATCTTCTGAACCGGGAAGTGACTGATGGAACACAGGTATGGTATCAGAATATTGATAATGGAAAAACACCGGATGATTACCCGGTACTTGACAATACGCATGGTACTGTATACCGTTTGAGCGACGGAACCTATTCAAACTATGATACCGAGCCTGAGAAAGAAACATATGAGATCTACACGTTTGAAGATTTCAAGAAGATTCCGGAAATTGTCAAGAAGAATAACAGAGCTGATTTCAAATTGATGAATACCATTTTCGGAAATGGTGAAACATTAACAGAATTGATCGGATCAGCGGAATTGCCATACAATGGTACATTTGATGGACAAGGATATTACGTCTATCGGTTTGATATGAAGCCGACTGATGGGGACGCAGCACTTTTTGACACCATTGGTTCCATGGGAACCGTCAAGAACCTCGGTATCTTTTACCAGACTGTTGAAGGAGAGAAGGCAGCAGGAATTGCCCTTACCAATTATGGATTGATCGATGAATGTATCAGCGGATCAAATCTTTCCGGAAGTTTTGTAGACAAATTATCAGGAGAAACCCTTCCGTTATCCGAAACAACAACCTTTGTAAAAGGTAAGTCCATGGCGGGCGGTGTTGTTGTTGAAAATAAAGGAGTGATACGAAATACCGCAAACTATGCAGAGGCTACGGCAGCTTCTTCGGACGGAATTGCCGGTGGAATTGCTGTAATCAATAGTGGAACCATAGAAAACTGTCTGAGTATGGGAAAACTGAAAACGGGTGAAAACGGAATCGCAGGCGGAATTACCGGAACACTGACAGGAAACGGAATCATTCATATAGCATACTGTGCTTCTGCATCAATAGAAGCTAAGACCGTTGGGGCTGTCTGTGGGCAAAATGAAACGGCGTCTGCCCGAAGTGGCGAAGGAGCAATCTCAGATACGTTCTACCTGAATACATTATTCGGAGGGGAAGAACAGGGAACAGCAAAGGCAAAAGAAGAGATGAGATCGGATGCTTTCAAGGATGAACTGAATACTCTGACGGAAGGAAAAGAGGGACTTTGCAGATGGACAAGGTCAGATTCAAAGAATTCTGCTTATCCGAAGATTTTATCTTCTCTGGTAGTGGAAACAGAATTAATCAATGCATCGAAAGGACTTACGGTAAAAGGCCTTATGCACAAAGATACCAAGCTTCAGCTGACGGAACTGGATAAGAAAAATGAAATTTACAAGGCTTTCCAGAAGTATGTGGAGAATTCAGACAGACAGATCCTCTATTGTGGAGAACCGGCGTTGGTATACGAAGACGGACAGCCGGCTGCCTATGAAGAAACACTGAAGCTGAAACTGGATCTGTCAAAATACCGCGGAAAAGATTATAAAGTCCTTGTTTACCGAAACGATAAAGTAGAAGAACTGGCAATCAATCAGCAGATGATTGCTTCCAAAGAAGTAGAAGAACTTGCTCCTTTTGCCGTATTGGCGAAAAAGAGCATCTTGTCTCAGGTGGTAAAAACAGGAGATACCAGTAATCTGCTCCTTTGGTTAGGAATTTTTATCCTGGCAGGTTCTGCATCGGCAGGTATCCTTTACTGGAGAAGAAAGAAAGCAAGTAAATAAAATGAAAAGAAAAACTAAAACAATCATAATCATTATCTTTATTGCGGCTGCCATAGCAGCCGCAGGAATCTTCTGGTTTATGATGAATCATAAGAAAGAAGAAGCAAAACATACATCTGCCCAGGTCGTTGCATGGGATGTGGATATCGAACCGGAAAAACCCGCTGAGGGAAAACAGATTATGATACCGGGATATACAAGTATGGTCATGAAAGCGAATACGAAAGAGCAGACCGTAAGTATCGGCAATCCGGCAGATAATACATGTAATTTTATAATCGTACTGAAGCTTGCAGACGGAACGAAACTCTTTGAGTCTCAGGAGTTAAAACCAGGAGAAGGTCTGGAGGAAATTTCCATCGAACAGGAACTTGAAACAGGAGAGTATCAGGCGGTTATAGAATATAAATGCTACGCCATCGAGGACAACAGTCCGTTAAATGGCGGAAGCACAGAGTTTCAATTGTATGTGAAGTAGGAGGAATTCAGATGAAAAAAGCAGTAATGAAAAAAATGATGGCAGGGTTATGTACAGCAGCAATGCTGGTATCTTGCACAATGGGCGTTCTGGCAGCAGATATTGAGCTTGATCCGTCAGAAGAGACCAGGCAAAGGGGAGATACGGAAGTACACGCCAATGTTACGGATAATGATAATAAACCTGACTATCTTATTACCATTCCGCAAAGTGTTGACTTTGGAACGCTGCAACAGCCTACAACAGATGCAGATGCCTATTCTTCTGTAGATATTACAGTCAAATGTATAAAAGCTGAAGGCTTAGCAGCTGGTCAGGGCATTGCTGTTCTGGTGAAAGATGAAACTGCAGAATCAATGAATGATCCATTTAAACTGCTGGGAGAAAATTCAGATTGTTCCCTCACATATGAGATGTATGACCAAAATTCGAACGTTCAGGATGGAACGTGGTATCAGAATGGATTTCTGTTTATAACATTCACCGATGCAGTTCAGGAGCACACGAATCAGTTGAGATTAAACTGCAACCAGTTATATGGCAAAGATCTGGATGTTTGGGGTGGCGCATATTCCGGAACTTTGAACTTCTATACAAGAATTGTAAACGTGAATGCACAGTAGAAAAGAACATATCTCTACAAAGAGAAATTTGATACGAAGAGTTATGGTCCTGGCTCTTCTTAGCTGTATCTGCTTCCTGGGTTTTTCCAAGACAGCTCTGGCTGAGGAGGCGAAAGATGCGGACTATGCCGGGAGCACAAAAGTCAAAGCCTATGTGATAGCAGCTTCGGAAGATGTTCCGGAGAATGATGCAAAAGATGAGGATCAGCCACCGGATGGCAGTGAAACAAAGGTGGAAACAGGAGATCAGAGTCAGGCAGTATTCTGGATCATGATATTGCTACTGTCAGGAACCGGACTCCTGTGTGAGGTCAGGAGAAGTTTAGAAAAAAAAGAATAGAGTGAACAAAAGGGGGCACGGCCCCCTTTGTTTATTTCAAAAACTCTTCTACTATTGAAACAAATGCAGCAGATCCAAGATATAAAACATCTTCGTCTATATTAAATAACGGATTATGGTGTGCGACATCCGTATGTTTTTCTTTATTAGAAGAACTTAAAAAGAAAAATGCCCCCGGAACTTCATTTAAAAAGTAAGCAAAATCTTCACCGCCCATGTTTGGAGCAGGTACTTGTGTAATCACATTTTCAGAGCCGGCTACTTTCGTAATCGCATCGATCGCGAGGTGGGCCATAGCATCGTTGTTGATGACCGGAGGCGCACCCCAATCCATTTCAAATTCAATGGTTCCGCCAAAGGTAGAGGCGACACCATTTGCAATTTCTTCAATTCTCTGAGCTAATTTACGTCTTATAGGTTCCTCAAGAGCACGTATGGTACCCTCAATCATAACTGTGTCCGGAATCGCATTGTATGCATTACCACCATGGATTGAACCTATTGTGAGAACAGCCGGTTTGGTGGCGGAAATTTCTCTTGCAATTACTTCTTGAAGAGAAATGACAATATGTGAAGCGATATTAATAGGATCAATACCTTTTTCGGGAGTAGAGCCATGACACCCATGTCCCTCTACTTTGATAACGAATCGATCAAATGAAGCCATACAACAGCCTGGGGTGAGGATGAATTTGCCGGCAGGGATGTCTTTGTTGAGAATTGTTCCGATATGCTGCCCGAATACAGCATCGACACCTGCCATAGCGCCGTCAGCTATCATGATCTGTGCCCCTTTGGACAATTCTTCAGCGGTCTGAAACAGAAGACGCACAGTACCCTTTAATTCATTTTTATGTTGACTTAATACTTTTGCAGCGCCAAGAAGCATAGTCATATGTGTATCATGTCCACAGGCATGCATACACCCTTCATTTTTAGAAACGTAATCTACAGCATTCAGCTCCTTGATCGGGAGCGCATCCATATCAGCTCGAAGCGCAATCGTTTTGCCGGGAGTTCCCCCTACGATATCAGCAATAATGCTGCTATCTGTTTTTGAACATTTATAAGGAATTCCAAGCTTTTCTAATTCATTTAGTATGTATTCCTGGGTCCTTGGAAGAATCTTGCCAAGTTCCGGAATCTGATGAAGGTCTCTTCTCATTTTTACAAGGTCATTTTGAAGTTCTTTACATTCTTCCCACATGCTCATTTTAACATCTCCTATTATTCTTTTATGCATTCTTTGATGCAGTGCTTTTGTTTTCTTTTACATATAAAAATCTACCAAATCCGAGGCTGCCGAATACAGATACGATGATAAGCATCCATGTCGGTGGAGCAATTGTGAATTTTAAAAGTAATGGAAGTCCAATGCCAAATACAGCTATTTTAGGGTATTTGGCTGCATATGTTCCGAATGTTCCTCCGAAAATGGCGGCAGCAGCATATTTGGTAAGGGCTGCTGTAATAAATTCAGGAAGGACAGATACAACAGCTGAACCAACTAATACAGCACTGGTTGTGGCAATCAGGTTTGTTACGATGGAACCGCAGATTGCCATGGTAGATGCAACTTCAGCCTGAAGAGTTCCGGGTTTACTTCCTGTTGTTTCCAGAGCCATTGTTGCGCTGGGAACACGCATGTTTCCTATGTTTCCTGAAAGGAAACTTAGATATGTACCAGTCAGACCCAGTGAAGCATAATAGGAAACCGGCTCCACTATATAGAAAGCACCGAAAGACAGGGCAACCATTCCCCATGCAGAAAAAATCAGTTTTGGATCTGGCCAGCAATTATATTTCGTGCAGAGCCAGATAACCGGGATGAATGAAGTGATGGCTGCTAGAAGATTGGTAGGGCTTCCGATTCGAATACTATTTCGTTTCCATTCTTTTAAAAGTTGATTATTGTCCATATTCTATTACCTCCTGTAAACTCACTATAAACCGACAGCCAAATCAAAAATAATTGCACAGGCCATTCCGATTATCATGGTAATACCTAAAGTATATTCACGCAGTTTTGGGAATTTTGGTACTACAAATTTTGAAAGGAACATCATACTGAAAATTCCGCCTAATACGGCAGCTGTATTTCCAAATCCTTTGGAAATTTCATTTACATTTAAATAACCGAAGATACCAAGAGAACAGGCACCACTTAGAATAATCAGCCATTTTCCGTCACCGCCGCTTATTTTGTTTCGGACTTTTTCGAGAGCAGGTGTGATCACGCCTGTAGATACGAGCCATCCGGCACCATTTAATGTCATTGTAAACCAACTGACAGCCATTACAGTTAACGTAAATCCTGCGCCGCCAAGCTCCACACCGCAAGCTTCCGCACCGAGCGTTGCTGCTGTTAGTTCAGTGGGAGCTGCGCCGATGATGGAGAGCCTAAGCCATGCCAGTGGACCTCCGATCGAAGACATTAAACCGACCATAACAATGAAAACACCAAGAGCCGGTCCGATAGCGGATATTAATCCGACACGAAAAGCGGTTTTGGGAATTTCGTTAGAAATATTTGCTTTTACCGCAGTTTTTTTTGCCATGCGCATATATAAAACTGCCTGAACAAAAGAAATGATTACCGTAACACCACACAACAGCCAAAGAACGCCTGAATTTGAAATTTTTACATAATCCATAATCTCACTCCTTATAATCATTTGATTGTTTTCGTGTTAACACTTGTTATGTTAAGAAGTATAGCATTCTGTAAATGAAAAAAACATGTGTTTGAAGTACAAAAAAAGAAATAAAAAACAGAATTGAAATAACAAAAATTGTGTTTGACATACAAAATAATATATGCTTATTTATACATAAGATACAAAGACGTTTTTGTAATAAAATATTATACTATCAATGTTAGATACCAGAAAACCTTAGACTTCAGAAGAAAGGAGAATAGGATGACAGTATATGAGTTGCTGCAGGTTCCCTCATTGAAGAATAATTTGAAAGTGATTGCAGGAGAATCAGGATTAGACAGAAAAATATCATCAGTTACTGTTATAGATACTCCGGACGGATTGAACTGGCTTCGGGGAAATGAAGTTGTGATCACTACAGCATATGCGGTAAGTGATAAAGAGGAAACATTTATTGAATTTACAAAGGAAGTAATTCATAAGGGAATCAGTGCATTAGTTGTGAAATTAGATCGTTATCTGAAAGAAATTCCGGAGGAAGCAATAGGACTGGCTAATAAGGAACATTTTCCGCTTATATCGTGTCCGGGAGAATTTGCCTTTTGTGATATTATCAACCCGGTACTTTCTAATATTATATCTGTGCAGGCGTCAGAATTGGAGGAATCCAGCCATATTCATAAAAGTTTTATAGAATTGGCAATTAAAGGAAGCAGTATACCTGAGATTCTATATACATTGAGTGATTTGATTAAATCTCCTGTGCTATTTATAGATAAGGTGTTTGAAAAAAACTATTTTTCCGATGAAAATGAAAAGTATGAAGATTATTGTGAGAATATTTCGGATTATACAGATGAATATGAATATTTTGTTGTGGAAGATAAAAAAAGACAATATGGGTATCTTGTAGATCTCACAGAAAGAAATAAAATGGCAGGGAAAAATGATTGGGAAATAAATATCTATAAAACTGCTATCGAATATGCAAGCATTGTTATCATTCTGAGGATGCAGATGAGAATCAGCAATACAATGATTGAAGAAAAATACAAAACTTCGTTTGTGGAGGATCTTTTTTTCAATAATGTTAAAACGATAGAAGAAATTCGGACAAGAGCTCAGCTGTATGGATGGGATTTTAAAGAAGGAGGTTTTGCGGTTCTTGTAGACATCAATAATATCAAAAAGAATTATTTGACGAAATTGGATCCGGAGGAGAATTCAAAATTACAGAATTATACAGACTGTATATTTCGTGCGTCCATTCAATATATGCAGCAGTTTTTTCCTAATTCAAAATATTATAAGCAGAGTGATACGGTTGCATTTTTAATTTCTGATGATTATACTCCGTCTGTTAAAGGAAAATTGAAAGAAGCATTTCATCAGATACAGAAGTATCTTTCAAATGTGGTGCCGTTCACGATTACAATGGCGGTCGGGGAATATGTTGACAGAATCATTAATATTCACAAAAGCTATGAGCAAGCGAAGCGGGTAGTGGAATTAGGCTATCAAATGGAAAAATTTGATTGCATCATGTTTTATGATGAAATGGGGATTTACAGGTTGCTTTTTTCGATTTCCGATCAGAGTGAAACGGTTGTGTTCTGCAAGAAATATATGGAGCCCCTGGAATTGTATGATACAAAAAACCATGCGGATTTGCTGAAAACTCTCGACATGATTATAGAATGTGGATGGAATATCAAAGAAGCATCACAGAAATTGTTTATTCATTACAATTCCGCAAAGTATAGATTTCAGAAAATTTGCGAAATACTGGATATGGATTTGAAAGATGTTACTTTACATACAGAGGTTGAACTGGCTATGAAGCTTTATCAGATGAGAAGAAATACTCTTTAGCAGAGATTGCAGCTGTATGTGTGTTGATGCGGGGTGCCAATCAAGCGAGCACCCCGTTAGAAGCTATAATTTATTTTTTGTCATCTGGCCTGCCAGAACAGCGGCAAGGAATATCCATAATCCCATCTTGACGGGAAAGCAAAGAAACAGAAGGCATGTAACTGCCAGAGGCTTTCTCATGGATACGCTTAGAGCGGCTGCCGTGGTTATTGCAGCTGCAAAGGTTGCGTGGGCAGCACTTAGTGGAAATACAAAAAGGGAGATCCCGTATCCCAGGCAGACAGCCGAGAAAATCACCGGAAAGAAATGCCCTCCTTTGAGGCCCATCTGGATGCACATATTTGTTATCAATATTTTCAAAAAAGCAATTCCAATCATTGCTAAAGGTGCATATTTGGCGTAATCGTTCATAAGCACTGCCATCTGACTTTCCCCGGAAAATTGAATAACCGGAAGATAAGCAACTACGCAGCCAAGAACCAGTCCGGCCAGAAGCTCACTTAAGATCGGAGGAGTTTTTTCGGCAAGTTTTTCGAACCACATTTCTGATTTCTCGAAGAAAAGGCCAAGCAATATTCCGCAAATCAGATATACGAGCAGCATTGCTATGTCCCATTTGTCGGGCTGGGCATTTTCAAAACTAGGAAAACCTTCGGAAACTTTGCCGAAAAGCTGGTTGAGTAAGGTCAGAATCCCAAGCGAAGAGGCAATGGAAACCCCATAAACCAGAAGCTTTGAATTAGAGTCTATATTTTCTTTCTCTTCCGTCTGGGAGACATCCTCATTTTCTACAGCGGAGAAGAAGCCGAAAAGTGGGGAATAAAAGAGGGCAGACAGTGAAACCGCCACGCTGACTTTGGAGTAAAAATCCGTATTGTCTTTCGCAAATTTAACATTTTCATTTACCCAGCATCCCAGAGCTACCATTACACCTACCATTCCGGCTTCCGGACCAACACTGCTTCCGAAAATAAGCGGAAGAGCTGCGGCAATCAGAAGGATTATAATTTTGCGATAAGGATAGGTGCCGGTTTTCTTTACTGTACCGATGACAGTTACCATCGATTGCGGATAGTCACCGAAGCATTTCCGAAATATGCCGATGATGGCACCGCCCACAGTACAGGCTACAATAGGATACCAGATAGGGCTTCCCACAGCAGATGGAAGTTTGCTCCATAAAAACTCCGTTCCGAAGTGAACTAATCTCAGAAAGAGCCATAGAACTGCACCTGAGACTGAACCAAGGGTGGCGCAAAACAGAATCAGTTTTAATTTGTTTGTAATCTTTGTTTTTCCCATATGTATACCGCCGTTAATATAATTAGTGTTGTGTGTATATTATATAATAAATTGGGCGGTTTGTCGACTTAGGGGACGTTTCTTTTGCCCCCAGCATCGTGGTAAAAGAAATGTCCCCTATTGAAATGATAAAGAAAAAATGGTAAAATAAAAACAAAAAAACTTATATATGTTCAAGATTGGTTGAACGTTTCTACAAACTACCATAATAGTTGACTATAAGTTCCCGCTGCTTTTATATCAAAGCAGTGGGAATTTCTACGTTCAGAGAGAGGAGAAATAAAATGGGAACCGATTTTATTCTTAAAGGGAATATTTGCTACAGCCGGAAGAGTGATAATATTGAAGTGGCAGAAAATCAATATGTAATTTGTGTGGAAGGTAGAAGCGAAGGTGTATTCAAAGAAATCCCGGATGCATATGAGAATCTGCCGGTTATTGACTATGGAGATCACATCATTATTCCAGGGCTGACGGATCTGCATATCCATGCACCCCAGTATTCATTCCGTGGCCTTGGAATGGACCTGGAACTTTTGGATTGGCTGGAAACAAATACGTTCCCGGAAGAAGCCAAATTTAAGGACTTAGAATATGCAGATAAAGCTTACAGAATTTTTACCGATAATCTTAAAAAGAGTGCAACGACAAGGGCGTGTGTGTTTGCGACGGTTCATCGTGATGCAACGATGCTTTTGATGGATCGGTTGGAAGAAAGTGGATTAGTAACTATGGTGGGTAAAGTAAATATGGATAGGAATGCACCGGATTATCTGAGTGAGGAGTCTTACAGGGTATCGGCGGAAGAAACTGTAAAATGGCTGATGCAAGTGGAGAACCGGAAATATCAAAATACACTTCCGATTCTTACGCCACGCTTTACTCCAAGCTGTACAGATGAGCTTATGAATGAATTGAATAAGATACAAAAGCTTTATAGGCTTCCAGTACAGTCTCATCTTTCGGAAAATCCAAGTGAAGGAGAATGGGTGAAAGAATTATGTCCCTGGGCAGAAGTATATGCAGATGCATATGCCAGATTCGATTTGTTTGGTGGAGAATGTCCTACAATAATGGCGCATTGTGTTTATAGTAATGAGAAAGAAATAAAAATGATAAAAGAGCGGGGCGTTTTTGTCGCTCATTGTCCGGAATCTAACGCAAATCTGGCATCGGGAGCAGCACCTGTGCGTCGTTTCCTGGAGGAAGGAATTCATGTTGGGCTGGGGAGTGACGTGGCTGCCGGTTCATCAGAAAATATTTTTTATGCCATGACACAGGCAATTCAGGTCTCCAAGCTCAGATGGAGAATGCTGGATTCTTCCTTAAAACCACTCACAATTGATGAAGTATTCTATATGGCCACAAAAGGAGGCGGAGCATTCTTTGGAAGAGTAGGAAGTTTTGAACCGGGATATGAATTTGATGCGGTTGTCCTGGATGACAGCCGCCTGGAGCATCCGCAGAAACTAGATGTGGGAAAAAGGCTGGAACGGCTGATTTATTTAGCGGATGACAGAGAAATTAAGGAAAAATATATAAGAGGGAAAAGTGTTTCTTGCCAAAAAATGTGGAGGTCTTAGTAGTTTCAAAATACTTCGTGAAACAACCCTGACCTGGACTTTCCTTCATATTTACTTTTTTCGCCTAAATGCTATAATATAAGTGAAACTCATTAGCTCATAACATGAACATATTTCTAAACACACAAAACATCTATAATGTTTTTAACAACATTATAGATACAAAATTAGAGTGACCAGGGAACCCGTCCCCCTAGTACACCGAATAATAAGTAACTGACACCTTGACTTGTCTGATTTTTCATCTGCAGCGTTGTCGTCAATCGACGTAGCCACCGCTACGCCTCATTCCTCCGCCTTGCATATGAAACAATCATCCTGCGTCAATGTATCAGAAACTTATTTTTCGGTGTACTAGTCACTAGGAGGATACGATGATGAAAGAAAGGAAAAAAGAACTATTTTCAATACCAAATATGCTCGGATATTTTCGTATACTGATGCTGCCGGTGTTTTTGATATGCTATTACCGGGCTAAAACAAGGGAAGAATTTACTATAACGTTTGTGATTCTGGGACTGATCTTTTTGTCAGATGCTCTGGATGGCTTTATCGCGAGAAGATTTAACATGATTACAAATTTTGGAAAAATTTTGGATCCAGTGGCGGACAAATTGGTTCAGGGAACACTTGCCCTTGCGGTTGCGCTCAGACATCCATGGATGAAAGTGTTTTTTATTGTGTTTTTGGTCAAAGAAATCTATATGGCGGTCATGGGGATTTATTTGCTGAAGGTGAAAAAAACGTTAAATGGTGCACAGTGGTACGGAAAAGTGTGTACTGCAGTGGTGGACGTTTGCATTCTGGTTCTCCTGTTTATACCGAATATTCCGGATGCGGTAGGCAATGCGATGATTGTTCTGATGATCGGGCTGGAAGTATTTGCAATCATGATGTACTTGAAATTTCATTCGCAGTTACTTTGTAAGTAAATTTGTTGTGAATCGAGCCCGCGTTTATAGACATGGAAGCAAAATAGTGGCATTATGAACATTGTTCATGTTGGAGGTAAGTGGAATGAATACGAGCATCACATCGAAGGAAGCGATTTTTCGTTTTCCGGATATGTTAGGTATTTGTTTGAATGCGTACAGAAGGGAGTCGGGGAATACCCGGATTTTTTTGCCACCCATTCAATCAGCCTTGCGAATTCGGAAAAAGGGAAAGCAAAACGCACTATGCAGCGTTATTTCACGCATATGAATGCGGGACTTTTGAATGTACTGCACGCAGATCAGGCAGTTGCCAAAGGCGCATTTTCGGAGTCATTTACTGAGGAGACGTTTGTTGGATTTGTGCTCGACAATATATTGCTTTTTCTTATACAAGGAAACGGAAACTGTGACACACTTGTTGAGATCATAAGCAGAGTTCTTTACCGGTAACATAATTCCCGCCAGATGGCGGGATTCTTTATGGAACAAAAATGAACGATGTTCAGGAGAAGATTTATGCAGGCTATTTTTGAAACACTATTTGACATTGTGTATCTGGTATCGGTGGTCACGATTGGTATCATGATGATACGCGGCAGTAAAGGGCGCAGGCAGTATACCCTTTTTGGAATGATGGCGGTCATTCTGGGGTGTGGCGATGCGTTTCACCTCGTACCGAGAGCGATTGCACTTTGCACGACGGGGCTGGAAAATTATACGACAGCGCTCGGCAGAATTGTGTTGTGTCTCATGCCGCAAAATGAATGGACCAGTGCCGAGGCACCACTGTCCTGGGGGATTTACCGGAATATTCCGTTTACCATTCTTGGTATATTAATTGTGATTTTGTTCTGTCAAAGTGCAGAGAAGACGAAGGATGAAGCGTTCCGGTTTTTGTATCTTGCTGTGATCTTTAGTT